>NZ_AJTN02000191.1 GCF_000305495.1 Peribacillus psychrosaccharolyticus ATCC 23296 | reverse complement strand
AAGAAAGGAGTTTTCAATTGATTACTGAGCTATGGATTTATGCAGTGGTTATTAATGTACTTGCCTATTTCACAATGGGGATTGATAAAAAAAGAGCACAAAACCACCAGTACCGAATAAGTGAAAGGACTCTTTGGGTGCTGGCATGGATTGGCGGAGCAACAGGGGCATTTGCAGGAATGAAAAAGTTTCGACATAAAACGAAACATTTTGCTTTTAAATGGGGTTTCCCCGCATTAATGATTATCCAGCTAGTGCTTGTGGGGTATGTCATCATTTTGTCATAGTACAAGCAGACTGAGGATATGCTGTAAGGAACAGCTGAGAATAAACAGGGAGGGCAAAACGTTGGAACAAAAACTCACCCTTATTATGAGTTTCCTCCAGACAGGGTCCATTATGGCACCCATTTTCTTTATTGTATTTCATGTCTTAAGGCAGTTCTTATTTATACCTGTTGTGGTAGTCTGTATTACCGGCGGGATATTATTTGGTGCTTTTGCAGGGACACTGTATTCGGTAATTGGTTTAACATTATCATGCATTGCCTTCTATGTGGCTGTGCATCAGTTTCCCAGATTTATGGCTCGAATATTGCAAATGAAGAATAAGTGTTTCGGAAACAGAAAGTTAAATAGTCAACAAGTTGCTGTTTTACGTTTAATTCCCTTCATTCACTATCACTTGTTATCACTGTGTTTAATGGAAACAAAGAAAGGCCTAAAAGATTACTCCTATGCCTCGTTTTTAACGAATATACCACTTGCTTTTATATATACCATTTTCGGCAATTATATTCGGGCATTTAGCCCAACCTTAATCATTTTACTTCTACTATCACTGTCGCTGCTATTTTATCTGGTAAGGGAAAAGCAAACGGTTATTCCTTGGAAAGAATTTTTTTCACAGAATAGCGCGGGATAACATAGGTGATCAAAGAAAGACTGCCGAGGATTCTCGACAGTCTTTGTGAGTTTCTTATTCTTTTAAAAATTCTTTAACGGGACTTTTCCAGTCGATTACGGCATTCGGATAATTGCGTGTAATCTCGGATTGAATATATAGAAAGTCCTTTCGTTCTAAGCCTTGCAGGGCTGCAGTACTTTTTGGCCAGATGAAAATGGAAACCACTTCAAAGGCTTCATCCGTTGTACCAAGGTATTTTTCTCCTTCGAATAATGCACCCTTATAGGTTAATAAAAAATTTTTCCGAATATCCTGATGATCATCTAGGAAAAAGTACTTTTTGTGCTCATGAGCAAGTTCTAGCTTCCTTTTAGGACTTAGTATATATTTTATAGCTGTATATACTAGGAACAGGATAAAAACGAATATAAGTAACCGGAATAATAGAATCACGGGGTTTTCCTCCTTGTATTTACAGAAGTAGTAGTATATATACGGATAGATTTTCAATAGGTTTCAAATTTTTGATATAATTTTCAAAGATAAAGCATGAAAGAGAGTGGTTCGAGATGAATGTAGAAAAACTATTTGAGATGCAGGAAGCCCTGGATCGTCATATTGAGGAAAAGCATGGGTTGCAAAACACGGATTTAATTGAGAACAAAATTCTAGCTCTGCTGGTGGAGTTAGGTGAGCTAGCAAATGAAACGAGATGCTTCAAATTTTGGAGCCTAAAAGGACCAGCAGCTAAAGAAACTATCCTAGCTGAATATGTTGATGGTGTTCACTTTATTTTGTCACTGGGCATCGCCTGTGAGTTCAGAGATACAGTTAAAGATATGACTGATGGTTTAGATAAGGGACAAGAACCTACGGCTATGTTTATCACATTGTATAGAGATATTGTATTGTTTGATCAAGAAAGAACAAAGTCTGCGTATCGACAAGTATTTAAGAACTATCTAGCGCTAGGGAACCTGCTTGGTTTTTCCGGTGAAGACATAGAGCGGGCTTACGTGGATAAAAACCAAATTAACTATGATCGGCAGAAACAAGGGTACTAAGCATAAAGATGTTGTATAATAATGGATATACATAAGTTTTGAGGGGGAGTACTTGGTGGCAGAATTAGATGAAACTGTAAGGATGCTCAAACGTCTTACCGATGCAAAAGGGGTACCAGGGAACGAAGGGGAAGTTAGAGAATTGATGCGTGAATATATTACTCCCTACGCGGATGAAGTCGTCATTGATGGTATTGGTAGTCTGATAGCAAAGAAAATCGGAAAAGAGGGTGGACCAAAAATTGTCATCTCAGGGCATTTAGATGAGGTTGGATTTATGGTTACTAGAATCGACTCAAAAGGTTTTCTCTGGTTTCAGCCTCTTGGAGGATGGTGGTCTCAGGTCCTTCTTGCTCAACGGGTAACCGTTGTTACGAAAAGTGGAGATTTGACGGGGATTATTGGTTCTAAGCCACCCCATATCCTGACTCCCGAAGCACGAAAAAAACCTGTCGACTTAAAGGACATGTTCATTGATATTGGTGCTTCAAGTGCTAAGGAAGCTAAGGATTGGGGAGTAAGACCAGGAGATATGGTCGTACCATACTTTGAATTTACAGTAATGAATAATGAAAAGTTATTGCTTGCTAAGGCTTGGGATAACCGCATTGGCTGTGCGATTGCCATTGATGTACTTAAGCAGCTTGATGGTATGAACCATCCGAATATCGTATATGGTGTGGGGGCAGTTCAGGAGGAAGTCGGTTTCCGTGGAGCGAAAACGTCAACGTCTATGATTAAACCAGATATCGGCTTTGCTGTTGATGTAGGAACGGCGGGGGATACACCGGGAATCAGTGATAAAGAATCACAGGGGAAATTGGGGAGCGGTCCTCAAATAATTCTGTATGATGCCTCGATGATCTCTCATAAAGGACTCCGTGATTTAGTCGTTCATACAGCGGAAGAATTCAATATTCCTTATCAATATGAATCGATTCCAGGAGGCGGAACAGACGCAGGGGCGATTCACTTAACTGCTAACGGTGTACCGGCGCTTGCGATTACGATTTCTACTCGTTATATCCATTCACATGCCGCTATGCTTAATCGTGATGATTATGAACATACGGTTAAATTACTTGTGGAAGTTATTAAAAAATTAGACCGTGAAACAGTTGATACATTAACATTTACTTAACAAACGAAAGGGTGCTAAAGGGCACCCTTTTTATTTTTTTACTTTTCTGAAGGATAATCTTTTCGTTTAAGATCTTTTGTACCGGGTACATAGTAGATATGACAACGAAAGCATCTTAAGGAGGAATATAGATAATGACTAAATCCGTATATGGAGTATTTGATTCAAATGCAGAAACAATTAGAGCGATTAATACACTTAAAGCAAAAGGTTATGCAAGCGACGATATTACAGTCGTAGCTAAGAATGAAGAAACAATGAATTTAGACAATCTTAACCGTACTGTGGATGTGAATACGGTAGTTACTGAAGACGATTCATTTTTTGATAAAATTGTCCACTTTTTCGTAGACGACAACCGGGATAGTTTATCAGAACGTCTTTCGAATGTAGGCTTATCAACTAGAGAAGCAGAAGCTTATACAGAAGATGTGAAAGATGGCAGGGTATTAGTTCTTGTCGAAGGAACGGGCAACGTTGGAGAAGGAACTGTGACTAATGAACCAGGTGTTGCTTTAACCAGCAAACAAGAAGAAATTGATTTAAGAGAAAAAAATTCAATTTCATCAGGTATAACGAACAATCCTGATCCTAATATTTTCCCTTCTACTACAAGCAATGCTCTTCCACAAGAAGAAGATCATACTGTTGTAACAGGAAATGTAGCAGAGCGTCCAATATACGATCCAAGTGATGATTTGGTTACTGATGAAAAAATGAATGAAGTTGGCTATGAAGAACGAAGCCGAGGTCGCTTTAATGGTCAACCAAGTGATTCAACAACAGGTGATATAAAGCACCATAATTTTGATTTAGATGAAAAGGCGTTAACAGAAGATAGAGTAGACAACGAAAAAAAGCTGAATGATGTGGGGTATGCAGAAAGCAGCCGAGACCGTTTTGATGGGGAAGAGAATGATCCAAATACAGCGGTTTTCCCGCCAACACAAGGAAATAGTGAAGGGAATCCAAATCATAACACTCCTGTGACAACAAAAGGAGCATCTCGCCAGGTCAACCATCCGACAACGGATGAATTGGTCAAAGATGAAGACAATTTAAATACAGTTGGCTATGCTGCAAACAGTCACAGTCGCTTTGATTTAGATTCAGAAACCAAAAAAGAAGAAAAAAATGAGCCCACTATGCGCGATGAACAAATGGATGAAAAAGGATACAAAGTCATCAGCCGTACCTTAAATCCAAATGATGAAGAGACTAAATCATCAAGAAAAACTTATTAATGAAATGTGGAAGCTGTCGAGAAATTCTCGATAGCTTTTTCATTTGTTACGAGGCTGGAGGGGGAGAAAAATCGTTTAGTAATCCTTCCTATGGGTATTAATAGGTATATGGAAAAAACTAGGGAGGAATGATTATGGAAACGAAGGTATATGGAGTATTTCATCAAAATGAAGTGATTCAAGAAATACAAGCACTTCAAGCCAAAGGATACAAAGGAAAAGAAATAACGGTGTTAGCAAGCAGTGAAGAGGAACTAGAAAGATTGGATGAAAAAGGGCTCGAACATGTAAAAACGTTTTCAGATGAAGATGACGAATCACTGGTAGATAAGGTAGCTAGGATTTTTATGAATATTGGAAAAGAAGATTTAACAGACAAACTTGCCGGTGCAGGTTTATCTGACACAGAGGCGCATGCATATATGAAAGAAATTAATGAAGGAAAAGTAGTCGTTTTGGTAAACGAAGGTTCACACCTTGTTGAAGGGACAAAAGCAGGCTATATGGAGCAAGTAAAACCACATAAACAGCAAAATAAAAAGGATACGCTGCCTGTGACGAAAACATCAATCCCTGATGGTGAAAAGACAACGTATCAAACCAATGAACAATCACCAAGTGAAGCGGAGCAAGTAAAAGACTTTGAGTCTAGACAGCCCGTAAGTGATCCCAATGCTGATCCTGTTTCATCTAAGACAAAAGAATCGAATATAATTGGACGGGAATTAACTAATGAGGCGGACGATGTTCAACTCGATAATGATGGAAATGCACTCATTCATGATGAGCAACTGAAAAATCGAATCAACACCGATCATTTGTAATCAGTAAATGTATTAGGCTGTCGAGAAAACCTCGATGGCTTTTTTGTTTGATGAGAGATATACAGGGTTGGTCGTACACATATGGCTCGAAATTTAAAAACACAATAGCCTAAGGCTATTGTGTTTTTAATCCTGTTTCGAGAAGCTGGAGCATTTCTGCCTTTTCTGATTCACTTGCATTTTGCCAAATGACTTCGAACAAAACGCCAAGGCCTGGAAGCATTTTTTCTTCTCCGTTCTGAATGGCATCTACAATTGTGTCCTGTAATTGTTCTTGGGTATTCCCTGTAACGTTGTGAATAATGGCATTACGTAAATTCAGGTTCATTTTTTTATCCTCCTCATTCAGTACTCACATTGATAGCTTGCACAGATCGGCATGCATTATGTATGCAAATTACGTTATAATAGGAAAATCAGTCAGCATAAAAGGAGAGTTCAGCCTTGAACTATATCGAATCAGTTAAAAACACTAAAGTAAAGCAATGGAAGAAGCTATTAACCAAGAAAGAAAGAGATAAATCCGGCCGCTATTTAATTGAAGGATTTCATCTTGTTGAGGAAGCGTTAAAAGAAAAGAATAATGTCCAAGAAGTGATTATTAGCCAAGATACGGAATTACCTGCGGGCTTTACAATAGAAGATACTGAAATTATTTATGTGGCAAAAGAAGTGATGAAAGTAATTTGTGATACAGAAACACCACAGGGAATTGCTGCGGTATGTGAGCAGAAGACGCAGAATTTAAGTGAGATTAATCCCCAAAGACTACTCCTGGTTGATGCCGTTCAGGATCCAGGCAATATCGGGACCATAATTCGGACAGCTGATGCAGCAGGAATGGATGCTGTTATTTTAGGCGAAGGCTGTGCAGATGTGTATAACTCGAAGGTCATTCGTTCAACACAAGGTAGTATATTTCATATGCCGGTTATCAAGGCTAATCTTTCAGAGGTAATTGATTCATTGATGGGTCAGGAAGTACCAGTTTACGGTACTGCGCTTGAAGGAGCTGTACCGTTTGAACAAGTTGAAAAAACAGAGAAATTTGCGCTTTTAGTTGGTAATGAGGGGCAGGGAGTGAGTAAGGAATTGCTCGCTAAAACGTCTCAGAACCTGTATATTCCCATTCACGGTAGAAGTGAGTCACTCAATGTGGGGATTGCAGCAGGAATTTTAATGTATTACCTGAGAAAAAATTCATAATCGATTTGCTACCCATCCTGATTTATACTATAATAAAACACAATTGTATAAAGTTAATCGACTGTGACGGAGACCAGTAGCAAAACTCAACCATTCAGGGAAAAAATGCCGAGACTGAGAGCATTTTATGGCGCGCTTTTTGTGAATTCAACTCTTGAGTCGGCATCGGGATGGTCTCTTTATGTGATCGAAAGATGCCCCGGCGAAAAGCCGTTATCTAAATTAAGTGAGCACCCTTGGTGATTTTGGTGCTAATAAGGGTGGTACCGCGATACATAAACCTCGTCCCTTTCTGGGATGGGGTTTTTTTGTGTTCCAAAAATCTTTTTTTATAAGGAGGAAACATCATGCAAGAACGTCTGCTTGAACTGCAGCAGGAAGCGCTGCAAAAGGCAACCGAAGCGACCGAATTAAAGGAATTAAATGATATTCGTGTTGCATATTTAGGGAAAAAAGGACCGATTACTGAGGTATTACGAGGCATGGGGAAATTATCTGCTGAGGAACGTCCGAAAATTGGTGCATTGGCTAATGATGTTCGTGCTGCGATTGCTTCAAAAATCGAAGAAAAACAGCATGCTTTTGAAACAGCAGCTGTTAACGCACAACTAGCCTCTGAGAAAATCGATGTAACCCTTCCAGGACGTCCAGTTAATAAGGGAAACCAACATCCATTAACTCGCATTGTTGAAGATATTGAAGACTTGTTCATTGGGATGGGTTATACAGTTGCTGAAGGTCCTGAAGTGGAAAGCGATTATTATAACTTTGAAGCGTTAAATCTGCCGAAAAGTCATCCAGCACGTGATATGCAGGATTCTTTCTATATTACTGATGAAATTCTTATGCGTACACATACATCTCCTGTTCAAGCACGTACCATGGAGATGCATAAAGGGATAGGTCCGGTTAAAATCATTTGTCCTGGTAAAGTGTATCGTCGAGATAATGATGATGCAACGCACTCACATCAATTCATGCAAATCGAAGGTCTTGTGATTGATGAAAACATCAGCATGAGCGATTTGAAAGGAACCCTTGAAGTATTTGCGAAGAAAGTATTCGGTCAAGATCGGGAAATTCGTCTTCGTCCAAGTTTCTTCCCATTCACTGAACCATCCGTTGAAATTGATATCTCGTGTAAAATTTGCAGCGGCAAAGGCTGCAGTGTTTGTAAGCACACTGGCTGGATTGAAGTACTTGGCGGTGGTATGGTCCATCCAAACGTACTAGAAATGGCTGGTTTCGATTCGAAAACATATTCTGGATTTGCATTCGGAATCGGTGTAGAGCGTATTGCCATGCTTAAATACGGCGTTGATGATATCCGCCATTTCTATACAAATGATCTGCGTTTCTTAAAGCAATTTCACACCCATGAATCAGAATAAATTTAAAAGGAGGACCTATCATGTTTGTATCTTATAAATGGCTGCAGGAGTATGTAGATCTTTCAGGCATCAGCGCTGATGAGCTGGCAGAAAAAATTACAAAAAGCGGCATAGAGGTTGAAGGAGTAGAAAAGAAGAGTGAAGGATTAAAAGGTATTGTGATCGGTCATGTTGTTGAACGTGAACCGCATCCAAACGCTGATAAATTAAATGTCTGCCAAGTTGACCTTGGAAGTGAAACCGTTCAAATCGTTTGCGGAGCGCCAAACGTGGATAAAGGTCAAAAAGTAGCTGTAGCTACTGTTGGAGCTGTATTACCTGGTAACTTCAAAATTAAAAAAGCGAAACTTCGCGGAGAAGCATCACACGGAATGATTTGTTCACTAAAAGAGCTTGGTATCGATTCTAAGTTGGTTGCCAAGGAATATGCGACTGGAATCTTTGTTTTTCCAAGTGATGTTGAAGTAGGTACAGACGCCTTACTAGCGCTGGGTCTTGACGATGAGATTCTTGAACTAGGATTAACTCCGAATCGTTCGGATGCGCTAAGTATGCTTGGTGTGGCTTATGAAGTTGGAGCGATTTTAGGACGTGAAGTGAAATGGCCGGGAATTTCAACGGAAGAAGCTGCTGAAAAAGCATCTGATTTCATCAATATTAAAGTAGACAATGCTGAGGATAACCCGCTTTATATTGCGAAAGTGATTAAAGATGTGAAAATTGGACCTTCGCCGTTATGGATGCAGACTCGTTTAATGGCAAGCGGTATCCGTCCTCATAACAACGTCGTTGATATTACCAACTACATTCTGCTGGAATATGGTCAACCGCTTCATGCATTTGATTACGATCGTCTTGGTTCAAAGGAGATTGTGGTAAGAAGAGCAAAGGATGCTGAAAAAATAATCACTTTAGATGAAGCAGAACGCACATTAACAGCTGAACATCTTGTGATTACAAATGGTACGGAGCCTGTTGCGATTGCAGGTGTTATGGGTGGAGCAAATTCTGAAGTAAGACAGGATACAACGACCGTTATTATTGAATCAGCTTATTTTGCAGGAACAGTTGTCCGCAAAGCTTCGAAGGATCATGGTCTACGCAGTGAAGCAAGTGCCCGCTTTGAAAAGGGTGTAGATCCTGCTCGTGTTCGTGCTGCAGGAGAACGAGCTGCACAGTTGATTTGTGAATATGCTGGCGGAACTGTTCTCGCTGGTACAGCAGAATTTGATGAAATGAAGATGGAGCCTCAGGTAATTTCGATTACGTTAGACAAGATCAATACCCTTCTTGGTACATCGATGACTGTATCAGAGGTTGAATCCATCTTTACCCGTCTTCAGTTTGGTGTTGAATTAGATAATGAAACGTTTATCGTTACCGTGCCGACTCGCCGTGGAGATATTACCATTGAAGCCGATCTAGTTGAAGAAGCAGCTCGGTTATATGGATATGATAATATTCCAGCAACATTGCCAATCGGCGAAACAGCTCCGGGCCGTCTAACTGACTATCAATTAAAACGCCGCAAAACACGTTCTGTTCTTGAGGGGGCAGGCTTGAACCAAGCGATAACTTATTCATTAACGAGCAAGGAAAAAGCCGCACAATTTGCCATCGAAAATCGTGAATCCATAACACTTGCCATGCCAATGAGTGAGGAACGCAGCCAGCTTCGATTGAGCATCGTTCCACAGCTGCTTGAAGTACTTAAATATAATAATGCCCGTTCAATCGATTCACTTGCTCTTTATGAAATAGGAGCGGTCTTCCTTAAGCAAGATGGTGAAGAACTTCCTGAAGAACGCGAGCATATCGCTGCAGCGATGACGGGCCTATGGGAATCACATTTATGGCAAGGTGAGAAGAAACCAGTTGATTTCTTCGTGGCCAAGGGAATTTTGGAAGCTTTATTCACTGAACTAGGCTTGAATAGCCAAGTTGAATATCGTCAAGCTGAAACCATTGCCGACATGCACCCTGGGCGTACAGCAGAGATCTTACTGAATGGCCGTGTCATTGGCTTTATTGGTCAGATTCACCCAACGCTTCAAAAGGAACTTGATTTGAAAGAAACGTTTATCTTTGAACTTTCCTTTAAAGATGCAGCTCAAGCTAACGTTGCGCCGATTGCTTACCAAGTAATCCCGCGCTTCCCGTCCATCTCTCGTGATATCGCGTTAGTCGTTGATACGAATACGGTAGCAGGCGATATTAAAAAGGTCATTATTGAAGCAGGCGGTTCCCTTCTGAAGGAAGTCAGTATTTTTGACTTATATGAAGGAGAGCACATGGAAGCTGGTAAAAAATCACTAGCCTACTCGCTGAAATACTTCGATCCAGAACGGACGTTGACAGACGAAGAAGTAACCAAAGCACATGAAAAGGTACTAACAGCCGTTAAAGAAAAATCAGGCGCTGAATTAAGAGGATAACCAATAAGTAGAGGTTCGGAATGGTTTCATTCCGAACCTCTTTTCTTTTGGCTATGTTAAAGGAAAAGGTTGATTTCAAGATTCACCAAAAAATGAGTATGGAAAATTTTTCCACGCTCATTTTACTATTCTACCCTTTTTTACTAAAGACCCCTTTAGTTCAATAATTTTCAAATTCAGTTTCTAAATCTTTTAGGATAACATCTATATTTACCACTGCTGTATCATCATCAGTTGGAAAAATAGACAGTTTTATTCCATCGTTTTTCATTCCACTAAGCCATTTATCAATAAAATCATCCAGGTTAATTAATTTAGCTTTAAAATCTATCCATTCACTTTTAGCACAGGATTCTGCAAATCCTCTTTAGGAAAGAATGGAATCAGTGTATTACCTTTCTCATCTTGTGTTGTGACCCATCCATCATTATACAAAGCCCTAACCTCTTCATAATCTATAACTTTTTTTATGAAATACTCGTATCTAATATTTGGTGGTTGTTTAATTACTGCTTCAAACTCTCTTTTATTCATGAGAAACACTCCTAATCCTATTAACAAAATATCTTTCCTGTTATTTTACCACTTACTCCTTGCTCAACTAATTGCCCAGTTAGGTTAAGTTGTAACCTTTATAAACAAAGCCAAATTTACTAAGAATCAATCCGTAACTTTAACATAGCCTTACTTTTTTAAGTTTAGAAAGTCAGTTGATGGGAGTGTTGGCGTGAAGACTCCTGCGGGAACAGCGGGACAGGTGAGACCCCGCAGGAGCGTAAGCATTGATGCGGCTCACCGCCCGCCCGCGGAAAGCGAAGCGTCTGGAATGTAAATCAACATCTCGATTTTAAAGATCTCACCTATTTTTTTTAGTTGATTGTGTGAAAAGCATAGTTTTAATGCACAAGGTGGCTATTGTGCAGAACTATTCTAAAAGTGTGCACATCAGGGGGATTTGTGTGCAAAACTAGGAAAAAAGTGTGCAAAAGGTATTTTGCTAATCTTAAACAGGCTGTCGATCTCTCGACAGCCTGTTTCCGTTTATTGATAGGTATTTTGGTAGATTACTTTAGCTTTTTCTGTATTGGCGAAATGGACTTTCGTGAAGCTGTTGAGCGCTTCGAATCCTTTTTCATGGATGAGCCTGGCAGCTGCTTGATCCACTGCCGGGCCTGCCCCTTTTGGAATCTTGAAGCCTGCACGTTCACTTAAAATGTCAAAATGCTTGACGAATGCATAGCGGGCTAATATCGAAGCGGCAGCTACTCCAAGATGAATGCCTTCAGCTTTAGTGCTTAAATAAACAGATTTGGATGAAAATACTTCTTGTCCCTTTAAGTAATTAAAGAATACGTCAGGCTGAGCAAATTGATCGATTAGAATTCCCTCAGCTTGAACGGGATCGATTTTTTTGATTACATGTTTGATAGCTTGATTATGAAGCAGTGCCTTCATCTTTCCTTGTGACATACCTTGTGCTTGCAGCGAATTGTATTTAGGATTAGCGCAAACGAGTAAGCTATAGGGTACTAACTCTTTCAATTGCTCGCCAATTTCAAGGATTTGCGGGTCCTTTAAATGTTTGGAATCCTTTACGCCAATCTCCCTTAACAGCGACAGATGCTCCTTATCTGCATATACCGCAACAACGGTAATCGGGCCAAAGAAGTCACCTGTTCCGACTTCATCGGAGCCAATTACCGACATTCTCCCAATTTCCGGAGGAGGGGAGTAGCGGTGTTGTTTGATAGAAGGCAAAGATTCTGAAGGGGCAGCTGTTCCCCATCTGCTCGCTTCTGCGTCTGCCTCATCACCTTGAAATAATACTTTTCCAGATTTGTAAGCTGTGATCGTGCAGGATTGTAACCGGGCAGCAAACAGACTGCCAGGGGGCAATTTCTCTAGCAAATGAGCAGAATAATAGCGTTTAACATTTGAAATTTGGTCGGGTGAGAGAAGGATAACGACATGAGACATCAAATATGCTCCTTATACATTAATATTTTCCGTTAATTTACAAAAAAATAGGCGGAGGCTGGTGAATTGCCAGTCCTCACTCTTTCAAGAGGAAAAGCTTCATGATATGATATAGACTAGGATTCTTCAGAATGGAGGCATCATTTTGTTAGACGAAAAAAAAGAAAAATAACAGTTGATATATATGGCCAGCAATATACAATCGTCGGTGAAGAAAGTTCAAGTCACATTCGAATTGTTGCATCCATGGTCGATGATAAGATGCGGGAAATTAGTGCCATGAATCCTTCGCTGGATACGGCTAAGCTCGCAGTATTGACAGCCGTTAATACCGTACACGATTATATGAAATTAAAAGAACAAATTAACCAGCTAGAACTGGAATTACTGAAAAAAAGGGACTGAGTACATGCTTGACTTGGCAATTTTAGCCATCCTCTTGATTGGCTTTTTAATTGGTTTAAGACGTGGGTTTATTCTGCAGCTGATCCATTTAACAGGATTTATTGTTGCCTTTATTGCTGCTTATGTATATTATGGCGACCTTGCACCAAGGTTAAAGTTATGGATTCCATATCCATCACTTGGAAATCTATCAGGTTTAGAAATGATACCTGACAGTGTAGGACTGGACACAGCTTATTATAATGCTATTGCTTTTGCTATTATTTTCTTCGGTGCCAAAATTATTTGGCAGCTGTTTGGTTCAATGCTTGATTTTATCGCACATTTGCCTATCCTAAAGCACCTGAATAGGTGGGGCGGCGGTATTTTAGGTTTTGCCGAAGTTTATCTTATTATGTTTATTCTATTATACATAGCTGTTTTACTGCCAATAGAGGCGGTACAGACGCCAATTAACCAGTCTTTCCTTTCCGAGGCAATCATCACGAAAACGCCATATTTCTCGAATTTGGTGAAGGAACTTTGGTTTAACAAGACTCTTTAAAAAAGCAGGTGTAACGGATGACGATTAATAAGAAAGATATAATAAAACTATTAGAAACGATTGCTGTTTATATGGAATTGAAAGGTGAAAATCCTTTTAAGGTATCTGCTTTCAGAAAAGCCGCTGCTGCTTTAGAAACAGATGATAGAAGTCTTACCGAAATTGAGGATTTCACAGCGTTAAGCGGAATAGGTAAAGGAACTGCTGCTGTTATTGTTGAATATATCGAACATAATAAATCAACGGTTTTAGAAGAGCTGCAGGAAGAAGTGCCTAAAGGTTTAATCCCATTATTACAGCTTCAAGGTCTCGGTGGCAAAAAAATTGCTAAGCTTCATAAAGAACTTGCTGTCTGTGATGTGGAAGACTTAAAACGTGTTTGCGAGGAAGGCAGGGTTCGTGATCTAGCGGGATTTGGTAAAAAACAGAAGAAAAAATCCTTGATGCGATTAAAGATGCAGGCTCACGTCCTGACCGGCTTCCACTCGCTTTCATGCTCCCCATTGCCACTGATATTGAGGCGTCGCTTGGAAATATGGAAGGTATTATTCGGTATTCGAGAGCAGGCAGTATCCGCAGAATGAGAGAAACAATCAAGGACCTCGATTTTATTCTGTCAACGGACAACCCAGAACAAGTGAAGGACCAGTTGTTATCACTACCAGGAATAAAATCGGTCATTGCTGCAGGAGATACAAAGGTTTCGATAAACTTAGATTATAAATATGAGGTATCTGTAGATTTTCGCATGGTAAAAGACCATGAATTTATTACCACACTGCATCATTTCACCGGTTCGAAGGATCATAATGTACGGATGCGTCAACTGGCCAAGGATCGTGGCGAGAAGATTAGTGAATATGGTGTCGAGCAGGCAGAGACCGGAGATATAAAGACCTTTGATAGTGAAGAAGAGTTTTACCATCATTTTGGATTACCGTTTATTCCGCCAGAACTCCGTGAGGACGGAACGGAGGTAGACAAGTACTCGGATGATTCTCCGCTCATTTCTTTGGAAGGTATTCAAGGGGATCTGCACATGCACACGACCTGGAGCGACGGAGCACATACAATTGACGAAATGATTCAAGCCTGCCGAGCTAAAGGGTATAAGTATATGGCGATAACCGATCACTCCCAATACCTTAAGGTAGCGAATGGACTGACAGCTGAAAGACTGCGGGAACAAAAGAAAATCATCCATGACTTAAATGAAAAATATGATGATATTACCATTCTTTCAGGAATCGAAATGGACATTCTGCCGGATGGTACATTAGATTATGATGATGAGCTTTTGGCTGAAATGGACCTTGTAATTGCCTCCATTCATTCAAGCTTTTCACAACCTCGCGATAAAATTATGGACCGATTAAAAACAGCTTTAAATAGTCCACATGTGGATATTATAGCCCATCCAACGGGAAGACTGATTGGAAAACGTTCAGGTTATGAAGTAGATATGGACATGCTGATTGAGCTGGCCGCTTCAACGAATACAGCATTAGAATTAAATGCTAATCCAAACCGCTTAGATTTATCTCCAGCTAATGTTCGTAAGGCACAGGATGCAGGAGTGAAAATCGTGATTAATACAGATGCCCACAGTATAGATATGCTCGAACATATGACTGTTGGTGTATCGTCTGCAATTAAAGGCTGGCTAAAGCAGTCTACTGTACTTAATGCAGGCACAACTGAAGACTTACTTACCTTTTTAAAGAAATAATATAAACTACTATACCTACGCAAGAGGGAGGATTTTTACTCCATGCATTCGAAAGTTTTGAAAACATTGGAATTCGACAAAATTAAAGAACAACTGTTAACCTATGCTTCTTCAAGCATTGGGAAGGAACGTGCTTTGCAATTAGCTCCGTCCACAGATCTTACAGAGGTAATTAAATGGCATGACGAAACAGATGAAGGTGCAAATGTACTCCGATTAAAAGGAAATGTCCCGCTTGGTGGTATTTTTGACATTAGGGGACCAGCCAAACGTGCTCAAATAGGCGGTGTGCTTAGTCCACATGAACTGATGGAAGTTGCCAGCACGATCCGCGCTGGACGGATTCTTTCTCGATTTTTTCAAGATGTGGCAGAAGATGAACATGAAATTCCACTGATTTTGGAATATATGGAGACGCTAAACCCTCATCAGGAACTGCAAGAAACGATCGGTTTCGCGATTGGAGAACATGGTGAAGTCCTAGATTCAGCAAGTGATAAGCTGCGGACACTGCGTAATCAGCTAAGGACAAATGAAAGCAGAGTCCGTGAAAAATTAGAAAGCATGATTCGTTCTTCTAATGCACAAAAAATGCTTTCAGATGCTCTGGTCACGATTCGTAATGATCGCTTTGTTATTCCTGTTAAGCAGGAATACCGTAGTGTGTATGGCGGGATTATTCATGATCAATCTTCATCAGGTCAAACGTTATTTATTGAACCTCAAGTGATTGTGGAGTTAAATAATGTCCTACAGGAAACACGTATTAAGGAACATGTTGAAGTAGAACGAATTTTGATTGAACTTTCGGCTGCGGTTGGAGAACATACGCATGAATTATTGCAGAATGTAAAGATTCTCGCTCAAATCGACTTTATTTTTGCAAAGGCTCGGTATTCAAAAGCTATTCGTGGTTCTAAGCCGAAAATAAATGATGAAGGCAGAGTCCGTCTATTCAAGGCAAAGCATCCGTTAATACCTGCAGATGTCGTTGTCGCGAATGATATTTTTCTCGGAGATACTTTTTCGACAATTGTAATTACCGGACCGAATACTGGCGGTAAAACCGTTACACTTAAAACGATTGGCCTTTGTACATTGATGGGACAATCAGGTCTGCAGATTCCAGCACTTGATGGTTCAGAAATTGCTGTTTTTAAGGATGTCTTCGCAGATATTGGTGATGAACAGTCGATTGAACAAAGTCTGAGTACCTTCTCTTCTCATATGGTTAATATTGTTGAAATCCTAAAACATGTGGATCATGAAAGTCTCGCATTGTTTGATGAGCTTGGAGCAGGAACGGATCCACAGGAAGGTGCGGCACTGGCCATCTCGATTCTCGACGAAGTGCATAAACGAGGTGCACGGGTTATTGCCACTACCCATTATCCTGAGTTGAAGGCTTATGGCTATGATAGAGATGGTGTGGTTAATGCCAGCGTTGAATTTGATGTTGAATCACTAAGCCCTACCTATAAGTTATTAATTGGAGTTCCAGGACGAAGTAATGCATTTGAAATCTCCAAACGATTGGGTCTGAATGACTCTGTCATCCAAAATGCCCGCAGCCATATTGGCGAAGATACAAATAAAGTTGAGAAGATGATTGCCTCACTTGAAAGCAGTCGCCGCCAAGCGGAAATTGATCAAGAAGAAGCAGAAACCTATTTAAAGAATGCCGAAAAGCTGCAGCGGGAACTGGAAGAGGAATTCCAACACTATCAAGACGATAAAGATGCCATGATGGAAAAGGCTGCTCGTAAAGCGGCTGACTTAGTGGAGAAAGCTCGTGCGGAAGCGGAAGATATTATCTCAGAGTTAAGGAAAATGCGCTTTGAGAATGCGAATATAAAAGAACATGAACTAATTAATGCTCGTAAACGTCTCGACGAAGCGGCACCTGTTATTAAGAAAGCTAAATCAAAACCGAAGCAGCCTTTGAAGCAAGAGTTAAAGCCAGGTGATGAAGTGAAGGTCATTAGCTTTAATCAAAAAGGTCATCTAATAGAAAAGGTTTCGTCAAATGAGTGGCAAGTACAAATCGGCATCATGAAAATGAAGGTAGCTGAAACAGACCTCCAGTATACTCAGACACAAAAACAAAAAGAACCTAAGCCGATGGCGACAATTAAAGGCAGAGACTATCATGTCAGCCTGGAACTTGATTTACGAGGCGAGCGCTTTGAAAGTGCCATTTCACGAGTGGAAAAATATATTGATGATGCCTTATTGGCAAGCTATCCAAGGGTTTCAATTATCCATGGAAAGGGAACCGGAGCACTTCGTCAAGGTGTACAGGAATACTTGAAAAACCACCGTTCTGTAAAACGAGCCCGTTTTGGTGAAGCTGGAGAAGGCGGCACGGGTGTTACGATTGTAGAATTTAAATAATCTTCATAAATTCGGGGGAACCGCATGGAGAAAATCTGGGGAAATGAATATGTGTTCATCGCTGCCTATTATAGTGTTGTAATTTTATGTATCGTGGTCTTTTTAGCGGTTTTTGAATTGGTGACAAAATATAAAAATTGGCAAGAGATAAAGAACGGAAATCTTTCCGTAGCTATGGCAACTGGCGGTAAGATTTTTGGGATTTCTAATATTTTTCACCAATCGATTCTTCACAATGATTCATTACTGACCATGATTGGCTGGGGTGTCTATGGATTTGCTCTGCTTCTCATTGGTTACTTTATCTTTGAGTTTTTAACGCCTGCATTTAAAATAGACGATGAAATTCAAGCTGATAATCGAGCGGTTGGGTTAATTGCGATGATTATTTCAATTGGTTTGTCCTATGTCATCGGTGCCGGAATATCGTAAGCTTAGTAAGGGGGAAAAGAAGTGGAACGGCTTGCAAAAATCCTTCTAGTTATCTGTGGGGTATTCTTTTTACTTGGAATCATCTATATGGGGTTCATTGCCTAAGTGAACCAAATCTTCTTTCAAGGATTGAGTTCGGGATTGTCCCGGGCTCAATCCTTTTTATTTTATAAAAAAGTTTTTCTCACCTAATCGTACAGTTTCATGAGTCTTTTTCCTTAATTTTTGTATTCCTTTGGATGAGATGTAATTGTCACTAGGTCTTCGTTATACTATAATAAAAGGGAATAGTTTGAATTTTTAATAATAACTGTCAAGGAGGGGTCTGATGGGTAAAAAGCCATGGTTGGATATGTATCCAGCCGATATACCAGCTGTATTGGAATATGAAGAAAAACCTTTGCAATCATTTTTAAAGGAAATCGCGCTTAAATTTCCTAATAAAGTTTCTACACACTTTATGGGAAAAGAAATGACGTTTAAGGAAATCTATGAATCTTCACTGAAGTTTGCTGCTTATTTAAAACAAATCGGCCTTGAAAAAGGGGATCGAGTAGCTATTCTGCTTCCTAATACGCCCCAATGTGTGGTCAGCTATTTCGGGATATTAATGGCCGGAGGTACCGTGGTCCCAACGAATCCGCTGTACACAGAGCGTGAGCTGGAATACCAAATGAAGGATTCAGGAACCAAAATTATTATTACAATGGATATTCTATTTCCACGTGTTACGGCTATCACCCCAAGGACAGAAATTAAACATATAATTGTAACCGCTATCAAAGATGCCCTGCCATTCCCTAAAAATCTTGTGTACCCATTTATTCAGAAAAAGGAATATGGCATGGTCGTTAAGGTTGCCCATGCAGGGAATCATCATTTGTATACAGAGATTATGAAAAAACCGGTGCCAGAAGAACTGAACATACCAGTAAATATCAATGAAGACCTTGCACTGATTCAATACACAGGGGGCACTACGGGACATCCGAAGGGCGTCATGCTCACCCATAAGAATTTAATTGCTAATGCAAAAATGTGTGAAGCGTGGCTCTATCAAACAAAGCCAGGTGAAGAACGAGTAATGGCTTTGCTGCCTTTCTTCCATGTTTACGGAATGACAACTGTTTTAGTACTCTCAATTATGCAGGGGAATACCATGATTATCGTACCTAAATTTAATGTCGAAGATACATTAAAAACCATACAGAAACAGCGTCCAACTATGTTTCCAGGTGCACCAACCATCTATATTGGCTTGTTGAATCACCCTGACATTAAGAAATATGATCTATCTTCCATAAATGCCTGCATTAGTGGTTCAGCTGCTCTGCCGGTCGAGGTTCAAGAACAATTTGAACGAATCACGGGTGGTAAATTAGTTGAAGGCTATGGTTTGTCAGAAACGTCACCGGTTACGCATGCCAACTTGATTTGGGATGAGCCCCGTGTTAAAGGAAGCATTGGTCTGCCGTGGCCTGATACAGAAGCAGCTATTTTATCTCTGGAAACAGGTGAGCCGGTGGAAACATCAGAAATCGGAGAAATTGCCATTAAAGGACCACAGGTTATGCAAGGCTACTGGAATCGTCCAGAAGAAACAGAAGCGACCTTTAAAAACGGTTGGCTATTAACTGGAGATTTAGGGTATATGGATGAAAAGGGCTACTTCTATATTGTTGATCGGAAAAAGGATATCATAATTGCCGGCGGGTATAACATCTATCCACGCGAGATTGAAGAAGTTCTCTATGAACACGAAGCTGTGCAAGAGCTTGTGGTAGCAGGGATACCAGATCCATATCGTGGTGAAACCGTGAAAGCTTATATTGTTTTGAAAGAAGGAGCAAGTGCAACAGAGCAAGAATTGAATCAATTCGCTAGAAAACATCTGGCGGCATACAAAGTACCAAGAATTTATGAGTTCCGTAATGAATTACCTAAAACAGCCGTTGGTAAGATTTTGAGAAGAACATTGGTGGATGAAGAAGTAAAAAAATTAGCAGAAGCAGATTTAAAAAACGCATAAACTGAGTTGGAGTGGCAAAACTTGCTCCTGTTTTTTTAGATGGTTATTGGACAAACTTTATAGTACCCTTAAATAGAAAAGTTAGGCAGCAATTTCCTTGACAGCAGGAGAGCAACATTCTATTATAGGAATATGAATGATGATTCATTCATTTTCTCTGAAAGGGGAACCATTGTGAAAAGCAACAGACCGAAGTACAAACAGATTATTGATGCAGCCGTCGTAATCATTGCAGAAAATGGCTATCATCAAGCTCAAGTTTCCAAAATCGCTAAGCAAGCTAAGGTAGCAGATGGAACCATCTATCTTTATTTTAAAAACAAAGAAGATATCTTAATCTCTTTATTTCAAGAGAAAATGGGCTACTTTGTTGAACAAATTGAGTTAGAAATCAGCGGCAAGGAAAGTGCACAGGACAAACTACTTGTCTTGATAAAAAAACACTTTCAAATCTTGTCCGATGATGTTCATCTTGCTGTTGTTACTCAGCTTGAGCTAAGACAATCAAACAAGGAATTGCGGCTTCGAATCAATGATGTCTTAAGAGGGTATTTAAACCTGATTGACAGTATCATTATCGAAGGTAAAGAAACCGGGGCATTTCTTCCTGACTTGAGTGTGAAACTAGCAAGGCAAATGATCTTTGGTACAATTGATGAAACGGCGACAACATGGGTAATGAATGATCAAAAATATTCTTTACCGAAACAAGCTGAAGCGGTTCATCAATTATTACTAGGCGGATGTGCCTGCAAGAATTAATGGCTGTACGGGCTGGTGATTCTGCCAGCCCTTCAGATATAAAGTACATAGTTATCCCTTAGAAGGAGGGCAATGGAATGGAATTTTTAAGGCATTCGATTGAAAATCATGTAGCTGTAGTCACCATTCAACGTGCTCCAGCAAACGCTCTTTCTTCAGGCATTATTCAGGAGCTGTCAGCTCTGTTTGATGAAATGAAGGAAAGTGAAGATGTCCGTGTAGTCCTTATCCATGGTGATGGCCGATTTTTCTCAGCTGGTGCAGATATTAAGGAATTTACCACGATTAAGAGTGGAGAAGGTTTTTCAAATCTTTCAGAAGATGGACAAAAAATCTTTGAGAAAATAGAAACGTACCCGAAGCCAGTTATTGCGGCTATTCATGGAGCAGCATTAGGCGGTGGACTTGAATTAGCAATGTCCTGTCATATTCGTCTCGTAACGGAACATGCAAAACTTGGTTTACCTGAACTTCAGCTCGGTCTTGTACCAGGATTTGCCGGTACACAGCGATTACCTAGATTCGTAGGTCCAGCGAAGGCTGCAGAAATGATGTTCACCTCAGACCCAATTACAGGGATAGAGGCGGCACAATATGGTCTAGCCAATCATGCATATCCAGAGGATGAACTTATGCCAAACGCAATTAAAATGGCTCAAAAAATAGCTAAAAAGGGACCGCTTGCATTAAAAACAGCGATTGAATTATTAAACTATTCTAAATCAGATAATTTTTATAAGGGTGTTGAAAAGGAAGCTGAAGCATTTGGTACGATCTTTGTTTCGGAAGATGCCCAAGAAGGTATCCGTGCTTTTATCGAAAAAAGAGAACCTGTTTTCAAGGGTAAATAATAAATTTACGAGTTTAAGAGGAAATGAGCATTATATGTAGAAGTTTTATATGTGGTGGATATCATAATCTTCAGACATAACATAACTGGGAGGGATTATCTTGAATATTTATGTACTATTAAAAAGAACGTTTGATACAGAAGAAAAAATTTCGCTTACCGGCGGCAAAATTAATGAAGATGGAGCGGAATTTATTATTAATCCATACGATGAATATGCAGTAGAAGAAGCTATCCAGGTCCGCGATGCACAAGGCGGCGAAGTAACCGTTATATCTGTAGGAACAGAAGAAGCAGAAAAACAACTTCGTACGGCATTAGCAATGGGTGCTGATAAAGCGGTATTAATCAATATAGAAGATGAGATTGAAAACGGGGATCAATTCACTACATCTAAAATTATAGCTGAATACCTTAAAGATAAAGAAGCAGATTTAATTATAGCTGGGAACGTAGCCATTGACGGAGGATCAGGCCAAGTGGGGCCGCGTGTGGCGGAGCTTTTGGAAATTCCGTATATTACGACAATCACTAAGCTGGAAATCAGCGATGGAAATGTAAGCGTTACCCGAGATGTTGAAGGTGATTCTGAAATTATCGAAACATCTCTTCCATTGCTCGTAACAGCACAACAAGGATTAAATGAGCCGCGTTATCCATCTCTTCCAGGGATTATGAAAGCGAAGAAAAAACCGCTTGAAGAATTAGAACTGGATGATCTAGATCTTGAAGAAGAAGATGTAGAAGCAAAAACGAAAACACTAGAAATTTACCTCCCGCCGAAAAAAGAAGCAGGGAAAGTACTTAGTGGTGAAATTAAAGATCAAGTAACTGAATTGGTCCAATTACTTCGTTCAGAAGCTAAAGTAATCTAACTCTGACTAATAGGTGTAAGCTCGAGCAAACATAAAAAATAGAGCACAGGAGGTTTTTATAATGGCAAGAAAAGTTCTCATTTTAGGGGAGACACGTGAAGGTTCTCTCAGAAACGTATCGTTTGAAGCAATTGGAGCGGCTAAACTAGCTGCAGACGGCGGGGAAATCGTAGGGGTATTAATTGGTGAAGGCATCCAATCTCTTGGAGCAGAACTTATTCAATACGGAGCAGACCGCGTTGTGACCGTTGAAGATGAAAAGCTTAGCCAATATACGTCTGACGGATATGCACAAGCAATCCTTGCAGTGATAGAAGAGGAAAAACCAGAAGGCATTATTTTCGGTCATACGGCGCTAGGAAAAGACCTTGCACCCCGTATTGCAAGTAAACTAAACTCTGGATTAATTTCTGATGTAACTTCTATCGAAGAAACGGGCGGCAACTTAGTCTTTACACGTCCTATTTATTCCGGTAAAGCATTCGAAAAGAAAATTGTGACTGATGGAATCATCTTTGCAACAATCCGTCCTAACAATATCGATCCAGTACAGAAGGATGAAACCCGCACTGGGGACACATCTTCTCTAAATGTTGAAATTAAAGATCTGCGTGCCATCATTAAAGATGTAGTAAGAAAAGCAACAGAGGGCGTTGACCTTTCAGAAGCCAAGGTTGTCATTTCCGGCGGACGCGGAGTCAAGAGTGAAGAAGGATTCGAACCACTTAAAGAACTAGCGGACGTCCTAGGCGGAGCAATTGGTGCTTCACGTGGAGCATGTGACGCAGACTACTGTGACTACTCACTGCAAATTGGCCAAACAGGCAAAGTCGTTACACCTGACCTTTACATTGCATGCGGTATTTCCGGAGCCATTCAGCATTTAGCCGGAATGTCCAACTCAAAAGTAATCGTTGCCATTAACAAAGATCCAGAAGCAAACATCTTCAAAGTAGCCGACTACGGCATTGTAGGCGACCTATTTGAAATCGTTCCATTACTAACTGAAGAATTCAAGAAACTAAAAGTCAACGCATAACAAGAAAAGCGAAAGTGCCTGTACTGCTTGTGAAGGAAATAGGGGATGGACCAAAAGGCGTTCTTTGCCTTTTGAGGACTTCCATCTTTTCCACAGCAAGCAAGGCACTGCAGCTGGATCAAGAAAAGCGAAAGTGCCTGTACTGCTTGTGAAGGAATCAAAAAGGAAGGCCGACTAAAAGTGCGCCACGTCCTGTGGCAACGTCGGCATGACCCACATCCTGTGGGCCTATGGACCAAAAGGCGTCTTTGCCTTTTGAGGACTTCCATCTTTAAGGCTTGTGAATCAAGGTGTCTGCCTCAAGCAGATGCCTTGATTTACGTTTGAAGACCGTGTACTTTAAATGTATAGATGACGCTGTTCAGCCAGTATAAATTGGCTTTGCAAGGGAAAGCTAGCAAGGAAGCAAAATAATAGCATCTATTGTAACGACGGTGTTATACTGATATTAGTAATTAATTGTAACTATCGGGAGGCTAACTATTATGGCTATTGTACATTCAACTGACCAATCATTCACTACAGATACTGAAAAAGGCCTCGTACTTGTAGATTTCTGGGCACCATGGTGCGGACCTTGTAAAATGATCGCTCCTGTTCTTGAAGAACTAGATTCAGAACTAGGCGAAACAGTTAAAATCGTTAAAGTCGATGTTGACGAAAACCAAGAAACAGCTGGTAAATTTGGGGTTATGAGTATCCCAACTTTAATCGTTCTTAAAGACGGCGAAGTTGTAGACAAAGTGGTTGGTTTCCAACCGAAAGAAGCCCTTTCAGAGCTTCTTGCAAAACACTCTTAATAAGTGAATGACAAAAAAACTTCAAGCTACGTGCTTGAAGTTTTTTTTGATATGGTGGATTAAGTTGCAGCTGTTTCTGTGCAAAAAATGAAAAAAGCTGTGCACTTGGAGCGATTTTCTGTGCAAAACCGGCGGATTTCTATGCAATTGCCAGCCTTTTCTGTGCAAAATTAGCCAATTAGTGTGCAAAGCATAATCACCCCTATTCCTCCCCCTGCCTTTCACGCCAGATAAGAGAATGAGGTAATAAATACCTCTTAGGTTTACCTTATGCCATTTTGTAGTATAGTTAGATTAGTGGGAAACATATGTACTATCTAAGAGTGAAGAAGGAGGCAGCCAATGAATCAAAGAATTAAGGATAAGCTTGCAATTCTTCCTGACCAGCCTGGCTGCTATTTGATGAAAGACAGGCAAGGTACGATTATCTATGTCGGGAAAGCAAAAGTTTTAAAAAATAGAGTTCGTTCTTATTTCAATGGGTCGCATGATGGGAAAACCCTGAGGCTTGTTAATGAAATTGAGGATTTTGAATATATCGTTACCTCATCGAATATTGAAGCGTTGATTTTGGAACTGACGTTAATTAAAAAGCATGATCCAAAATATAATGTGATGTTGAAAGATGATAAAACGTACCCGTTTATTAAGCTGACTGCTGAAAAACATCCAAAGTTAATTATTACTAGGAAAGTGAAAAAAGATTCAGGAAAATATTTTGGACCTTATCCTAATGTAATAGCTGCTAATGAAACAAAGAAGCTGCTTGATCGAATTTATCCGTTGCGAAAATGCAACACGCTACCAGATAGAGTGTGTCTCTATTATCATTTGGGGCAATGTCTGGCACCTTGTGTCTTTGATGTGCCGCAGCAAGAATATAAAGAGATTGTGACGGATATTACGCGTTTCTTAAACGGGGGCTATAAAGAGATTAAAGCTGAGCTGACAGAGAAAATGCATGCTGCGGCAGAAGCTCTTGATTTTGAGCGGGCTAAAGAGTACCGCGATAAAATCGCCCATATTGAGATTACAATGGAAAAGCAAAAGATGATGTCTACGGATTTTACCGATCGTGATATTTTCGGTTATGCCTTTGATAAGGGCTGGATGTGCGTTCAGGTGTTTTTTGTTCGGCAAGGAAAGTTAATTGAACGAGATGTTTCTTTATTTCCTATTTATGATGAGCCGGAAGAAGAAATTTTGACCTATCTAGGCCAATTTTATACGAAACCTAACCATTTTAAACCAAAGGAAATTCTTTTGTCAGAAGCGGTCGATGGTGAGATGGCTGAAAAGTTACTTCAAGTAAAGGTTATTCACCCGAAACGCGGTCAAAAGAAGGATATGCTGCAGCTGGCAAATAAAAATGCTTCGATTGCACTTCAAGAGAAGTTCTCTTTAATTGACCGGGACGAAGAACGAACGATTAAAGCAGTGGAGAACCTTGGTGAAAGATTAGGCATATATACACCTCATCGTATCGAGGCTTTCGATAATTCAAATATACAAGGAACTGATCCAGTTTCTGCTCTGGTAGTATTTATTGATGGAAAGCCTGAAAAGCGTGAGTATCGGAAATATAAAATTAAAACGGTATCGGGTCCAGATGATTATGAAACAATGCGTGAGGTCGTCAGACGAAGATATACTCGAGTATTAAAAGAAGGCTTACCGCTTCCAGACTTAATCATTATTGACGGAGGAAAAGGCCATGTGGATGGTGTTCGAGATATTTTAGAGAATGAACTAGGGCTTGAAGTTCCTCTCGCTGGTCTTGTAAAGGACGAAAAGCATCGTACGTCCTCACTGATGATTGGCAATCCGCTTGAAATCGTACCGCTGGATCGTAGCAGTCAGGAGTTTTATCTGCTGCAAAGAATACAAGATGAGGTCCACCGATTTGCGATTACATTCCATCGACAACTTCGCGGGAAAAGCGCCTTTCAATCATTACTTGATGAGATCCCGGGTGTCGGAGAAAAACGTAAAAAGCAGCTGTTAAAGCATTTTGGATCGGTTAAAAAAATGCGTGAGGCTGGGGTTGCAGAGTTTTTAGAGGCAGGAATGCCGCAGAGCGTAGCTGAAGAAATTGCAAGAAAATTGCAAGAATAGTGTTGAACCAATCATATCCCTATGCTATAATTCAGTATGAATTTAAAGTATTTAACAATTTAACGTGTTGATAGAGGTGCGAGATTCATTAGTACAGACTTGGAGAAGTATGAGCTTCCGTGAAAAGTCTGGAAAGGGAAAATCGCCGAAGCAGTTGGGTGCTCATCCACTCAAAGTGCTGGTCTGTACATTTAAGAGATGGCAGATTGTCAGAATGAAAAATTCTGGAGAGCTATCTCACTGTGTTAGCCGTATTCTTTTTACGATATCACAGCAATGAGACTCTTCTCATTGCTGTTTTTTTGTGACTATTTTTGAAAATAACAGTACTAAAATAAGAGAGGGTGCAGCATGATATGGGTTTGATTGTTCAAAAATTCGGCGGGACTTCAGTAGGAAGTATAGAAAAAATCAAAAAAGTAGCGGATCGAGTAATTGAAGAAGCTGCAAATGGAAATGACGTAGTCGTCGTTGTGTCAGCAATGGGCAAAACAACAGATGAGCTCGTTTCTATGTCATACGATATAACCGAACGACCATCAAAGCGGGAAATGGATATGTTACTCACTACAGGAGAGCAAGTAACGATTGCATTTCTTACAATGGCGTTGATAGAAAAAGGACAGGAAGCTATTTCATTAACAGGCTGGCAGGCAGGGATTAAATGTGAAGCGGTGTATGGAAATGCACGGATTTTAGATATAGATACAGAAAAAGTACAGAGTAGTTTGAACGAGGGGAAAGTTGTCGTTGTTGCCGGATTCCAAGGGCTGGCAGAAGATGGGGGAATAACCACGCTAGGACGAGGTGGATCTGACACAACTGCAGTAGCTCTTGCAGCAGCATTAAAAGCAGATCGGTGTGACATCTATACAGATGTTACGGGGGTATTTACTACTGATCCTCGGTATGTGAAAAACGCGAGAAAACTTTATTCCATTTCATACGATGAAATGCTGGAACTAGCTAACCTAGGCGCAGGTGTTTTACATCCTAGAGCCGTTGAATTTGCGAAGAATCATCATATACCGCTTGAAGTCCGCTCAAGTACAGCACAAGAAAAAGGAACATTGATAGAGGAGGAAGCAACGATGGAGCAGAATTTAATTGTTAGAGGAATTGCATTTGAGGATCGAATTACCCGAGTCACGATTTATGGATTAGCTGGAAGTCTAGGAACATTATCTACAATCTTCACTACACTCGCAAAGAACCAGATAAATGTTGATATCATAATTCAGAGTATGACAGAGCAAGACATGAATAATTTATCATTTTCTATTAAAAGCGAAGATGTCTCAAACCTGCTTGAGGTGCTTGAAGCGAATAAAGAAATGATGCCGTTCCAAAGAGTTGAAACAGAAACTAATCTGGCTAAAGTTTCAATCGTCGGTTCAGGAATGATTTCAAATCCGGGTGTAGCAGCAGAAATGTTTGCTGTCCTGGCTGAAGCAAAAATTCAGATAAAAATGGTCAGTACTTCTGAAATCAAAGTGTCGACTGTAATTAATGAGAAAGAAATGGTTACAGCTGTTGAAGCCTTGCATGAAGCGTTTAAACTGGATGAACGCAAACCGGTAGAAGTATTGTAAAATAACTTTTTTTGCCCTTTAGGCTGTCAAGAATTTCTTGGCAGCCTATTCGTACTTCAATTTAAAAAAATGCCATCAATCCAACTAGATGAATTGATGGCAATCGGACCATGTTTATTGTATTGGATCTTTTAAATCCAATTTAACTAAGAAGGAAACTCTAGCGGCTCTTCGTTTGGGTTCCTCAAGAGCTTCCGCATTAAATCCTTTTTGTAAGCTGATTTGTTCGGCAAGAAATCCTGCCTCTAGTTGAAAGTGACAGTCACTGTCTATGGCAAAACGGCGTTCTACCATTTCGCCGGACAGCATTAGTGAAAATTCATTTTTAATGGATTTTACAGATTCTAAGTTTCCCCATCCAGCACTGTTGAAAAACTCAATAATTTCTTCCATGCTTCCAAGTGGGAATTTTCGAGCCATACGTTTTCCTGCCCAATATAGCACCTGGCGAGAGTTCGGTCCTAGAAGATCATTTAATAATATTTCTCTTATGAGTTCATGGCCAAAGACGGGGACTGATAATTCACCATCATCCTTGGAATCAAGTAGTGTTTGCTTTTCTTTTTTCAAGGCATTTCCCCACTTTCTATATAATTCTATTATAAACGGAAGTGATACTAAATTCGTACAATTATTATCCTTTTATGAGTAATTTTCTTCTTCGAAAAAAAATTTTGCTGATAAATTAATCCATTTTTGGATTTGGAGTATTTATTCCTCATTTGTTTGAACGATTCAGAACAATAATTCTATTTTAAAAAAGAAATCTTGTATCCGTTTTCTTGACGCTTTTACCAGTCAGGAGTAAAATAAACATGTCACATAATTGTTAGAAAGATAGCAATAGATTAGAAATGTTGGGATAAAGGGGAACTTATACTTATCTTTGCATGAATTTTCACAAATTAAGGGGGGGCACTAATTGGCAAAGAATCGTGAGTTTGGAAACCGCAGACTGCACTCGCTTCTGGGAGTTATTCCAGTTGGTTTATTTTTGTTGGAACATTTAATTACCAACTATATGGCTACAAAAGGCGAGGAAGCATTCAATTCAGCAGCGCATCTACTAGAAAGTCTGCCATTCAGAATTTTTCTTGAGGTATTTATCATTTTCTTACCATTGATTTATCATGCTGTTTATGGCATTTATATTGCTTTTACGGCTAAAAACAATGCAGGAAGATATGGCTTTTTCCGTAACTGGATGTTCGTATTACAGCGTGTTACAGGGATTGTTACGTTAATTTTCGTCGTTTGGCATGTATGGTCAACGAGAATTCAAGCAGCACTTGGTGCAGAAGTAAACTTTGACATGATGGCAGATATTTTGTCTAGTCCATTTATGATTGCTTTCTATGTTGTTGGTATTCTATCAACTACATTCCACTTCGCTAATGGTTTATGGTCGTTTGCCGTAAGCTGGGGGCTTACTGTATCACCAAAATCACAACAGATTTCTACATATGTTACGTTGGTCGTATTTGTCCTTCTGTCCTATGTAGGTGTTAGAGCAATTTTTGCTTTTGTATGAGAATACTAGTCAAAGCACGTGCTTTGATAATGGATATAAGGGAGTGAGCAAGAGTGAGTAAAGGTAAAATCATTATCGTAGGCGGCGGATTAGCAGGACTTATGGCTGCGATTAAAGCAGCTGAAGAAGGCCAGCAGGTAGAGTTGTTTTCACTAGTTCCTGTTAAGCGTTCCCACTCAGTTTGTGCCCAGGGCGGAATTAATGGCGCAGTTAATACAAAGGGTGAAGGGGATTCCCCATATATTCACTTTGATGATACCATCTATGGCGGAGATTTCTTGGCTAACCAACCGCCGGTAAAAGCAATGTGTGAAGCGGCACCATCAATTATCCATATGTTTGACCGTATGGGTGTTATGTTCAGCCGTACTCCAGAAGGTTTATTGGATTTCCGTCGTTTTGGCGGTACACAGTATAGTCGTACGGCCTTTGCCGGCGCTACAACAGGCCAGCAGCTTCTTTATGCCTTAGACGAGCAAGTTCGCCGCTATGAAGTGGCAGGACTGATCACAAAATACGAAGGCTGGGAATTCCTTGGAGCTATAGTTGACGAGGAACAAATTTGCCGAGGCATCGTTGCTCAAAACTTAACCAGTATGGAAATTAAATCCTTTGCGGGTGATGCTGTCATTATGGCATCCGGAGGTCCTGGGATTATTTTCGGTAAATCAACCAACTCTATTATTAACACAGGTTCAGCAGCTTCAATTGTTTATCAACAAGGGGCAACATATGCTAATGGAGAGTTTATCCAAATCCATCCAACAGCATTACCTGGTGATGATAAACTGCGTCTAATGAGTGAATCTGCTCGTGGTGAGGGCGGCCGGATCTGGACATATAAAGATGGTAAACCATGGTACTTCTTAGAAGAAAAATATCCTGCATACGGAAATCTAGTACCACGTGACATTGCAACACGTGAGATTTTTGACGTATGTATGAATATGAAGCTTGGTATTAATGGAGAAAACATGGTATACCTAGATCTTTCACACAAAGATCCGAAAGAGCTGGACATTAAACTTGGTGGAATTATAGAAATCTATGAGAAATTCATGGGTGAAGATCCACGTAAAGTACCAATGAAAATCTTCCCAGCTGTTCACTATTCAATGGGTGGATTATGGGTAGATTACGACCAAATGACAAACATTCAAGGGCTATTTGCAGCTGGGGAATGTGATTATTCACAGCATGGCGGAAACCGTCTTGGAGCGAACTCATTATTATCTGCTATTTATGGTGGTAGTGTCGCAGGTCCAAATGCAGTTAAATATATCCAAGGTCTTGAAAAAGGTGCAGACTCTGTTTCTCCTTCAGTGTTTACGAATGCGGTTAAAGAACAAGAAGAGAAATGGAATAACATCATGTCCTTAAATGGAACAGAAAATGCATATGTCCTTCATAAAGAACTAGGGGAAATGATGACACAGCATGTTACCGTTGTCCGTTACAACGATAAACTTAAAGAAACAGATGAAAGAATTCAAGAGTTGTTACAACGTTACGAAAATATCAATATCAATGATACGGCAAAATGGAGCAATCAAGGGGCAACCTTTACAAGACAATTGAAAAACATGATGCAGCTGGCACGTGTAATTACAATTGGTGCCTTAAATCGTGATGAAAGTCGTGGAGCGCATTATAAGCCTGACTTCCCAGAACGTAATGATGAAGAGTTTATGAAAACAACCATGGCTAACTTCACTGGTCCAAAAACAGCTCCTGCCTTCCATTATGAAGATATCGATGTATCGCTAATAGAACCACGGAAACGTGACTATACAACACAACATTAAATAAAGGGGGAGTAAGTAATGGCTGAGACAAAAAAAATTCGTTTTGAAGTCGTTCGACAGGATACACCGGATTCAGCCCCTTACACGGAGAAATTCGATTTGGACTATCGTCCGAATATGAATGTTATATCTGCACTGATGGAAATCAGACGGAACCCAGTAACAATTGAGGGGAAAAAAACAGCTCCAATAGCTTGGGATATGAACTGTCTAGAAGAGGTCTGCGGAGCATGTTCAATGGTAATCAACGGCAAGCCGCGCCAATCTTGTACAGCGCTTATCGATCAACTTGAACAGCCGGTACGTTTAGAACCAATGCGCACATTCCCTGTTGTTCGCGACCTTCAGGTTGATCGCAGCCGGATGTTTGACACATTGAAAAAAGTAAAAGCATGGATCCCAATCGATGGTACCTATAACCTCGGACCTGGTCCGCGTATGCCAGAAAAGAAACGCCAATGGGCATATGAATTATCGAAATGTATGACATGTGGTGTGTGCTTAGAGGCATGCCCGAACGTGAACTCTAACTCAGACTTCATTGGGCCGCAAGCACTTTCACAAGTTCGCTTATTTAACAATCACCCAACAGGTGCAATGAATAAAGCAGAACGCTTAAATACCATTATGGGAGACGGCGGACTAGCTAATTGTGGTAATTCACAAAACTGTGTGCAGTCTTGTCCTAAAGGTATTCCTTTGACAACATCAATTGCTTCATTAAACCGTGATACATCCATTCAAATGTTCCGTAACTTCTTCGGAAGCGACCAAGTATAAAAGAATGACTGGCTGTCGAGAAACCCTCGACAGCTTTTTATCTTTTAAAAACGGCCGAATCAAGTTGACTTTGGTCCGAATAAACGTGAAAACGGGCCGAATAAATCGACTTTTGGGCCGAATCTATCACAGAATGGGCCGAATGTTGGGTTCGAGAGTTTAAATTAGGAAGAAACTAGTCTTCTAATAGGATATCTTAGTGGTTTTTCTTACCAAAGTACTTTCCTTTATGTTCCTTTTCGAATAAAATGAATGAATAACCATTCATTTTATTCGAAAAAGGGGTTGTCATAATGAGTAGAATTTCATATATCGAAAACATGGAGGATTGGGCTGCTTCTTTTACTTTTACACATGAAGTGAAAGTTCGGTTTTCAGAAACGGATATGTTCGGACATCTGAATAATACGGTACCTTTTACTTATTTCGAAGAAGCGAGAATTGAGTATTTTAAAAGTCTAGGGTTTATGCAGGATTGGGTCCATGATGAGAGTGGAGCGATACCGGTAGTAGCTGATTTGCAGTGTGATTTTCTTCAGCAAATGTTTTTTAACGATAAAGTACTTATTCAGGTTAAGGCGGCGAAGATTGGCAACTCATCCGCTGATATTCATTATTTGGGCAAAAAAGAAGATGGGTCCATCTGTTTGACAGGCAGAGGAACGGTCGTCCAAATCAATAAAGCGACAGGTAAGCCGTTAGTATGGACAGAAGAAATGAAACAATTAATGGATAAGCAAAATCCAGTAAGAAAATAAAAGCGGCTGCTCGTTATTTAAAACACATAATCCCATATACAGCAGTCACTTCCTTCGTCTCCCTGACATACTATATCTTGACTAAATAGACACCCACTCCGGGTTTTATGCTGGTGAAGGCAGGGAGGGTTACCATACTTGAAAGAGAACGAGTTCACTCATAAGCCACTTCTCACCAAAAGAGAAAAAGAAGTATTCGAATTATTAGTTCAGGACAAAACAACGAAAGAAATCGCAGGCGAATTGTTTATCAGCGAAAAAACAGTTCGAAACCATATTTCAAATGCGATGCAAAAGCTTGGAGTAAAAGGCCGTTCACAAGCAGTTATCGAACTTCTACGCATGGGGGAGCTTAAATTATAGATTGTTTAACTTTCAGTATAACGAGCAGTAGAAGAAGAGGCTTATGGCAGAATAATAGATTTTCCCTGATTACTATGCAGCAAAGACAGCTAGATCGAGAAACCTTTCGGCTGCTGTCTCTGGTGCCTTTTTTTTAGCATAATTTAACTTATAACCTCAACCTTGAATTTTTTATGATTTTCAGAGACAATAAAGAGCAGGAAGTTTTAGGGGGAGAAACGTGAATGACTGAATTGAAAATGGACCAAGTTGCAAAAATCGAGAAGGAATTACGGTATATTTCCAGTCTGATTAAACAAAAGGGCCGGGAAATATTGAATGTCTATAAAATTACCCCCCCGCAGTTTGTCGCATTGCAATGGCTTTTTGAAGAAGGCGATATGACGATAGGTGAACTTTCTTCAAAGATGTTTTTAGCGTTCAGTACGACAACAGATTTAATCGATCGTATGGAAAAGAATGAACTAGTAAGCCGGGTGAAAGATGATAAAGATCGCCGAGTTGTTCGCATTAACCTTCTTTCTGAGGGTGAACGGATCATTAATGAAGTAATTAAGAAACGGCAGCTTTATTTGCAGGATATTTTAAGCGATTTTTCAGATACAGACATAGCTTCCCTCACTAAGAATCTAACAAAACTACATCAAGAAATGCGAGAAGATTGAGGCGATATAATTGAAACGACCAATTGGAATTATTGATTCGGGGGTTGGCGGATTGACGGTTGCAAAAGAAGTGATGCGTCAACTTCCTCATGAACATATAATGTATGTCGGTGATACAGCAAGATGTCCCTATGGACCGAGAACGAAGGAAGAAGTGAAAGACTTCACATGGGAACTAACGCGTTTCCTATTAAAACGACAAATTAAAATGCTGATTATTGCCTGTAATACGGCAACCGCAGCAGCGCTTGATGAGATTAACGCGGAGCTGTCTATTCCTGTAATAGGCGTCATTAATCCAGGTGCACGTGCCGCCTTGAAGGTCTCTACCAATCTACATATTGGTGTTATTGGCACCGAAGGAACGGTGAAGAGTGAGGCCTATAATCAGGCGCTTCTTTCCATTAATAAGAAGGTAACCGTTGATAGTTTGGCCTGCCCGAAATTCGTACCGATTGTTGAGAGTGGGGAATTTGAAGGCAGAATCGTTGAAAAGGTTATTGCTGAAACGTTAAAGCCAATGAAACGTACGGGTATTGATACACTGATACTTGGCTGTACACATTACCCTTTGCTTGGTTCAGTAATTAGAGATTACATGGGCAAAGGAGTTCAGGTGATTTCTTCAGGAGATGAAACAGCCCGTGAAGTAAGTGTTATTCTTGAACATAAAGGGCTGATGAATGTCTCATCAGAGGAACCGAAGCATCAATTTTTCACGACAGGATCCAAAGATATTTTTCAGGATATTGCTCATTCCTGGATTGGTGAACAGGTTGGTATGGTACAAACAATTAAGCTTGATTAAGGCTCCCTTGATGGGAGTTTTTTTATAAAATAAAAAGATTTCGGTCTAAAACTTCCCAGGGCTCGTATAAATAGTAGTACAAACCGTCCTGGGAGGGATATATATGTCCAATGTAACAAAGGCAACAGTTGCCACGACTATTCTGGCCTCGGCTGTTCTTTTATCAGGCTGTGGCTTGTTTACCGGCGAAGAAAAAAATAAAATTGATCCGCCGGATGTATCACTTGTTGACAGTCCTTCTAAATTAGAAGGAGATCCAGTTGAAACTACGGCTGAAGAAAACAAGGAATCTGAAGAAGCAAGTGTAAAGACGGAACTGTACTTGATTGATAGCAGCGGGTATGTGGTTCCGCAAACCTTGGAGTTGCCATCTACACAAGGCGGAGGTGTTGCTGCGCAGTCGCTGAAATATCTGGTGGAGGATGGTCCGATATCGAATGTCCTTCCTTCTGGTTTTAGAGCGGTTCTGCCAGCAGGTACTGAGGTAAGTGTGGATATTAAAGATGGGACAGCAGTGGTTGATTTTTCAAAAGAATTTAAGAATTATAAGAAAGAAGATGAGCTGAAAATTCTTCAGGCTGTGACATGGACGTTGACACAGTTTGATTCAGTACAGACAGTCAAGCTTAAATTGAATGGAACAGAACTGAAGCAGATGCCGGTTAACGGTACACCGGTGCAGGAAGGCCTGTCTCGGGCAAGCGGTATTAATCTAGATACAAGTGGTGTCAATGATATTAGCCAATCGAAAGCATTGACGGTTTATTATATCGGCGGAGAGGAAGGCAATTACTATTACGTGCCTATTACGAAGCGGGTAAACGAGACCGATGTGGATAACGTCACAGCGGTTGTTCAAGAACTAGCTAAAGGACCATCACATTTCTCCGGTTTACAATCAATCGTGATGTCTGATGTAGAACTGTTGGATGAGCCTCAATTAGCGGATGGCATGGTTACCTTGAATTTTAATGAATCGATTCTAAATAGCTTTAAAGAGAAAAAGGTTTCCCAGCAAGTACTTGATGCACTTGTTCTCTCTTTAACAGAACAGAAGGGTATTGAACGGGTAGAGCTAAAAGTGGACGGAAATGCCGATTTACTGAAAGAAGATGGCAAGCCTCTTTCAGAACCAGTAAGCCGTCCGGCAAAGGTTAATACGGGTAGTTTCTAATACTAGTTATTCGGGGGCACGCGAAAAGCGGCTCCTATTTCTTTTGGGCAAATATCCTGATTGTGGTAGACTAAAGAAACAAACTATGCAGCTATTCAGGAGAGTGTAACGATGAAAAATGTTCTTATTGCGACGAAAAATAAAGGAAAAGCAAAGGAATTTGAAAGTCTCTTTTCACCTAGAGGTTATGAAGTTCATACGCTTCTTGATTATGAAAACGCGACAGACGTTGAAGAAACAGGAACGACCTTTGCTGAAAATGCTATTTTAAAAGCAGAAACAATTGCGAAGGAATTAAATCAAGTTGTCATGGCAGATGATTCTGGCTTGGTTGTTGATGCATTGGATGGCCGTCCTGGTGTTTACTCGGCTCGATATGCAGGTGAAGATAAAAATGATGAAGCTAATACACAAAAATTACTGAAAGAATTAAAAGATATTCCTGCTGAGAAAAGAACGGCGCGTTTTTATTGCGTACTTGCATTAGCATCGCCGAATCAGGAAACGATTACAGTTTCTGGTTATGTGGAAGGGCGTATTGCCGAATCACCCGCTGGTACAAATGGTTTCGGGTATGATCCTGTATTTTATGTCCCGGAAAAAGGAAAAACAATGGCTGAACTTGAATCAGCAGAGAAAAATGCGATTAGTCACCGGGCAAATGCGTTGAAAGAGCTGGAAAAAGAGCTTGATTTATTTTTAACGAGAGAAGGGGGCAGCCGATGAAAACCTTGATCATCAGTGACAGTCATGGTCTTACGGAAGAGGTACAAGTCATAAAAAATCGTCATCAGAAAGACGTAGACGCAATGATACATTGTGGAGATTCAGAACTGCAGAAAGAAAGTCCGGTTATGGCTGATTTTATCGGCGTTCGTGGTAATTGTGATTACGATACAGGATACCCAAATGCGATCGTCGAAGAAATAGATGGGACACGTTTTTTAGTTACTCATGGTCATTTATATAATATCAAAATGACGTTAATGAATTTATCCTATAAAGCTGAAGAAGAGAATGCGTCTATCATCTGTTTCGGTCATTCTCACCATGCTGGTTCTGAGCTTATTGACGGTCGGCTCTATATAAATCCAGGGAGTATCCGTTTGCCGCGGGGAAGAGAAGAAAAAACCTATGTGATTGTTGAAGTAACCGACAAAGACGCTGCCGTTACTTTTTATGATCACGAAGGAGCAGAAGTAAAAGATTTAAATAGGGCTTACAATTTGGGCTGAATTTATGTATAATGGAGAAGTGGAAATAACTTCTCCTCTCTCTTCTAAAAAAGAGTGAGAAAAAGTGTTGACTTTAAGTCGGTATCGTACTATAATAATAAATGTCCTGACGGAGAGTACAATGTAAGGAATTACATAACGAACCGCCAAAAATATCATAATGTCCCAGTAGCTCAGCTGGATAGAGCAACGCCCTTCTAAGGCGTGGGTCGGGAGTTCGAATCTCTCCTGGGACATCCAAGTGTTCAGAACATTAAGTTCGAACCAGAAAAATGCTTCAAATCCTTTTAAGGGTTTGGGGCATTTTTTTGTTTATAGAGGATTACAGAAAAAACGGGATACAGAGTTAGATCGTGTAAGAAGCACATGCAATATAGCAGGAATATTGAAACATATGCAGAACGGTACAAAAAAAGAGGGGAGACTTACCTATGGGTAATGATTTTGAGTTTATAGACCTTATAAATATCAGCGAACAAGAACTATTACCCTATAGCGGGTTCATATGCAGTAGTAATGTGCAATAAGAGAACTATTTGAGGAAACTGGCCAAGTAGTTACAGATTTAGAATTTAAGGGGTTACTAATAGTAAAAAATATACTGGCAGGAACTATTAAATATAACAAAAATTGATGAATTACGACCGTTTAAAGAAAATGATGAAACATCAGAGATAAAACTTTGGGATTTAAAAGAAAAAATAGATCTTATAGATTCTGTAGATATAAATATTTTTAAATATCTATAAAGAGTCAGTTATCAAAGATTATTTATACACTTTTACATTGGAAAACAATCAACGTGTTCATTTATATCGTATTATACGATATAATCGTAGATAACGATGTAAAGGAGGGGTATTTTTGAGCAGTAAAGTTTCGCTATTAAACCAATATTGGACCGATATTTATTTTCATTTACATTATCTCCATAAAGAAAAAATTTCCCATCAAGTGGTTCGTATTCTTCAGCTTGTCGATAAACAGGAAGAAATAGGCGTAAATGAAATTGCTTCATACCTACAAGTTTCTCATAATACTGCGTCAGAACACATTAAAAGATTGATTGAAAAGAACTATTTAATAAAAGGGAGAGATCCTCTAGATGAGAGAAAAGTAAATCTTTGTTTAACGGATTTGGGGAAAGAAGTTTTACATAGAAATACAAGTCTTGATGAAGAAAAACTAGAACGAGTGTTAAGCGAACTAGATGATAATGAAAAGAACTTAGTAGAAAACGCTCTAAAAATATTAAGTGAACGAGCAAAACAATGTACTTAATAACGAAAATTTTTGCTTCAGCCATTGTAATTGGTGTGGTTACGGAGATATCCAGAAGATTTCCGTCATATGGAGGAATAATAGCTGCACTTCCTTTGGTAAGTTTACTTAGCATCATTTGGCTGTATTTTCAAGGAGAACAAACAGCCACGTTAAGTAAGTTTGCATTAGGTGTACTTTGGGGTTTTCCGGCAACTGCTGTTTTGTTAGTGATCGTATATATATCCTTACAACATTCCCTTCATTTATTTATATCTATTAGTTTAGGGGTATGTGGTTGGTTGATATTTTTATGGATTCAAGACTTAGTTGTAAAATACTATAGATTTCTTTTCATCTAACATATTCTTACATTTGTTAAAAAGAGACGCTGAACAGTTCCTTTTTAGTTAGTTGCATAAACGATAGTTTATGTTATAGACGGGGAGGCTGTAAATCATATGGAATATATATGTGAACAAAAATCCTATGAGTTAAAAGTTGCAGGGGCTGTTGGTACGGCTCCTATATGGTGTAATCGATGTGGGTGTAACCTTGATATAGAGGCCATTCCTATTCCCATTGAATTAATAAGAGAATTGAAGAAATGGGTCAACATGTATGGTGATTGAAGAATTGCTTCCTAATGGAATTGAACTAGAAAACGAACATAATAAAATCTTAACACAGAAAATAAAGGCTGAACTTGAAGGGTAATATAACATTATATTTTCATCTTCAGCAATTGCTGAGATTTATGAGCCGAATCTTTTCTAAGTGAATGGTCAAGCAATAAAGTTTGTTTATCAGTTACTTTTTGTTAGTATGAAGTTAACTTAACGAGGAGAGGATCTTTCTAACATGTCAACTATACAAATCCCTGTTTCCGTTTTAAACTTAGCACCAATTAGAGAAGGTCAGGATGCTAAAGAAGCGATTAATTCAATGGTTGACTTGGCGCAAGCGACCGAAAAAATGGGCTATACTCGATATTGGGTTGCCGAGCATCATAATACGCCGACAATGGTCAGCTCAGCAACAGCAATTTTAATTAAACATATTCTAGAACATACAAATCATATAAAAGTAGGATCAGGCGGGATTATGCTGCCTAACCATTCACCGTTAGTCGTAGCAGAACAATTTGGAACAATGGCAACCATCTATCCAAATCGTGTGGATTTAGGACTTGGAAGAGCTCCTGGTACTGACATGATGACAGCGAGTGCGTTAAGACGATCTGATAAGGATTCTGTCTATACATTTCCACACGATGTTCAATCATTGTTGACTTATTTTGGATCTGAGGAAGAACAAAGTTATGTAAAAGCATATCCTGGGGTGGGAACAAATATCCCTATTTATATTCTTGGTTCGTCTACCGATTCTGCGGTATTAGCCGCTAAATTAGGACTGCCATATGTGTTTGCTTCTCATTTTGCACCGCGCTATATGGAAGAAGCGATAGCAATTTACCGAGATAGATTCCAACCGTCTAAATACCTAAAATCACCACACATGACAGTTTGTCTTAATGTGATTGCAACAGAAAGCGATGAGGAAGCACAGTTTGAATTAACCACCATGCAGCAATTTTTCTTAAATGTGGTCCGTGGGACAAAAAATCTATTAAGTCCTCCTGTTGAAAGTATGGATGAATTATGGAGTCCTTCTGAAAAAGCAATGGCTACGTCGATGTCCAGTATGGCTTTACTTGGATCTAAAGAATCCATTAAGGAACAACTGACACGCTTCCAAGAAAAATATAATGTGGATGAACTGATGGGTGTTTCGTATATTTTCGATCCAGCAAAACAAAAACGATCGTACGAAATTTTAAAAGAAGTTGTGGATGGGAAATAAATAGAAATAAAAAAACACCCGACGAAAATTTTTCGTCGGGTGTTTTGAGTTTACAAAATTTTCAATAGCTCTTTGTCTTTTCGGCCGTGTAGTAAATAGTAGAGTGGAATACAGATTATAATCACTGCTACCATGATTAAGAATATAGAACGGTATCCAGTGATTGGGACGATAAAGCCTAATAAGTATGGTCCGAATCCTAAGCCCATATCGTAAAAAATAAAGTAAGTAGCTGTAGCTAAGCCGAAGCGGTGGGGAGGAGTTACTTTGACTGCAACAGTTTGGGCAATGGAATTAAAGTTTCCGTAGCCAAATCCGATTAATGCTGCAGCAAGCAGTAACATCCATCCAGCGGTTGCTTGACTGAAGAAATACATCCCCACCGCAAAAACAATGAAACATGGATAAACAATGAGGTTTGCCCCCTTTGTATCCATCAATTTCCCTGTAAAAGGCCGCGAGACGATGATAATAGCTGCATAAACTAAGAAGAAATAACTGGCAGCATCTACTAGATTTATTGTCTCTGCATAAAAGGATAAATAGGACATTACACCAGAATAACTAAATCCGATAATTAAGGCAATTAAAGAAATAGGTACAGCTTTTGGTTCGACAAATTTTGAGAAAAAAGAGCCTTTTTCTTCTGCTATTGTGGAAACTTTCGGTGCAGGTAATTGTAATTTAACGACCGCAAGGAATACCAGACAAATCATCGATAAAATGACGTTCATTGTGAACATGATGGTAAAACCATTTTCCATTTTCATAAGTAAAATTCCGATAAACGGACCAATGGCAGTTGCAAGTATGTTACTTAAACTAAAGTAGCCAATGCCTTCACCTTTGCGTGTATTCGGTAAAATATGTGCCACGATGGTTCCTGTGGCCGTACCGATGACGCCTACGGCAACACCTTGAATAAATCTGATAGTTAATAATAGTGGTATGTTAATGGCGATAAAATAAAGGGCTGATGTAAGGGTAAACGCAGTTAGCCCAATCCAAAGAATTTTGATTGGCCCCATTTTGCCGATTAGACGTCCAGCACCAAGTCTTCCGAATAAGGACCCAATTATAAAGATACTGGATACTAACCCCGCTGTACTAGTAGCAGCACCAAATTCAGTTTTCGCATAAGAAGCGATGGTTACCATAAGTAAAAAAAGACTAAAATGGCTAAAAAGTTGATCGTTGAAACGACAATAAATTCCTTCGTCCATAATTTTTCTTTGTTCATATATCCTATCTCACCTTTCAATATTTTGATGCAGTTTTGTAAAAACGTTCTTAACAATTTGACTCTCTTCTTCAGTTACCCCATCTAAAAGAGAAGCATGGAAGATATCAATTTTCCCTTTTAACTGCTGATAAATAGAAATTCCCTCCTCTGTTAAATGCATGACTTTTTTCGTTTATCCACTCCAGGAACTACATAGATTAATTTCTGATCGATTAGTTTCTGTGCAATGGCTGTTACAGATGGCTTTTCGACAAGCCAGTCCGAAGCGATGTCAGAATTTGTTGCAGGACCCATTTCATATAGATAGCGGACCATTGCCCACTGTATTTCCGTTACATGATAAGGAGCGATAAGCTGCTGTAATCTAACTGTATAAGGACGATTAAAAAATTTAAATGCGGAAAACATAGAATTCATAATGATGGCCTCCTCTAAAATTAGTTAGTTAGCCTAATTAATTAAACAGGTTTTCCATTCATTTGTAAAGAGAATTCTCTTCCAATGATAAAATTAGAGAAAAAGATGCACTCTAATATGAGTCATATATATTTTCTTCGAACTAGTAAAAGATATGCTGAACAATAGAATATGAGTTGAGGGTGTTTTTTTGAATTACTTATGGAGATTAGTAACTGAAGTAACGTTTAGACATCGTGTTCTCCGGCTAGTTAAGAGTAAGGGATAAAAAAACAGGGAGGTTTTAGTAGATGGATATTCAACGCGGAAAGCAGCGTTTTTATGTGGAACATTCCGGTGAAGTAGTGGCGGAAATAACGTATACCGAAACTGGAGAAAAGGAAATGACCATCGACCATACAGTGGTATCTGAAGAACTTCGGGGGCAGAAGATGGGTAATAAGTTAGTGAAAAAAGTAGTTGAACTTGCTCGGGAGGAAAATAAAAAAATAATCCCGGCCTGTTCATTTGCACGAAAAGAATTTGAGAAAAATCAGGAGTACCAAGATGTACTAGCTGAATAAAATGAAAGAGCCTTGCTGAACTAATGCAAGGCTCTTTCATTATAGCTGTTTAAATTGTCCCGCTACACCCCTTTATCGGAAAAGTCGATAAGGACTCTTTTACAACCTTCACAAAGAAAAGCATCCACAATATTAATGGAAAATCGATTTTGATTCGACAATAAAACCGATTCTTTATTTAAACTAGGTTCTACGCTAAACTTAGCCGGTTTTGGTACCCACGCAAGTCTAGTGCCGCTCTGTATAAATCCTTTCTTCATTTCACTACCACAGGTTGAACATTCACTCACTAATGCCGCCTCCCTCTTTTTATTAAGAATACTTCTTCCATTTCATGAAAAAGTCCTTCTTTTATCTGTCGCCGATTAGTGACAGAACGGAGGCTGAAAGATATCATAAGCAAGTAACCGATGCGGATAAAAGCTTTTTTACTTGAGGAAAAAATTAAAACTACATAGAAAATAAAACTTTTATACATATTGATTCGTTAGTGTAATAGGAGAAGAGGTGAGGAATTTGGAGGAATTTTTGGCAGAGGTGTTTGAGGCGGGGGATGAATCAGCTTTACTCGACGAGATTATGCAGATTTATGGCCAGGATATTCTCCAACTAGTGTTTTCTTATGTGAAGAACAAGACAGTGGCAGAGGATCTGACTCAGGAGATATTCGTGAAATGCTATCAAGCACTTCCTTCATATAAAAAACAGGCGAAAGTTAGGACATGGCTATGGAGAATTGCCACCAATCATTGTAAGGATTATCTAAAAAGCTGGTATTTTCGGTCCGTACAGGCTGCAGGAGATGAGCAACAGGAGTTCGCAGCTAGTGAAAACATTGAAGACACGATGATTCAACGTGATGAAGATCAGGAATTAGCGGCAGCGGTGATGGAACTGCCTGTAAAATATCGTGAAGTTATCTATCTTTATTATTTTCAAGAGTTGTCTATCAAGGATATATCTGATATTGCAGGACTGAGTCAGGGGACAATCAAAACAAGGATGCGTCGGGCAAAGAGTATTCTGAAAGATAGATTGGAGGGAATGAAAGATGGAAAATAGATTACGAAATTTAAAAAATACGATGAAAAAGAATGTTTTTCCCGATTTAGAGTTCAATGAAGTCAGTAGAAATAAGATTCATAAAGCCATTAATGAAGTGGAAGATAATAATGAAGACCTTTACTATGCTATTTTCCAGATACTTCGTGAGGAACACAGCGGTTTTGAATTACAATCTAGGTTAAGAAGTAGAGGGATAACTAGATTTGCGGAAAAAGAAGGCAGCTTATATATGCTGCTTCATGAGCTTGAACAAAAGGAATATGTTCGCGCAGTCTGGCTGGAATCAGAGAAAAAAGTGTATGTTTTGGGTGACAAAGGTCGAAAGATGATCAAACAGGCAGAGAAAAAACAACATTCCGGTTCATTTATTTCACAATCAATTTTGGGTGGCAGCTGAGATGAAAAAGAAAGAAGTGTTTTTAAATCAAGTTTGTCAGCAAATCCGTTCTAAGGAAGCTCGTCATTTTGTTTCTAAAGAACTTTCGTTTCATTTAAAACAATCCACTGAAGAGTTAAAAAAGCAGGGATGCAATGATGAGGAAGCGGTAGAACAGGCAATTAAACAAATGGGCAGTCCAGCAAGGCTAGGGAAAAAAATGAATAAACTTCATCGGCCAAAAGTAGACTGGATGCTAATTGTTCTTTTTCTTAGCTGTGCAGGTCTCGGTCTGGTTCCCCAACTTGTGCTAAATGGTGAAATAGGCGGTCTATTCAGTAGGAGACTCATTACCGTTATTGCAGGTTTAATGGTTACTTTTGTAGGGATGTTTTTCAACTATACCCATTTAAAACGGTATGGCTGGTTGTGTTATGGACTTGGAAGTCTTATTTTACTGTATACACTATTATTCTCAACTAGGACGATTAATGGCGTACCATATATAGAGTTTGGACCATTTACTACGAACATGATGATTACCTTGCCTTTCTTTTTCTTTGGCTGGGCAGGTATCATGCGGGAAAAGAAAGTGAAGTTATTTGGTGTTATTAGTCTATTTTTATTTACCTTACTATTGTTCCTCTTAGCAGTAGATTTAGTAATTACCGGAATCTACATAGTAATGGTTATGGCTATGCTTTGGTGGAGTCATTTTGAAAGAATGAAAATAATCAAGTGTTATGCTGGATTTCTAGTTATAACTGGTCTAACAGTTGTTTTGGGTGTTGTAACACATGTAATTAACGAGTATCAATTTGAAAGGTTATTGTCTTTTTTATCCCCAGAACGGGATCCTAACGGAATGGGCTACATGTATGTAACGGTAAAAAATCATATGCAGAATGCAGGCTGGTTTGGCCAGCCATTGCCTGAGGATATATATGGGTTTCTGTTTAATAACACGGATTTTGTTTTTGTGGGTCTTACCTATTCGCTAGGGTGGTTGTTTGCATGTATCTTGGCCAGCGTTCTCCTATTAGTTATTTATAGAATGTTTTGGATTTTAAAAAAAGTGGATGATCACTTTGGAAAGTTATTGATTGTCGGAGGGCTGACGGTTTTTGCGGTCCAAGTAATTGCTAATCTTGGGATGTCTCTTGGGATAGTTCCTATTATTTCTATCTCGTTACCATTCATCAGCTACGGTGTAATGCCGGTTTTAATAAACTCAGTGATTTTCGGAACCATCCTCAGCGTTTACCGTCGAAAGGATTTAATTTATGCTTCCTGAAAAATAGGTAGATGAAGCAGACTAGCTGCCCTTACATGGGGTGGCTTGTTTGCATTTACTAATTTAAGGAGGCGGTATTTATGGCAGTAAGTGTAGATTCATTAATCAAAAAAGCAGAAACGAATATGGGGAAAAATATCAATCCTGTAGTGAAACAAACAGCTATTGAAGTGATAAAGCGAGCCTATAAAGAAAAAATATATGTCCTCATTTCCAATGGGTTTAGGAGCTTCGAGGAGCAAGATAAGTTGTATGCTCAGGGAAGAACCAATAAATCGAAACCAATTGTGACGAATGCACGCGGAGGGTATTCAGCCCATAATTATGGATTAGCGATTGACTTCGTAATTGTAAGTGATGATGGCAGGAGGGCGATTTGGACAGTAACTGATAAATGGCGCAGAGTGGCTAGTATTGCTAAATCACTAGGATTTGAGTGGGGAGGAGAATGGTCATCGTTTAAAGACTATCCCCATTTGCAAATGACGAAGGGCTTGACCATGAAAGAACTGTTGAGTGGAAAACGTCCGGTACTCACTTCGAAGGTTCCTGCTGCAAGTTCATATCCAGGGATTGTTTATAAAGTGAAATCTCCACTTATGAGTGGTAAAAACGTGGAAAAAATTCAAAAGGAAGCGGGTATGAAAAAAAGTGAAGTAGATGGGAAGTATGGCAAGAAAACGGAGACAGCTGTGAAAGCTTATCAGAAAAAAAACAAACTTAAAGTTACAGGTACTGTTGAAAAGGAAACTTGGGATAAAATGTTTTAACCTGCTGGCACGCAGCAGGGATTTTTTATTGAAAAAAATCAGAAAGAATATTCAAAAAATTATAGACGTTGTAAACTCTATCACTTCAAGGATGAAAGCGGATACAAATTAGTTTGAACTTTAAGAATAATCTAATAATTACAAAAAAACATATTGACGTACCTAACATATCGTCGTAATATAATCATCAACAGCCAATGAGTACGAGGACATAGTAATCAGGTTGAAAGAATGATTGAAGGTTCTAAAAACGTTTTAACATAAAATCGCCGCTGGCTTTTATAAAGAAAAGCAATGAAGAGGAAAAGTAATCTTTTGATACAACATTCGCAGAGAGCCGGGATTGCTGGAAACCGGTAGTGTTACAAAAGATGAACTCACCTCTGAGTTTCAGCTTGAAAGCACTTTGCAAGTAAAGCTGAACGGGTGCATACCGGCACCCGTTACCAAAAATGATGAAGAGCGTACATATGTGTACGAATTAGGGTGGTACCGTGGACTGGTTATGAAGCCTTTTCACCCCTTGAACCTTGCGAAAGCAAGTCTATTAGGGTGGGGGGCTTTTTTATATGAAAAAAATCGCTTAACCGGTGAAATGATGTAGAGGAGGTCTTTAAATGACTGAGAAAGCACTCCTGACTAACAGGGAGAAAGTAAAAGTAGAAAAAAGCGGAGCAGACTTTTTAATGGATGCTCTCAAGAAGCAAAATGTAGACGTTATATTTGGTTATCCTGGTGGAGCTGTATTGCCAATCTACGACAAGCTTTATAGCTCAGGTCTCTTTCATATTCTTACCAGACATGAACAAGGTTCCATTCATGCAGCTGAAGGCTATGCGAGAGTAACTGGTAAACCTGGTGTAGTTATTGCAACATCAGGACCAGGAGCAACGAATGTTGTAACGGGGATTACCGATGCAATGATTGATTCACTTCCCCTCGTCATTTTCACTGGGCAAGTTGCTACAAGTGTAATTGGTACGGATGCTTTTCAAGAAGCGGACGTACTCGGGATTACTACACCTATAACGAAACATAATTATCAGGTCAGGAAGACAGAAGATATTCCTAGAATTGTTAAAGAAGCCTTTCATATTGCGTCCAGTGGCCGGCCGGGCCCAGTCTTAATTGACATACCAAAGGATATTGCCATCCTGTCAGGCTTTGCAGATGAAGATCCAGAAATGGATTTACCGGGCTATCAGCCAACCGTTCAGCCAAATCATCTTCAAATCAGAAAATTGGTTGAAGCTGTGAGCTCTTCGGAAAAGCCAGTCATTCTTGCAGGTGCGGGAGTCCTCCATTCTAAGGGTGCTGATGAATTAAAGACCTATGCCCAGCAACAGGGAATTCCGGTCGTGCATACCTTACTCGGACTGGGTGGATATCCAGCAGATCATTCCTTATTTATTGGGATGGGCGGCATGCATGGTTCATATGCAGCAAACATGGCTTTATCAACCTGTGATTTACTGATTAATATTGGGGCGAGATTTGATGACCGGCTGACAGGAAACTTAAAGTATTTTGCTCCGTATGCGACGGTTGCACATATCGATATCGATCCTGCTGAAATTGGTAAGAATATACCAACGAAGATTCCAGTCGTCGGCAATGCAAAAGAAGCACTTACAGACTTGATTGCACAAGACGGGAAAAAACCGGAAGTAACGAAGTGGATTGAAACCATTAACGCTTGGAAAAAAGACTTTCCATTATGTTATCGAAATGATACAGGGGCTTTAAAACCGCAAAAAGTAATCGAACTTTTACATCAATACACAAATGGAGAAGCCATTGTGGTCACTGATGTCGGGCAGCATCAAATGTGGGCTGCACAATACTATCCCTTCAATAAACCGCATGCCTGGGTAACATCGGGTGGACTTGGTACAATGGGATTTGGATTGCCAGCAGCAATTGGCGCCCAAATTGCAGAACCAGAAAATATAGTAATCTCCATATCTGGGGATGGTGGATTCCAAATGACAAACCAAGAGCTGGCAGTCATTGCTGAAATGAACCTGCCAATCAAAATTGTGATTATTAATAATCATGCGTTGGGAATGGTTCGACAGTGGCAGGAAATTTTCCATGAGAAACGATATTCTCACAGCACATTCCAGACCCAGCCGGATTTTGTAAAACTTGCTGATGCATATGGAATTCCGGGCTTTAAAGCTACAACAGAGGCTGAAGCAATTGTCTTAATAGAAAAAGCAGTGACGATGAATGGGCCGGTTCTTCTCGATCTTCACGTGGAGCCTGAAGAAAACGTCTATCCGATGGTTTCGCCAGGAAAAGGTCTGCATGAAATGGAAGGAGTCAAGCAATGAAAGGAATTATAACCCTAACGGTAAACAATCGTCCGGGTGTGCTGAACCGGATTACTAATCTATTTACAAAAAGGAACTATAACATTGAGAGTATGACAGTAGGACCATCCGAGCAAGAAGGAATATCACGTATGACTGTTGTAGTTCATGTGGAAAATGAGCATGTGATTGAACAGATGACCAAACAATTAAATAAACAGATTGATATTTTAAAAGTGAATGATATTTCAAACCAATCCATTGTATCGAGAGAGCTCGCCTTAATCAAGGTAATGGCGACAAGCCAGAATAGAGCGGAGATTAATAGTTTAATTGAACCGTTTCGAGCCGCTGTTATTGACATTAGTAAGGACTCATTGACTATTCAAATTACGGGTGAATCCGAAAAAATCGGTGCCTTTATAGAGTTAATGAAGCCATACGGCATTAAAGAATTAGCCCGTACCGGCACCACTGCTTTTCCGCGGGGAACCCAGCGAACTAGCAATAAAAGCTTAACTATAGTTTGAAAATACTAAATATTAAAAATAAAACTAAAATGATGATAAAAAAGGGAGAGATTTTATAATGGCAAAAGTATATTACAATTCAGATGCAAATCAAAATTATTTCACTAACAAACAGGTAGCGGTAATCGGCTATGGTTCACAAGGTCATGCTCACGCCCAAAATTTACGCGACAGCGGTGTTGACGTTATTATCGGAATCAGACAAGGGAAATCATTTGATCAAGCAAAAGCAGATGGCTTTAACGTTTATACAGTAGAAGATGCAGCGGCCCAAGCTGATGTAATCATGATTCTTCTTCCAGACGAAACTCAGCCGAAAGTCTATGAACAAGATATCAAAGCTGGACTACAAGCAGGAAATGCCTTGCTTTTCGCTCATGGTTTCAATGTACATTTCAGTCAAATCGTTCCGCCTGCAGATGTTGATGTGTTACTAGTAGCACCAAAAGGACCTGGGCACCTTGTTCGCCGTACATATGAACAAGAAGCAGGTGTACCAGCTCTGTTCGCTATCCATCAGGACGTAACAGGTGAAGCAAAAGAATTAGCTCTTGCGTATGCAAAAGGCATCGGAGCCTTACGTGCAGGTGTTCTTGAAACAACCTTTAAAGAAGAAACAGAAACTGACTTATTCGGTGAACAAGCCGTACTATGCGGGGGAGTGACATCACTCGTAAAAGCTGGTTTTGAAACATTAACAGAAGCTGGTTATCAGCCGGAAGTTGCCTACTTTGAATGTTTGCATGAATTAAAACTAATTGTTGACTTAATGTACGAAGGCGGCTTAGAAAACATGCGCTATTCTATTTCTGATACAGCACAGTGGGGCGATTTTGTATCCGGACCTCGTATTGTAAATGAAACGGTTAAGGGTGAAATGAAGAAAGTATTGAAAGATATCCAAGATGGGGAATTTGCAAAAGGCTGGATCCTTGAAAACCAAGCTAACCGACCTGTCTTTAATGCTGTGAACCAAAGAGAAAATCAACATCCAATCGAAGTGGTAGGTCGTGAACTACGTAAAATGATGCCATTTGTCAAACAACAACAAACTAAGAAAGAAGTGGTGACTGTTGCGAAAAATTAATATTTTCGATACGACACTTAGAGATGGCGAGCAATCCGCTGGCATTAATCTAAATTACTCGGAAAAATTAGAGATCGCCTTTCAGTTAGAACGCTTAGGTGTTGATATCATTGAAGCTGGCTTCCCAGCTGCTTCAAAAGGTGACTTTGGTTCCGTTCAAGAAATTGCGAATAAAATCCGTCATGCATCCGTAACAGGACTTGCGCGTTCTGTTCAAGGGGATATTGATGCAGCCTGGGAGTCATTAAAGGGCGGTGCAGAACCAAGATTGCATGTGTTCATTGCTACTTCACCGATTCATCGTGATTATAAATTGAAGCTTTCTAAAGAACAAGTGATTGAAACGGCCGTTCAGACTGTGAAGTATGCGGCAGAGCGTTTTCCAATTGTCCAATGGTCAGCTGAAGACGCAAGCAGAACAGAACTTGATTACTTGGTTGAAATTGTTGAAGCCGTCATTCAAGCTGGTGCACGCGTGATTAACATTCCAGATACAGTCGGCTATGCGGCACCACAAGAATATGGAGCTATATTTAAGCACCTTCGTGAACATGTTCCTTCTATAGATAAAGTAAATTTATCTGCGCACTGTCATGATGATTTAGGAATGGCAATTGCAAATTCACTGGCAGCCATTGAAGGCGGAGCCAATCAAATTGAAGGCACGATAAACGGAATTGGTGAACGTGCAGGAAATGCTGCTCTTGAAGAATTAGCCGTAGCGTTGCGAATTCGCTCTGATTTCTATCAAGCAAAAACAGGTTTAACACTAAATGAAATTAAACGGACCAGCGATTTAGTTAGTAAGTTAACCGGATTTGCAGTTCCGCCAAACAAAGCGATTATTGGCCGAAATGCCTATGCACATGAATCAGGTATCCATCAGGACGGCGTTTTAAAGGAAAAAACAACGTATGAAATCATTTCTCCAGAACTTGTCGGTGTATCGTCGAATGCACTTGTCCTTGGTAAGCACTCTGGGCGTCATGCATTTAAAGATCGCTTGAAAACGTTGAAGCTTTCTGTTTCAGATGAAGAAAGCAATCGTTTATTCATTCAATTTAAAGAATTGGCTGATAAGAAAAAAGAAATGACCGACGAAGATTTGGTTGCCCTAGTACTTGAAGAGAAAACGTCGAAGGATGATCGATTCTTCGAACTTGATTCCATGCAAATCAGCTATGGCACAAACCAAGTTCCGACAGCGACGGTCCGGCTGAAAAAAGGCGAAGAGGATACCATTAGTGAAGCAGCTACTGGCGCTGGGAGTGTTGAGGCGCTTTATAATACGCTTGAACGGTGTATTGGAAGCGAAGTGAACTTACTCGATTACCGAATCCAATCAGTGGGTGCAGGCAGAGACGCTTTAGCTCAAGTATTTGTCACGATTCGTTACCAAGGAACTGAAACAAGAGGCAGAGGATTAGACCAAGATGTATTGGAAGCTTCAGCTAAAGCTTACTTGAATGCAGTAAACCGTGTAATTTACTTAACTGAGAAAGAACCAATTTTACAATAAAAAAGCAAGGGAAGGGGAGATTTCGATGAAACGGAAAATAGCAGTATTGCCGGGAGATGGAATAGGTAGAGAAGTAACACGAGGTGCCGTCGAAATCCTCGAAGCTGTTGGACAACAATTTGGTCATGACTTTGAGTTTCATTTTGGCGAAATAGGCGGGAGTGCCATTGACCGAACTGGTTCACCGCTTCCAGATGAAACAGTCGAAATGTGCAAGAGCAGCGATGCGGTTCTATTAGGTGCTGTAGGAGGACCGAAATGGGATCAACAGCCGTTGCATTTGAGGCCTGAACGCGGCTTACTTAAAATCCGCAAGGACTTGCACCTTTATGCCAATCTTCGACCAATTAGTTATTATTCGAGTTTATCGGAATCTTCTCCCTTAAAAAAAGAAATAATTGAAGGCGTAGATTTATTAATTGTCCGGGAATTAACCGGTGGCTTATATTTTGGAAAGCCAAGTGAACGTACAACGTTAGACGGCAAAGAAGCAGTTGTGGACACATTGTTTTACCAGAAGTCAGAAATTAAACGAATTATCGAACTAGCTTTTAAACTGGCTTCCACAAGAAGGAATAAGGTCACATCTGTTGATAAAGCAAATGTCCTTGAATCCAGTCGAATGTGGCGGGAAACGGCAGAAGAAGTAGCTAAGAATTATCCTGAGGTAGAGCTTGAACATATGTTGGTGGACAACGCTGCTATGCAGCTAATTCGTAATCCAAGACAGTTCGATGTTATGGTGACGGAAAATATGTTTGGCGATATTTTAAGTGATGAGGCTTCTGTATTGACTGGCTCGCTTGGTATGCTCCCTTCGGCCTCTGTTTCGGTGGATGGATGCAACCTTTACGAACCAATTCATGGGTCAGCTCCAGATATTGCAGGGAAAAACGTGGCGAATCCAATGGGGATGATTTTATCAGCTGCCTCCATGCTTCGATTATCGTTTGGATTAGAAAAAGAAGCAGACGCCGTTGAAAAAGCCGTTCAGAAAGTCCTTGATGCTGGGCTGCGAACCGGTGATCTGGCAAATAGCCCAATCAGAGGAGTATCGACCAGTCAAATGATAGCAGAAATCAAAGCGGCATTGCTGGACCAGGAAGCCATTTTAAATATCATGGGAGCATATGCGTAAATAAGACTTCTGAAAAGGCTGACTGCGCGTCAGCTTTTTTTCTAAACTGAACGAGCGAGTAGGAGGATGGAAGATGGGGAAATCAATCATTGAAAAAATATGGGATCGTCATATTGTTTCAGAAGAACAAGATAAGCCAGATTTATTATATGTAGATTTACATTATATTCATGAGGTAACATCACCACAGGCATTTGAAGGAATTAGAATGAAAGGACGTTCGGTAAGAAGACCAGAACGGACTTTTGCCACTATGGATCACAATGTTCCTACGGTGAACCGTTATTTCATTCAAGATGAGATTGCGAAGAAACAGCTTGATGCACTGGCTGCGAATTGTCAGGAATTCGGCATCCACCTAGCTGATTTAACTAGCAGCGAGCAGGGAATTGTTCATGTAATTGGACCTGAACTTGGACTTACCCAGCCTGGAATGACAATTGTTTGTGGTGATAGTCATACTTCGACACATGGTGCTTTTGGTTCGATTGCATTCGGTATAGGTACAAGTGAGGTCGAGCACGTCTTAGCTACTCAAACCATTTGGCAGACTAAGCCAAAAACATTAAAGCTTGAAGTGAACGGTGAACTCGGCTATGGTGTCACATCAAAAGACGTCATTCTTTATGTGATTTCGCGTTTTGGTGTGGATTTCGGGACCGGGCATATTATCGAATATTGTGGTGAAGTGTTCAGAAATATGTCGATGGAAGAGCGGATGACGGTATGTAATATGTCGATTGAAGGTGGAGCAAGAGCAGGGCTTGTCAGTCCAGATGATACGACATATTCATACATGAAAGGACGGAAGTATGCTCCGGAAAGCAGCGAATTTGATCGCTGTGTAGAAGAGTGGAGTCAGCTTGCTAGTGATGTGGATGCAGTTTATGATCGTGAAATAGTTCTTGATGGAAGTGAGATTCCGCCAATGGTTAGCTGGGGTACTAATCCTGGTATGGCTACTGGAGTCGATGGGTTTGTTCCGTCCATTACGGATGGTGTGATGGATTCTCGTGAGCTTGGCCGTGCGTTAGAATATATGGGCTTAAATGAAGGGATGGCCATTACGGATATTCCAGTACAACATGTTTTCATCGGATCATGCACGAATTCTCGAATTGAAGATCTTCGAAAAGCAGCGGCAGTACTATCCGGTCAACACGTTCATCCTGGAGTCCGGGCAATGGTTGTTCCAGGATCACAAAGTGTCAAGAAACAAGCAGAGGAAGAAGGTCTGGATGTACTATTCAAAGCAGCCGGCTTTGAATGGCGCGAATCGGGCTGCAGCATGTGCTTAAGTATGAACCCAGATGTCGTTCCAGCAGGCGAGCACTGTGCATCTACCTCAAACCGTAACTTCGAAGGACGGCAAGGTGCAGGAGCACGCACACACTTAGTCAGTCCCGCAATGGCGGCAACAGCTGCTTTATACGGTCGTTTTGTCGATATTAGAAAAAATGAACGGATTGCGGAACTAGTGCGCTAAGTTAGAAAATCAAGAAGGAGGTGCCATATGGAACCAATAACTATCTATACAGGACGAATGGCTGTCATGGACAGAAAAAATGTGGATACAGATCAAATTATACCGAAGCAATTTTTAAAACGAATCGAACGAAGTGGATTCGGTCAATATCTATTTTACAACTGGCGCTATGATGAACAAGGAAATGAGCGGCCTGACTTTGAATTAAATCAGCCGGAAAATAAAGGAACAAGTATTTTATTGGCTGGGGAAAACTTCGGATGTGGATCGTCAAGAGAGCACGCCCCGTGGTCGCTGCTCGACTTTGGCTTTCCAATTGTCATTGCACCATCCTTTGCGGACATTTTTAAAAGTAATTGTATGAAAAATGGGATGCTTCCAATCGCTTTGACTGAAGCTGAAGTAGACTATTTAATGACAGCGGCTGCAGGTGGTAAGTATGAACTGTCCGTCGATTTACCGAATCAGAAGGTTTCTGGACAAGATGGGTTTGAAACGCATTTCGACATCCATCCATATTGGAAGAAGATGCTTGTCAACGGCTGGGATGAAATCTCAATCACACTTCAATACGATGAGAAAATCACTGAATACGAAAATAGTAAACAAAGACTCTCTATATAATAGAAGAAAAATACCTGCTTATTGAGCAGGTATCAGTTAGTAGACAAAAGAGGTACGGAATGATTTCATTCCGTACCTCTTTTGCATTTTTTGGACCAAATAGGAACGCGGGAACAAGCAGGTTTAGTGTTACCATTTCAAGTTAGTTTTCGAAAATACTCCTTATCACCTCAAAAAATAGGTCTTTTACTTTTAAGTTTAGAAAGTCAGTTGATGGGAGTGTTGGCGTGAAGACTCCTGCGGGAACAGCGGGACAGGTGAGACCCCGCAGGAGCGTAAGCGTTGATGCGGCTCACCGCCCGCGGAAAGCGAAGCGCCTGGAATGGAAATCAACATCTCGATTTTAAATCTCATCCGAGTTTGTCTACAGTCTGAAATACCTGCTTATTGAGCAGGTATTTTTATGTGGAAAGTTTATATTGGTAAAATTTTGTGTTTGGAGGTTTTCCATGCTAAACTGTTTGTCAGTAAAGACAAAGGACAGGACGGAGTTGCTAATGGGCGGAAGAAACGAGGATAATTCAAACATCATTGCTTTTCCAAACCTCTGCAAAAGACTTGTCGACAAAGGGTTGGAGCGATTAGAGGTTAGAGATTTTAAAAAGGCAGCTGAATTATTTAGCCAAGCACGAGAGTTAGAACCAGAAAATCCAGATCTGAATATTGGGTTGGTTGTAGCACTTGTAGAGCTGAACGATTATGAGGAAGCTCGAGATTTATGTAAGGAACTGCTCTTTAAAGGGATTGGTGACTACTTCCAAGTAGTGACGATTTATTTAATGGTCCTCCTGCATTTAAATGAGCATCAAGAGATGGTCACAACGATAGAAGCGTTGCTTGAAGAGGGACATGTTCCATCTGATAAGAAAGATCACTTTGAGAATATGCTTCATTTCAGCAGACGAGCAATTGATGAACAAAAAGATCAGGAAGTACGTATTGAAGAAAAAATCCAGGAAGAGTTGGCTGAAGACGAAGGACTTTTTGAAAATAAGACAGATAATGAGCTGCTTGCCGTTGTATCTCGGTTATCGAAGGTGAATATTAGGCCGCATATGAATCAAATCAAGCTGGTTCTTGAGAATAGCCAAATCAGTCCGTTTGTGAAAACATTGCTGCTTAATATTTTGCAGGAACAGGAATACGATAAAGAGCTTACCATCTCAAAATTTTCTCAACAAATGAAGGTCATCCCGTCTACTCTTTCTGCCCCAAATGAAACAGACTTTTATCAGCATTCTGTTAAGTTGTTAGAAGAACACTTGGGTGACCGTGATCCGACTCTATTTGATATGGCGGTCAGTTTAATAGAGAGACAGCACCTCGTGATGTACCCCTTTGTACCTGAGAAGGCAGAATACAGCGGGTATGCGGCAGGGTATCATCTGTTAGCAGAGGAGTACCTGTATGGGGAATCTTCAATAGAGAGAATCGCTGAACTATACCAGGTAGATCAGGATCAAGCAGCAGAAAAGTTAAAGGTTTTAAAGGAAATTGAAGATTTTTCTTCCCCGATTATTTAGCCTATTGTTATTGAAACTAAGGGGACCTGTGTTATAATGTAGTGGTTGTAATGTAACGATTTTAGGAAAAACGACGGGTTCCTTGTAAATTGGGAATACCGGGGATGACTTGTTACGAATAGCAAGGCAGATTCATCCGTTGCTTATTCATGAAATATCATAGATTTTTTTGGAGGGAAACAAATGTCTGTAAATTGGGAAAAATTAGAAGGTAATCAAGGCGTTCTAACTGTAGAAGTAGACGCTGCTAAAGTTAACGAAGGTATCGACGCTGCCTTTAAAAAAGTCGTAAAACAAATTAACGTACCTGGCTTCCGTAAAGGTAAAATGCCTCGCCAAATGTTCGACAAAAAATTCGGCGTAGAATCATTATACCAAGATGCATTGGATATCATTCTTCCAGACGCATATGCAACTGCTATCGAAGAAGCAGGAATCAATCCTGTTGATCGTCCAGAAATCGACGTTGACCAAATGGAAAAAGGCAAAAACCTTATTTTCAAAGCTACTGTGACTGTTATGCCTGAGGTTAAATTAGGTGAATATAAAGGTCTTGAAGTAGAAAAAGTTAACACTGAAGTAACTGACGAAGATATCGATAACGAAATCAAAACATTGCAAGAGCGTCAAGCAGAGCTTGTTGTTAAAGAAGAAGGACAAGCAGCAATGGGCGATACAGTCGTTCTTGATTTTGAAGGCAGTGTTGACGGAGAACTTTTTGAAGGCGGAGCGTCTGAAAACTATTCTCTAGAACTTGGATCTAACTCTTTCATTCCTGGTTTCGAAGAACAAGTTGTTGGTCTTGAAACAGGAGCAGAAAAAGATATCGAAGTGAACTTCCCTGAAGAATATCATGCAGCTGAACTTGCTGGTAAGCCTGCAGTATTCAAAGTGAAAATTCACGAAATCAAATCAAAGCAGCTTCCTGAGCTTGATGATGAGTTCGCAAAAGATGTCGATGAAGAAGTAGAAACATTAGCAGAATTGAAAGAAAAAACTAGAAAAACGCTTGAGCATGATAAAAAGCACCAAGCAGAACACCAAGTCCGTGACACAGTTGTTGAAAAAGCGACAGCTAATGCAGAAGTAGATATTCCTGCAGTTATGGTTGAAAAAGAAGTAGAACGTATGATGAAAGATTTCGATCAACGTTTACAATCTCAAGGATTAAACCTAGAGCTTTACTTCCAATTCTCAGGTCAAGATGAAGAAGCTTTGAAAGCACAAATGCAAGAAGAAGCTGAAACACAAGTTAAAACTAGCTTGACTCTTGATGCAATTGCTACTGCAGAAAACATTGAAGCATCTGATGCTGATGTTGATGCTGAAATTGCAAAAATGGCTGAAATGTACAAAATGGAAACAGAAGCAATCAAACAAGCACTTGGAAGCCTTGAAGGCGTTAAAGGTGATTTGAAAATTGGTAAAGCAATCGACTTCCTTGTTGAAAACAGCAAGATCGTTGAAGCTTCAGCTGAATAATTCCATATACAATAGAAAAGAGACAAGGCGCGAGCAATCGTGCCTTGTTTTATACATAAAAGCATTATTTAAGCAGGGAAGATAAAAATTAATTTTTCTGACAAGTATAGATTGATTTTTTTTCCATTTAAGTGTAGATTAAATGCTAAGCCGCATATACATAAATAATTACATTCTCATTTTTATAAAAAGCTAAAGGTTTGGGAATGATGGTAAAGGGCAAATACATAGAGAATTATTTTAGGTTAATACCAGATGAACTACTTGGATGAAGCATTTTAATTACATTCCTGTCAGGAACATGATAAAATGCAAAGCATACAAGTATTCATTGGAGTTTTCGGCACTACTCCCAATGTTTAATAAAAGCTGAAGCATATCACTAAATATGCTTGGTATTAAAGGCAAGAATGTACAGATGTACAAGACCTATTAAATGTTCAAGGGGAGTACCGGTTTTAAGGACTGGACTTTACCACGTATAGATGTTGCAAAAGTATTTAAAGGGGTGAGTGAATATGTTTAAATTTAATGATGAAAAAGGACAATTAAAATGTTCTTTTTGCGGTAAAACTCAAGAACAAGTACGTAAACTTGTAGCAGGACCGGGTGTATATATTTGTGACGAATGTATTGAACTCTGTACAGAAATTGTTGAGGAAGAACTAGGTACTGACGAAGAAGTAGAATTTAAAGATGTACCGAAACCACGTGAAATTCGGACCATCCTTGATGAATACGTAATTGGTCAAGACCAAGCTAAGAAATCTTTGGCTGTAGCGGTTTATAATCATTATAAACGTATTAATTCCAGTTCGAAATCTGACGAAGTTGAACTTTCTAAGTCAAATATTGCTCTAATTGGACCAACAGGAAGCGGGAAAACCTTGCTTGCACAAACTCTTGCTCGTCTGCTGAATGTTCCATTTGCTATTGCCGATGCAACTTCATTGACAGAAGCTGGTTATGTTGGGGAAGATGTTGAAAACATCCTTCTGAAACTAATCCAAGCAGCAGATTATGATGTAGAAAAAGCTGAAAAAGGCATTATCTATATCGATGAAATCGATAAGGTAGCTCGTAAATCAGAAAATCCGTCTATTACTCGTGATGTTTCTGGTGAAGGTGTTCAGCAAGCACTCTTGAAAATTCTTGAAGGTACAGTTGCGAGCGTTCCACCACAAGGCGGACGTAAACACCCTCATCAAGAATTCATCCAAATTGACACAACCAATATTCTCTTCATTTGCGGTGGTGCATTTGATGGAATCGAACCGATTATCAAGCGTCGTTTAGGCCAAAAAGTGATTGGTTTTGGTTCAGATGTTAAAAAAGAGGATGTAAAAGAAAAGGAATTACTGTCAAAAGTACTTCCAGAAGATTTACTGCGTTTTGGTTTAATTCCAGAATTCATCGGCCGTATCCCGGTTATTGCTACATTGGAGCAATTAGACGAGGCTGCGTTGATCGAAATCCTAATCAAACCAAAAAATGCGTTAGTCAAACAATATCAAAAACTGCTTGAACTTGATGATGTTGAGCTAGAGTTTGAAGATGGTGCACTTACTGAGATTGCTAAAAAAGCAATTGAACGTAAAACGGGTGCCCGTGGTCTACGCTCAATTATCGAAGGAATTATGCTGGAGGTTATGTTCGACCTGCCTTCACGTGACGATATCGACAAATGTATCATCACAGCTGAAACAATTGCGGCTAACAAAGCACCTAAATTAGTGTTGAAAGACGGCACAATCATTAAAAAAGGCAAGAAAACATCAGCTTAATATCTCCAAAAAAGCC
>NZ_AJTN02000192.1 GCF_000305495.1 Peribacillus psychrosaccharolyticus ATCC 23296 | reverse complement strand
GCCAGATTTTAAATCCAGATTAAATTAAAGACCATTGATTGGAGTGGAAGGCACGAAGACCCCTGCGGGAACAGCGGGACAGGTGAGACCCCGCAGGAGCGTTAGCGACGAGGAGGCTCACCGCCCGCCCGCGGAAAGCGAAGTGCCTGGAACAGAAATTACTGCCCACTTTAGAATCCATTGTACTGAACGTAATCAGATGTGAAGCTGTTCTAGATAGCACATGTAACATTCGTTCGCCAGATTTTACCTCCAGATTGAATTTAGAAAAACAGTTGATTGGAGGGGAAAGCGAAGCGCCTGGAACGGAAATCAACTGCCCCACTTTAAAACTAAAAAAAGAAGACCAGCTCGATTTTCATCGATCTGATCTTCAGTATGAGAAGCTGCTCCTAATGAACAATTACAAATAAATAACCTTATGCTGATTATTAAATTGATAAACAAGTTTCATCGTATCGGATATAAAACATGGACCGTACTGATTTAAATAATAGAAAACATTCCAAATCCGTTCTTGTGGAGACTCATTCGGATATAATGCATTCGCTATTCGACTATATTTACTCAAGGCCACTTCATGCTTCTTCTCCGTGCTTTCCGTGATTTTCCCATAAATAAAGTTAAGCTGCTTATCTAAAAACTGCCGATTCTTAATAAGAAGTGGTTCTAACCCCTTATCATCAGCGACTGCTTTTTCCGTTAACTTTTCATGATTTTCACCAAGAGTTGACTTCATCTGCCTAAATAACGATTCAATGTCATCATTTTTCACTGAATTCATAAATTCAGTTACTGCTTTTCCCGTTCCCTGTGTCAGAACTGTCTCAATGTCCAGACCTGTCTCAGATAAATCAGTCTGAATTCCACGTTCAACCACAGTAATGTTAAGCCTTGGAACAATCGGCGGCATCTTCATTGAAAAGATTTCAAATGCCCGCTTCAATTCAGCCCAATAGGCAATTTCACCAGGACCGGATATAAAGGCAAGAACCGGAAAAAGTTTTTCCTGCATAATAGGACGAGTGACGACATTATTACTCAGCCGCTCGGGTTCTTTCTCGGCCATTTCTAACAATTCCGATATTGTAAACCTAATATCTCCATTTTTACTGCTGAACAGATCATCTTTCCGTTCTAACAAAATCCGCTCTTTATTTTTCGGAGTATAATAAAATAAATTAGCAGAAGTTTCTTCCAGTTCAATCATTCGTTTGTAGCCTTCTTTTTGCATGAATGCCTGCTGAGAAAGGACGGACTCAGTAATCTCATCGCTATGTTGAATAAGTTCACTGAAGTACTCTGCTTCTAACTTCCTTAATCGCGGGTCACCTGCATCAAGAAGCAAAAGACCATATTCATGGAACCACTCGTGAATCAACGAAGCAAAAAACTCTACAAAATCTTTAGATTCCTGGAGAATTCCGCGGACAGTCGCAAGCAATTTTTTAGTAAAATCAGTTTCTCCGTAGCTCTCAACTACGTCCTCTATCCATTGCATCGTTTTTTCAGTATCTAGTTCCAAATCGGTTACCATCGTTTTAAAGGGATGGTAAAACGGATACGCTGACTTAACAGGCTTCCCATTTTTCATCGTATATACATGATTTACTTCAGCCAAATCATGATCTTCTCCAGCAATCCAAAAAACAGGAATAACCCGTTTTCCGAGTTGTTTCTCCTGCTCCTCTGCCAGTTTAATGATGGATATCACCTTATGAATGGTATAAAGAGGGCCTGAAAGAAGCCCTGCCTGTTGACCTCCTATCACTACTACAGAATCAGGTGTTCTTAATGCCTCGATATTAAGCTCTACCTGTTTGCTTTCCGAAAATCGCTCCATATATTGTTCTATGTAAGCTGCTATTTCAGCACGCTTGAATGTTCTAGTCATCAATTCTTGATATCTATTCTGATACATTCCCTCGCCAGTCAGTTTGTAATGAAAATAATCCTCTACTTCAAGTTTTCCGTTCAGATAATCTGAAGCAAATTGATTTAAAGACGGTAAAGAGAGATCTCTTAACTCCATTTATGTACTTCCTTTCCCTGCATCTGCAATTCTTTTTAGAGTATATCATCCCTATGAAAGAAAAGAAAAAAAATTGCCCAAGATCCTTACAATGCAGGTAATCAACTATAAGCTTAAATAACAGATTGAACAATTCTTTGTATTAACCCGTATGTAACCAATCCAATATAAATGAGTAGAAAAAAGGCGAAACTAACTCTCCAAAATCCTTTCATGATTTTCCCAAAAATAATTTCCCCTTTAACCTTATAATGAATCAGAACAACGAAAATCGCGATAAATAACAATACCACTAAAAGAATCCAGAACAACTGCAGCTCCCAAATAACGCTGATAAGATAGTGTACAGAAAACACAAAGAAGATGGTACTAATATCCATTGCCATTTGTACGGCTTTTTTATGATTATGAGTTATTTGCTTAATGAGTATAAAAAATAATAGATATACGACAAAGGGCAGCATAATAAAGGTTGCTGCGACACCCGCGATGAAATTTGTCAACCCGTTATCCTCCCTGACTTTCCATTCCCTTAACCATCGAATAAATCATTGAACTCATTAAATGCTCTTTATCTTTTTCTTTCGCAACGGAAAGAAGATACCCCGTTATCGAATCGATTTCAGTTCCTTGTCCCTTTTCAATATCCTTTAGCATGGAAGACCGATTTTTGTAAGTGTTTTGGCAGACCTGCGTGATATGTTCTTCCAAGCTCGCTCGGTCAAGATCAAGTATCCCAGCCACTTCTTCAAGATAGGCAGTAAAGACTTCATGATAATACTGCACATCAATCAACTTTCCATTTACAACCTTTAGTATGGCTGTCAACGGGTTAATAACAGCATTAACCGCAAGTTTCTTCGTCAGCATCTCTTGGTAATCTGTTTCTTCTGTATAAGGGAAAAAGGAACTGTCCTCTTTAAGCAGTAAACCTGATCCTTTTACTGCTGCGAACTTCGTAAGACCTATACCTGTATGTTCGACAGCACTCATCCCTCTTCGCAATGCTCCATGTTCAACGACACCCGCATATACAGTCGGAGATGCCATTTTTGTCATGATAGGGACATGAGAATAGCCATTCTGTAAAAAGATGAGCGGTATTTTTAGTTCAGCTATCATGGGCACTACTTCAATAAGATGATATTGTTTCACAGCAATGATAAACAGATCCTGCTCATCTAGACCATCTATAATGGCCTTAGCTTTAAGAGTCATCTTAATTACCTCACCATCGCGGTAAAGATCCAATCCTTGTTTTTCCAGGATTTCAGCTTGACTTTCTGTACGGGTGTACACCGTCACATCATGTGCAGCAGATAGGTAAGCAGCAAAAAGCAGTCCAACCGCACCACCACCTATAATACCTATTTCCATATGTATCGCCTCAGTTCACTTTTCACTAGTTTAGCAAATATTTCCCTTAGATGTAATCTGAACCTCAGGATCTTTATTCGAATTAAAGAATAGAAAATATGATGTTTTTTTCTTATTACGCCAGCAGGTATGCAGTTTCCTTTATTTTTGACATAAAATTTAAAATAATCTTTCTTTACACATCTTCCTCATGAACGTCTATTATATGAAATTGCGGAATTTTCCCCTGATCTATATTATAATAAAAAGGAAGCGGTTTCTTTTCGGAAGGAAGCTGCCTGAATAAGGGGGATGGGTTGATGGATTCAAAAGTTGAACGTTTGCTTATTAATTACAAAACTCTAGAAGAATTCAAAAAGTTCAAGGAGTATGGTTTGCAGGAATTATCTATGCTCGATGACCTGCAAGAAAATATCATTGAGAACGACAGCTATTCACCCTTTTACGGAATCTATTTTGGGGATAAATTAGTAGCACGAATGAGCCTTTATGAAAGAAAAGCGAAATATAATCACTATTTTGAGATTCAAGAGGATTTTCTTGAACTTTGGAAACTAGAAGTTCTTCCAGATTATCAGCATAAGGGGTATGGTCAACAGCTGGTCGAATTTGCAAAAGGTTTTGGCATTCCAATAAAAACTAATCCTCGAGTTAAATCACAGTTGTTTTGGGATAAGATGGGTTTCGAGGCAGCTGTGTATGATGTGGAACGAGATTTAGGAGAAAACCCTCTTTTATGGCATCCAAACGGATTAACTAAATCCTAATAGACATGATAGAAGCGTGTATGGCTCCATACACGCTTTGTTCGTAAAAAAATGAACGAACCCTCGTTATTTGGAGACTCTCTCTAGGTTCCCGTTTTTATCCATTTGGAATTTTACTTTAGGACTATTTTTCTCTTCTTCCAGTACTGTCAATTTTCTTGCACGTTCCATGATGGAAAGGAGCGTTCGATAATCTTCCTCTAGTATGGTCAACTGATTCAGTAGGTGCTTGTTTTCTATCTGTAATTTATCATTTTCACATGAAAGGACTCTCGCTTCTGCTAGGAGTTTTTCATTCTGTTCTTGGTTAACAGCGGTATGTTCATTTATTCTGGAAAGGAATGAGATAATTTCTTCTAAGGTGATCGATTCACCCTGTCTTGACTCATTTTTTTCTACAGCTGCAAGCTTTGTTTCTTGTATATCCGTCGTATGATCAACAGCATGTTGTTTGTGTCCCTTCCGCTGTTTCTTTGCTAGTTCAATTCCAGATTTATATTGTTGTCTAACAAAAGAATTCCAGCGAAAACCGCAAGCTGCTGACGTCCTCGCCAGACGCTTGCCTACTTCTTCAAACGCCTTAAGTTGTGTACTGCCATCACGAATATGCCGTAAAACGACTTCCGCCAAAACTACATCTTCATCTTGAGACCATGCATCCTGCCTGGCTATTGACATATCTCTACCTCCCTAACATACTTATTCCATCATATGCACTTGCTAGAAAGATAGAAGATAAAGCTAGACACACCTAGAATTTTTTTACTAGTTATGATTACCCTTTCCTATTAAGAAATCGATCAACTGCATGATGGTGAGCATCCGTTGCCCAGAGCTTCGCACACTGTCTGCTTTCTTGTTCCATCCGTTCCTTTAGCCCTGATTGTTTCCATTTAGCAATCAAGAGTTCCTTATAAGCCGAGAGCACCCCAAGCTCTTTTTCTAAAAAGGAAGAGATGAAGGCCGTTGACTCAGATTCTGTATTCATTATCACATGATCAATAAACCCTTTTTCTTTAGCTCCTTCTGCACTATGTATTTCCGCACCAAGTAAAAGCTCCATTGCTGCTCCAGCAGGTAGCTTCTCATATAAAAGCGATGCACCTCCCCACCCAGTCGTTATGCCAAGGGTACCTTGGACAAACCCAATACGAATTCCTTCTCTTGCCAAACGAAAATCACAAGCTGAGGCAATTTCACAACCACCACCGACAGCACTGCCATTTAATACAGCTATAGTAGGTTTTGGCAATACTGCAAGCTTGTATAAAATCCCCCCCATTTTCGATAACATAGCAAAGGAGTCTTCTTCGGTTCGCAGTTTATGAAAGACTGATAAATCACCGCCTGAACAAAAAGCATCTTTACCTGTTCCTGTCAAAATCACTACTTTCACTGATTCATCCTGAGCTGCCATTTCCAACGCTCCATCAATTAACTCCATTACTTCAAGATTAATGGCATTTCTCTTTTCAGGACGATTAATGGTTATCTTCATGTAACCGCGTTCATTTTTCTCTATCAAACACGCATCCTTCATGTTAAGTCCCCCTCTTTTTATGACCATCGCACAACATAACAAAAAACACAGGAATGATGTTAATCCCTGTGTTTGTCTAACCTTGTATACACAAGTGGAGAAACTCTCCTTTTGTATATACGATTATTTGTTTACAACATCTTTACCTTTGTATGTTCCACATTCCTTACAAATACGGTGTGAAAGTTTCATTTCACCGCAGTTTGGGCATGAAACCATACCAGGTACTTGAAGTTTGAAGTGTGTACGACGTTTTCTTTTTACAGTTTTGGACGTTCTTCTAAAAGGTACAGCCATTATTCCCACCTCCTTAAAAAAATATGAAGAAGCTATGAAGATCGGATGCCTTCTATCTTCCTTTTTCCCAATTACGATTCTTTATCGTTGTCAAAAAAGTTCGCAAGCTTTGCTAATCTTGGATCGACCTTCTGTTGAAGTTCTTCCTCAGTAACAACAGACCAATCTTTCCCAGAATGAGGAGCAGCGCCTTCCGCATTGACATCCTCACAAAAAACCTGCATCGGAATCTCTAGCAGTAATAATTCTGTAATTACCGGTATAAGATCCACAACTTCACCTTTTGCCACCGCTACTCCATCTTCTTCAAATAAGGCACTATCTGCACCTAAAAAGAAGGTTTCCGTTGTATCGATATTAATCGGGAAGTTCACATCTACCAGTGTCCGGGAACAAGGCAAAATAAGTTCTCCAGATATATGCAAGTGGAATGTTGCTCTAGCAGACGTAACATCTGCTTTACCTGTTACATGCATCGGAGAGACTCCAAGGATTTGTTTTTCTCTTTCCTTAATATCGGAAACATCTACAAATTCATCTATTTGCAGGTTCTTATCCCGGAATTTTTGAAGTTGGCTAATAGTCCATTTCAAATGAATCACCTCAAGGCAACAAAGGTAATTATATCTGTCAATCTACCGTTTGTCAATATTTTTTCTTTACACTATAAAGCTTGAAGGAACAGTGTTAAACACTGCATGTAAAGTACCCAGGAAATATTCCCGCTCCTTCTATCATATCCATTTTTTTTGATTTTGCAAACATGCTGGCTAATATTTATTTATAAAACTGTCGATACTGAACTACCAGACCTCAGTATATATGCTAAAATATTGACTTAGCATACGTTTAGCTGTTTCAGCAAACAGTGATTAAAACCTGTCAAAAAGGAGCGATAACCATTGAAAGCAGTTGGACTTGTAGTCGAATATAACCCCTTTCATAACGGCCATGCGTATCATGTAGAACAAAGCAGACTCGCGTCCGGAGCTGACGTTGTTATTGCGGTTATGAGCGGGCCGTTTTTACAAAGAGGTGAACCTGCCTTAGTTAGTAAATGGGCTCGGACTGAAATGGCTCTTGCAGCCGGTGTAGATCTAGTCATCGAACTTCCCGCTCCATTTGCTTCTCAAAATGCGGAAATCTTTGCACGAGGCTCTATATCAATTTTAGAAGCACTGGGATGTAGTTCATTTTGTTTTGGAAGTGAAGACGGGTCAATAGATCCATTTATGGAAGCCTATTATTTTATGACAAAACAACAGTCTAGTTATGACGCTGCTCTTCGTACCCATCTATCCAGCGGCAATAGTTATCCAAAAGCCGCCTCTCTTGCTTACCAAGAGCTGTCAAACGGACTGAAATTAGTTGATCTAAGCAAGCCAAATAATATTCTTGGATTTGAATACATAAAAACTGCCTTACATCATTCTTTCGATATTATTCCCGCTACAATTAAACGGATCCAGGCAGATTACCATGAAACACAGCTTGGAGCACAACCTATTGCAAGCGCAACTGGGATTCGCAAAGCTCTCGCTGAGAAAGGGAGCACAATCAGTACGATTAAACAATATGTACCTGAAACAACAGCTGAAAGTTTAAACCGATACATACGTACATATGGTTCACTTCATACATGGGAAGATTACTGGCCCTTATTAAAGTACCGTCTCCTTTCCGCTTCTAGTGCTGAATTAGCCGAAATAGCCGAAATGGAAGAAGGCATTGAATATCGTCTTAAATCAATGGTTCTTCACTCTACAAGCTTCCAAGATTTTATGGTAAAAATTAAGACCAAACGATACACCTGGACAAGACTTCAACGTGTTTGTGTCCATATTCTTACTGGTACATATAAAGAGACCACAAAAAAACTCCAAGAATCACCCTCTTATCTTCGGATCCTTGGCATGAATGATAATGGGCGTGACTATCTTCATCAAATAAAGAAACATATTTCTCTGCCTCTCGTTTCAAGGCTGGCTTCTTTCAAGGAGGATAGTATTCACGCGGATATTCAGGCTTCTACCATTTATACATTAGGACTGAAAGAACCATTCCAATCCTTATTATTGAAGCGCGAATACGAATCACCAGTCATATATCGAAAGATGGTATAGCAAAAAACGTAACGATACGCATAAGTGCGGTTCGTTTACGTTTTTTTAGGATTATTTTTTTCTAACGAATGTAAATAGTCCAACGCATCATCAAAACTATCAACTGGGACAATTTTCATATCAGTGTCTATATCTTCTGCCGCAATTAATGCCTCCTGATAATTTGAACCTTTTATCCCCTTTTCATTTGGAGCAAAGAAAATTTCCGCGTCTGTTTTATCTGCTGCTACAATTTTTTGCTGGATTCCCCCAATTGGCCCAATGGTTCCATCTTCGGACATTGTACCCGTTCCAGCTATTTGATAACCTGAAGTAAGATCCCCTTCTGTCAACTGATTATAGATTTCTAAACTGAACATTAATCCAGCTGATGGACCGCCGATCTGATCGGTATTAATCGTAATGGATGGATCAGTAATTGGTTTCTTATAATCATCTAAACTAATACCCATCCCCACTTTTTTAGGCTGGTCTTTAAATGCCTGCAAAGAAATTTTTACTGTTTTTTCAATATCTTCACGCATGTAGGTAACTAAAACAGTGTCATTCGCTTTTTTCTTCCCAATATACTCAATAAACTCTGCTGAAGACTGGAATTTTTTGTTATCCACTTTTATTATTTGATCCCCTGGCTTAAGCTTCCCATATGCAGGCATTCCTTTAATCACACCCAGTACATACACACCAAGGTAGTCAAACGAGAATGATTTCCCCGCTTTTTCGTAGGCAATCTTAATGGCACTGTTTTTTGATCCATCCATCATATGAAGTTGTCTTTCACTATATTCTTCATCCGATTCATCCGTGTCACGGATAGCGTCCTCCGGATACAGTTCTTGGTATTTACTCATTTTTGCAACTAGGTATCCATAAATATTTGCCTTTCCCATTCTGACCGTAGTCAGCATAAAGCTTCCCTCTGCGTCATCACCGCCTGCCACCTCTACAATCGGTTCTAATTCCTGGGCCATCCCAGGCTTAGTTACATAATAGGGCAGGGTATAAAATGCTGATAACACAATTATAATGACAGCAAACAGGAAAGAGCGGGTATATCTTTTACGGCTCATCTATTTGAGACTCCTTCCACGATTCAATCAATCCCTTAATTTTTTCAATTTTTTGACTGGCTGCTTCTTCTCCAATACTAATTATTTCCTCAATATTTGTAAATGCTTTTGAACTAAATTTCTCAACACGGGGTCGAATCATAACGTCAGAAGATAACTCCCTGCTTTCGACCAACTCCATTTGTAAAATATCTAAGCTTTGCATAATCACATCATATATAGAATTGATTTCAACATTTTTATTTACATGTGAAACATCGACAGCGATGACAATATCAGCTCCCATTGATTTTACTACGGAAACGGGGACACGATCGATAACCCCCCCATCAACCAGCATCCTATTGCCAATCTTTTCAGGAACAAATATCCCAGGTACCGATATACTTGCCCGTACCGCCTCGGCAATCGGGCCTTCGCGAAATATGACCTTTTCTCCGGTACGGATATCAGTAGCTACGATAGCAATCGGAATATCTAAGTTTTCCAGTGACTTGTTATATGTAAAAACACGAATTAAATCTTTTACTCGTTTCCCAGAAACGAATCCCATTTTAGGCACAGTAAAATCTAAGTAATACTTCCGCTTAAAAGCCTTTGCCAATTTATATAAACGTTCCGTATCAGACCCTGCAGCATAAAAACTACCAACCAAAGCCCCCATACTGCTTCCTGCTATCATATTTACGGGGATACCAGCCTCTTTTAAAACTTTGAGAACGCCTAGGTGGGCAAATCCTCTAGCCCCCCCGGACCCCAGTGCAAGACCAATTTTAGGCTCCCGCCATCTAATCCCTCTTTTCTAAGATTACTTATTAAACAATCCTCTTACAAAGTTATGTCTTAAATTGTATTTCTATGTG
>NZ_AJTN02000193.1 GCF_000305495.1 Peribacillus psychrosaccharolyticus ATCC 23296 | reverse complement strand
GTAAGTATAATACTTACGTGTTTCGATGTCAACAATTATTTTTAACTTCCTTGTCGACTTAGTTATTATATCTAGGATACGAAGGAATTGCAAGACTTATTTTCTCTATGGTTACTATTTTAATAAACAAGGAAGAATAAGCTGAGATTAGCTGCCAGAGTTACGGAAAAAGAAAGAAAATCTGCTTACCAATACACAGATCTTCTTTACATAATTTCTTCTATAAACAATTCTCTATTTCTATCTAAGTAAAGTAATTCGCTGGAATCAAGTAATTTAACTAAGGGTCTAGTCTGTGCATTTTCATCAATGAATATAATTTCTGCTGCTGAGCCGTTTGATAATCTAACTTTACTGCCTATCGCATAATTTGCAATACCAGCAAGAAGGATTTTAATAACAGATATATCAAATTTTCCGAAGTCATCATGAAGGATCATTTCCATTACCTTAAACGGTGATTGCTTTTTACGGTAGCTTCTTTCAGAGGTCATCGCATGATACACATCTGCTACAGCGACTACTCTTGAAAATGCATGAGGAGTTGTTCCATGCTTTCCTGTTGGATACCCACTACCATCCAGCCTTTCATGATGCTGTAGAATGGCATACTTGACTGTCTCTTTTAGGATCGATGTGCTTTGCAGCATTCGAAGACTGTATATAGGATGTTTCCGTACCTCTTCATACTCTTGTGCAGTTAATGCGGTTTTCTTATCAAGAATACTTGGAGATATCTTGGCCATTCCACAATCAACTAAACAACCCGCCATTGTGATTTGAATAACATCACCAACATCAAACTTTTTCTTCTGTGCAATGTATCCGCTGATTAAGCCGACCGAAATAGCATGATGATATAAATAGTCTTCTTTCGTGCAGTAATGATGGAGCGAAAAAATCACAGATGGGTTATTAAGTGCCTTTTTAAGCAGTGGAATCATGATTTCTCTAATCTTTGCAACCTCTACCTTACTCCCCGCTTGCCAGTTTTTAAAGTATTGTTTATAAATTTGAACTGTTTTTAAATAATTAGTAATAAAAGAAGGTTCTTCTTTAAGATCTTCTTTTTCTTCATCAATCACTTCTCGTGGATGGTATTGCTGTCCATTTATCAATGTCTTTTCTACACTTACTTCACTTATCAGAAATGCTTTAAGTACATTTAACATTTCAGTATCTAAAATTGTTTTTTTATTAATAATGGGATTTCCTATTCTGCCGACAATATCTTTACTAAGAATACAGCCCTCAACTAAATAATGAGTCTTAACCCTCATAGTCATCACCTCTATGCTATTCATTACCATAATATTACTGTATTTAGGTCGAATTGACTATAATTTTATCTAGTTCTTTATTACTAAATCCTGCACAAAATAAAATGAGGCTGTCCTTTTAGGGACAGCCTCACTAATTTTGTATTTACTCTTCTTCTTCGTCCATAGACTGATTAGTGTCATTGTCTTCAGGATTAGAGTCTAGTTCAGTAGAGTCAGTTTCTGTTGATTCAACTGGTAAAACAGTTTCCACTTCAGAAATATCTTCAATCAGGTCTTTTTCTTCTTCACGTTCAATCATAGCTACAGTAGAAACATATTCATTTTCTGATGCCTCAAGACGAATTAATTTCACACCCTGAGTATTACGGCCAGTTTTTGAAATATCCTCTACTGCCATTCTTATTAATACACCTGCAGCTGTAATCAGCATGAGATCTTCTTCGCCGCTTACGGTTTTAAGAGCAATAAGTTCACCATTCTTTTCCGTAACGTTGCAGGTTTTAATTCCTACGCCTCCACGGGTTTGAATACGATACTCTTCTGCTGGCGTCCGTTTACCATAACCGTGCTTGGTAACAATTAGAACTTCTTCACTCTCTTCAAGAATTTCCATCCCAATTACTTCGTCGCCCTCACGTAAGGATATTCCTTTAACGCCAGCTGCTGTCCGTCCCATTGAACGTACATCGGTTTCATGGAAACGAATCATCATTCCGTCTTTCGTACCAATAGCAATGTGTTTATCACCATTAGTTAAACGAACCGAAATTAATTCATCGTCTTCACGAAGACCAACAGCAATCAACCCATTGTTACGGATATGAGCAAAGGATGATAATGGTGAACGTTTGGAAATTCCGTGTTTAGTAGTAAAGAATAAACTCCAATCATCTACGAATTCCTTGACTGGAATAATAGCATTTACCCACTCACCTTTTTCAATTTCAATCAAATTGATTAATGGCAAGCCTTTAGCAGTACGACCGTATTCAGGAATTTCATACCCTTTTGCTCGATATACTTTCCCCTTATTCGTAAAGAATAGAAGTGTATCATGAGTAGAAGTCGTTAATAAATGGCCAACAAAATCGTCTTCATTGGTTCCCATTCCTTGTATTCCTCTGCCCCCGCGTTTTTGACTGCGGTATGTGGAGACAGGCAGACGTTTAATATAACCATTATGTGTCAATGTCACGATAATGTTTTCTTGAGGAATTAAATCTTCATCTTCAAGATGTTCAAATCCGCCCATTATAATTTCTGTCCGTCTTGGATTACTAAAGCGGTCTTTTATTTCAATAAGTTCCTCACGAATGATTTCAAGAAGCTTTTCTTCATTAGCAAGAATTTCTTTATATTCTGCAATTTGTGCCATTAGAGCTTGGTATTCCTCTTCAATTTTCTCTCTTTCTAACCCAGTTAAGCGTTGTAGACGCATATCTAAAATTGCTTGGGCTTGTTTATCAGAAAGGGAAAATTGCTCCATTAATCCGTTACGAGCAATATCAGTCGTTTGTGAAGCACGAATTAATGCAATAACTGCATCTAAATTATCAAGGGCAATCCGTAATCCTTCTAGAATATGAGCTCGTGCTTCAGCTTTACGTAATTCATATTCTGTTCTGCGGCGAATCACTACTTTTTGATGTTCAAGATAATGATACAGACATTCCTTAAGATTAAGCACTTTAGGCTGTCCATCAACTAAAGCAAGAAGATTCACGCCAAATGTTGTCTGCATCGCTGTGTGTTTATATAGATTGTTCAAGAGAACACTTGCGTTTGCATCTTTGCGGATTTCCATAACAATCCGCATTCCATTACGGTCAGACTCATCTCTTAAGTCTGTGATGCCATCTATTTTCTTATCGCGGGCTAGTTCAGCAATTTTTTCTATGAGTCGTGCTTTATTAACTTGATAAGGAATTTCCTTAACCAAAATAACTTGTTTTCCATTCGCTTTTTCTTCAATTTCTACTCTTGCCCGTTGAAGGATTGACCCTTTTCCGGTTTCATAGGCTTTTCTAATTCCACTGCGGCCTAATATGAGGGCTGCTGTCGGGAAATCAGGACCTGGAATAATCTCCGTCAGTTCTGAAATAGTGATTTCTGGATCTTTACTTAAAGCAAGGACCCCATCAATCACTTCTCCTAAGTTATGAGGAGGAATATTTGTGGCCATACCTACCGCGATTCCAGAAGAACCATTCACTAATAAATTGGGAAAACGTGCAGGCATAACGACGGGTTCTTTTTCAGAGCCATCATAGTTTTCCTGGTAATCAACGGTATCTTTATTCAGGTCACGGAGTAGTTCCATAGATATTTTTGATAATCTTGCTTCCGTATAACGCATCGCTGCTGCCTGATCACCATCGACCGAACCAAAATTCCCGTGGCCATCGACGAGCATATGCCGGTAGTTAAAGGGTTGTGCCATACGCACCATTGTTTCATAAACAGCTGAGTCACCATGCGGATGATACTTACCAATAACTTCACCAACAATACGTGCAGATTTCTTAAATGGTTTATCAGAAGTCATCCCGAGGTCATTCATAGCATATAAAATTCTTCGGTGTACCGGCTTTAATCCGTCCCTTACATCAGGCAAAGCCCGGGATACAATAACACTCATTGCATAATCTAAGAAAGATGTACGCATTTCAGTACTTATATTTATATCTTTAACATTTGAACGTTCATTTTCTGACATGGAGCCAACCTCCTTTTATAAAACTCAATCTAGGTCCTTGGGACACTATGTAAAGAACAGGATAGAATATCCTGTTCTAAATTAAACATCAAGATTCTTAACGTAGATTGCATTTTCCTCGATAAAGTTACGACGAGGTTCTACTTTATCACCCATGAGCATTTCAAAAGTTTCATCCGCTTCAATGGCATCCGTAAGGCTGACCTGAAGAAGGGTCCTTGTATCTGGATTCATCGTCGTTTCCCAAAGCTGCTCTGGATTCATTTCACCTAGTCCTTTATAACGCTGTAAGTTAGGCTTAGGCTGTGCTGGAAGCGATGCAAGGATTTCCTCCAGCTGTTTGTCATTATACGCATACTCAACCCGTTTTCCCTGTTGAATTTTAAAGAGGGGCGGCTGAGCGATATAAATATAGCCGTATTCAATAATTTTTCGCATATAACGGTAAAAGAACGTTAACATCAATGTCCGAATATGTGCACCATCGACATCGGCATCTGTCATAATGACAATTTTATGATATCTAGCTTTTTCAATATTGAATTCTTCACCAATTCCTGTGCCTAAGGCAGTGATAATTGTCCCAATTTCAATATTGTGAAGGATACGATCTAAACGTGCTTTCTCAACGTTTAAGATTTTCCCTCTAAGCGGCAGAATAGCTTGGAAGTGCCGATCCCGTCCTTGTTTCGCAGATCCTCCTGCGGAGTTTCCTTCTACAATGTAGATTTCACTGATAGATGGATCCTTAGATGAACAATCTGCAAGCTTACCAGGTAAACTAGAAACCTCTAATGCACTCTTACGTCTCGTTAATTCACGTGCCTTTTTCGCTGCAAGGCGTGCTCTGGTTGCCATAAGGCCTTTTTCAACTACTTTTTTTGCAACAGAAGGATTTTCATATAAAAACGCATCTAATCGTTCAGAGAGAATTGAGTCAGAGACCGTCCTCGCTTCTGAATTTCCAAGTTTCGTTTTGGTTTGGCCTTCAAACTGCGGATCAGGATGCTTGATAGAAATAATGGCAGTTAAGCCTTCACGAACGTCATCTCCTGAGAAGTTTGTGTCCGCTTCTTTAAGCAATCCATTCTTACGTGCATAGTCATTAATAACTCGAGTTAGGGCAGTTTTAAATCCGGATTCATGTGTTCCGCCTTCATAGGTATGGATGTTATTCGCAAATGAGAATAAATTGCTGATGTATCCATCATTGTATTGAAGAGCTATTTCCACGGAAATACCGTCTTTTTCACCTTCCATGAAAATAGGTTCTTCATGTAAAACGACTTTTGAGCGGTTTAAATGTTCTACATACGAACTAATACCGCCTTCGTAATGAAACTCGGCTGTTTTATCTTCTTCACGCTTATCTTCAAGAATCAATTTTAAGCCTTTGTTTAAGAAAGCCAGTTCTCTCATTCGAGTTGCCAGCGTATCAAATTCAAACTCTAATGTTTCAGTAAAGATTTCTCCGTCTGGAATAAAGTGAATGGTCGTACCTGTATGATCTGAATCACCAACAATGGCCAGATCTTCCTGCGGAACTCCGCGCATGAATTTTTGGTAATAAATATGTCCATCTCTATGAACATACACTTCTAATACACTTGAAAGGGCATTAACAACAGAAGCACCAACACCGTGCAAGCCGCCAGAAACCTTATATCCTCCACCGCCGAATTTACCCCCGGCATGAAGAACGGTCATAATAACTTCTACAGCCGGACGTCCCATTTTTTCATGAATCCCTACTGGAATACCGCGGCCATTATCAACAACAGTAATGCTGTTGTCTTCTTCTATGGTTACTTTAATTTCAGAACAGTAACCTGCAAGCGCTTCGTCAATGCTGTTATCTACAATTTCCCATACAAGATGATGAAGGCCTTTTGAAGAAGTGGTACCAATATACATTCCCGGCCGTTTACGAACAGCTTCTAGACCTTCTAATACCTGTATCTGATTCTCATCATAGCTTTCCACTTCCGTATGTTTTTGTTCCATTGTCACACCATATCACCTACACTTTTCTATTGGCATTTTAGTAACTTGTTTTGGTTTTTGTTTGGTTGTGCCATCTATTCATCAAATGAAATTGCTTTTTGCAATGATCTTTTTTTTAATGTTCCAGAAGCTAGGGGGGAATAATAAACATGGTTATCTGTAATCACGATGGACTTGATAGAGTTCTTAGCTAGATTAACAATTTTATCTGCTTTTCGCTCAAGAAACTCATGAGTAAAAGGGGAACAATCAAGCAATTGTTTATCTAAAATAGCAATTACCTCATCGGTTTTAACAAGAATGTCCTCACCAATGTGAAGATACATAAGTTCACCTCATCATTTGACTTGTATGACATTTCCCTGGTGCACCGTAAAGGTTGATGCACCGCGCAAGGTTTGATGGTCAATTCCATCAACAGAGGTAGTGGTTACAAAGGTTTGTACTTTTCCTTGAATCGTATTAAGCAGATGTGATTGGCGATAATCATCCAGTTCAGATAAAACATCATCGAGTAATAGAATTGGATATTCGTCAATTTCTGCATGTATCAATTCAATTTCAGCAAGCTTCAGTGAAAGAGCTGTTGTTCGCTGCTGTCCTTGTGACCCAAAGGTTTGAACATCTCTGCCATTGACAAAGAAAGCTAAGTCATCTCGATGAGGTCCTGCCAATGTAACACCACGTTCAATTTCTCTTGTTCTCACCTTGGAAAATTTATCTTCAAATACTTCTATCATTTTCGTCAAATCCATAGATTCTGATACATCAAGGGAAGGTTTATACTGGATTTTCAACTTTTCCAGATTTCTCGAAATTCCAGAATGAATCGGTTCAGCCCAATTTTGAAGTAAATGCAGAAACCTATACCTTCTCTCGACAATTTTCACTGCATAATGTATGAACTGTTCAGTTAAGACATCAAGCATAGCAGTATCCGTTTGTTTTCTTGTTTGAAGAAGCTTTAAGTAATGGTTTCTTTGGATAAGAATTTTATGATATTGACTCATATCATGAAGATAAACAGGCGAAACCTGGCCGATTTCCATATCAATGAACCGCCGTCTGACTTGTGGAGCTCCTTTTACCAAGTGAAGATCCTCCGGTGCAAACATAACGACATTCATATTTCCAACATACTGGCTTAGTTTTTTCTGTTCGATATGATTACATTTCGCTTTTTTACCTTTTTTGGAAATCGTTAATTCTAAAGGAATCGACGTAGTTTGTTTTCGAACCCGTCCTTCTATTTTAGCATATTCTTCATCCCAACGAATAAGATCTTTATCATTTGATGTCCGATGCGATTTAGCCATAGCTAAGACAAAAATTGATTCCATGACATTTGTTTTACCTTGTGCATTTTCGCCTAATATCACGTTGACCTTGTTTTCGAAAGAAAGCTCTAGGTTTTGATAATTTCGGTAGTTCCTTAAGGCTAAGTTTTCTATATACATAGTCGATACTTCCCTTTTACTTTAACGAGTAATGATGAATATTCCGATGTCTGGTATATCGATTATGTCACCCTCTCGTAATTTTCTGCCTCGACGGACATCGAATTCTTCATTGATGAAAACATCATTTTCACCTAGGAAGGCTTTGGCCATGCCGCCGCTTTGGATAATATCTGCCAGCTTTAAAAATTGTCCAAGCGTAATGTATTCAGTTTGGATCTGTATTTCAGTTATTTGCATTTCCTTCACTACCTTCAAAGTAATCTCTAATACTTTATTTTACTAAAAAAAAGACATTAAGACAAAGCATTGCCGATTTTTTAACTAAAAACAGGTAAAAAATTGTGTTTTACAAAGGTAACTACAGAAAAAAGGCCTGTTAATCAGACCTTTTCTCTGTAAAAAAGAATAATGTTTTAACTTAGTAAGTACGAACCGGAAGAATTAACTGCAGCATTGTATCGTCATGAATAGAGCGAATTACAAATGGGCGCATAGCACCTGTGAAATTAATTTTGATATCCGTACCCTCCAGCGCTTTTAATGCATCCATAACAAATTTTGCACTGAAAGATATTTTCAACTCATCACCTTCAATGAGTTCTGCTTGAACTTCTTCCACGACTTTACCAATTTCCGGTGTATTAGAAGAAACCTCAATGACTCCTCCTGGAAGAGTTGAAAGTTTGACAACATTGTTTCGTCCTTCTCTTGCTAGTAAAGATGCACGATCAATAGCTTTTAAAAATTCTTTTGCATGAACGATCACATCTGTCTTACTTTCTGAAGGAATTAAACGGGATGTATCTGGATAGTTGCCCTCTAATAATCTTGAGAAGAACAATAAATTTTTTGCTTTAAACAGCACTTGGTTTTCCGTAATAACCATTTCAATAATTTCGTTGTTATCATCAAGTATTTTGCTTAGCTCATTTAAACTTTTCCCTGGAATAACCACACTAGTAGGATCCGTTAGTTTACTTTCAATAGGCGCTTTTCTCATTGCCAGCCTGTGACTGTCTGTTGCAATACAGGTTAACTCTTCGTTTTGAACCTCCAACTTTACACCTGTCAAGATGGGGCGTGTTTCTGAGGTGGACACTGCAAACACAGTTTGACGGATTAAAGATTTCAAAAGATCAGCTGGTATTTTAATAATATTTTCTTCTTCAATAAGCGGCAGGTGCGGATACTCTTCAGCATCTAAGCCATTTAAATTAAATTCAGCTTTACCTGAACGAATGGTCGTTTGAAAATTATTATGAACTTCGATTTCAACTGTCTCCATAGGTAACTTTTTAATGATTTCACCGAAAAAGCGTGCATTTAGAACAATAGCTCCACTTTCTTTTACTTCAACAATTTCATGTTCATCTTCTTCAACAGGTATAAATGATTGGATAGAAATATCTGAATCACTACCTGTCAATGTTAAACCTTCTGAATCTGCCGTTAATTTGATCCCAGTTAAAATTGGAATAGTTGTTCGGGAGGTTACAGCTTTCATGACTTCATTGACGCTTTGAATAAGACGATCACGCTGGATAATAAATTTCATTTTACATCCTCCTAAAATAGAGTGCATTTTTCGTTTTTAGCCGCATATATATATAATATTTTTTATTTAAAAGATAGTAGTAATAGTAGTAGGGCTTGTGGATATGTGGATAACCCTTGAAAAGCCAAGGAAAAACAGTCTATCCACATGTGGACAGACTGTGTGTAAATGCAAGCAAGTTATACACAGTTTCCAGAGCTTATACCCTGAGCTGTTCTTGGATTTCTTTTACTTGTCTTTGCAGTTGTGAATCGGTTTGAAGCAGCTTCGATATTTTTTCGTGTGCATGAATAACAGTCGTATGATCTCGTCCTCCAAATTCATCACCAATCTTAGGAAGTGAGAAATCAGTCAGCTCTCTAGATAAGTACATAGCAATTTGACGAGGGAAAGCGACTGTCTTTGTTCGTTTTTTAGCCTTAAAATCTTCAAGTTTAATACTATAATGCTGACCAACCGTTTTTTGTATATCAAGGATGGTAATAATTCTCGGCTTAGAGCTTGGAATGATATCTTTTAGTGCTTCTGCAGCTAAGTCGGCATTAATATCTTTATTTATTAAGGAAGAGTACGCAACAACACGAATAAGGGCACCTTCAAGTTCACGAATATTGGAATCAATTTGATTGGCAATGTAAAGCATAGCTTCGTTAGGGATATCCAATCCTTCGGCTTTTGCTTTTTTACGAAGAATGGCAATCCGAGTTTCTAGATCAGGTGGTGTGATATCTGTAATCAGGCCCCATTCAAATCTAGAACGCAGACGATCTTCCAGTGTAGGAATTTCTTTTGGGGGCCGATCACTAGAAATAACAATTTGTTTACTTTCTTCATGAAGAGCATTAAACGTATGGAAAAATTCTTCCTGTGTCTGTTCTTTTCCAGCTAAGAATTGAATATCATCGATTAAAAGGACATCAACGCTGCGATATTTATCTCGGAATTCTCCTGCTTTATTGTCACGAATTGAGTTAATGAACTCATTCGTAAATTTTTCGGAAGATAAATATACTACTTTTGCACGAGGATTATGCTCGAGTACATAATGACCAATGGCATGCATAAGGTGAGTCTTTCCTAGACCAACCCCTCCGTAGATAAACAGTGGATTATAAGCTTTGGCAGGTGCTTCGGCAACAGCAAGTGAAGCAGCATGAGCAAAACGGTTTCCAGATCCAATAACAAAAGTATCGAATGTGTTTTTTGTATTCAACATAGATTGGTTAAAATCATTTTGAGCATTCTCATTTTTTTTGCGTTTCTTTCCGGGTGCAGGAACAATGAACTCATCATCTTCCTGGTTAGAGGGGATAATAAATTTAACTTCCAGCTCTTCGCCGGTTAATTCTAATAATACTTCGGAGATAAGATGAGAATAGCGCTCTTCCAGCCAGTCTCGTGCAAATTCATTTGGAGCGGTAACTGTCAATATATCTCCTTGAAGCATATAAGCTTTAGTAGATTTTAACCACGTTTCAAAACTCGGTTTGCTAATCTTCTTTTCCATTTTAGATAGAGATTGGTTCCATAAACTATCGATGTTTTCCAAGACAATCCCTCCTTTACAAAATTCTTTTAAAAAAATATAAAAAAGGACAGATTAATCGACTTCTGCCTTGCATACTCGACAATGATACATACTTCATTTTTTTGCTGTACAACCATTGTACAGGAGGAAGTAAGCTAATTTTAATAAATAGGATAAATATTCATCAACAGGTATAGGAGAAAATATATAATAAGGAAGAAAAACAGTTTTCGACATTATCCACCGTTTGTGGACAACAGATTATCCACAGCCGGAAAAATCTATCCACATGTTATTAACAATCTGTGGATAACTTATTTTATCATCGCTAGTTATCCAGAGTGAAAACACAAATATAATATCAGATATTCGCACTAGTTGCAATGGCTTAGAAAAGTTTATCCACAAGTTTGACAAGCTGTGGGAAAAACTTTTCCACAGCCAAATACTATGTGTAAAAGGTATTTGAAAAGCCTGTGGATAATAAAAAATGTGTCGAAAAACTATCCACAGGGAGGTGGAATAAGAATATACCTGGTGGTTTTCATTTAGGTTAGTTGAGAATGATCAACCAAAGTTCTTAGCTGAAGATTTATAGCGTCCGATATTAATTTTAAGGAAAGGTTGACATTTTACTGGGTTGGTCTATATAATTATCTAGACTGTCTTTAACTGTTATTCCTCAGGGAGGTGTCATAAATGAAACGTACGTATCAACCAAATAAGCGTAAGCATAGTAAAGTTCATGGTTTCCGTAGCCGTATGAGCTCGAAAACTGGACGTAGAGTTATAGCTGCACGTCGCCGCAAAGGCAGAAAAGTATTATCTGCATAGATCACTGAAAAATTTCAGTGGTCTTTTTTTCTCATAATAAGCGGTTCTTAATTTGTCCCAATTAAGGTTATTGAAGGTGTAAAGCATGAAAAAAAAGCTAAGAATAAAAAAGAATGATGAATTCCAGCTGGCTTTTAAAAAGGGTGAGTCATTCGCTAATAGACAATTCGTTGTCTATGTCCTTGAAAAGCCGGATCAGGATTATTTTAGAATCGGTCTTTCCGTGAGCAAGAAAATTGGGAATGCTGTGGTCCGTGTTCAAGTGAAAAGATATGTTAGGCAATCTTTTTTAGAATTAAAGGAAAACATCCAAACCGGTAAGGATTATGTGGTAATTGCCCGTAAACCAGCAGCTGATATGGGATTTTCTGAAGTGAAAAGCAGCTTAACACATGTGCTAAAGCGGTCTGATTCGCTTACTTTCCAATCCAAAAAAAGATAATATCCTTTATATAGGCTTAAAGACTAAAACATAGATAAAGCTTTTTGGGAGTGCTTCTTAAATAAGAATCCCTTTTGGGACAACCATCAGAATCCAGGGCGCCTTGCTTCCTGGATTCTGAATTGAGTTTTTTTATCAGATTGTTTTGAAGATTGGAGGAAATTACGGTTGAAGAAAAGAATCATACTTATAATGGCTTTGGCATCGATTACGATGTTATTAGCAGGTTGTACCGAGATCAATCAACCAATTGATTCAAGCAGCAGTGGTTTTTGGAATGAATACATTGTCTATCCATTATCCAAAGTGATTATTTGGTTTTCCGAATTACTAGGTAATAGTTACGGATTAGGATTAATCGTCGTTACGCTCATAATTCGTTTTGCAATGCTCCCTTTAATGATCAAACAAACCAAAAGTTCAAAAGCTATGCAGGCTATTCAGCCTGAAATGAAAGAACTTAAAGATAAGTACGCCTCTAAGGACGCAGCAACTCAACAAAAGCTTCAGCAAGAAACGATGGCACTCTTCAAGAAATATAATGTTAATCCCCTTGCAGGCTGTTTCCCGTTGATTGTCCAAATGCCGATTTTAATTGGGTTTTACCATGCAATCAGCCGTACAGCGGAGATTTCTAAGCATAGCTTCCTTTGGTTTGATTTAGGTAATCCAGATCCAATTTACCTATTGCCAATTATTGCGGGTATTACGACCTTCATTCAACAGAAAATCACAATGGCTGGTACTCAGTCCAATCCGCAAATGGCTACACAAATGACAATGATGCTTTATATCATGCCGGTTATGATTTTGATTTTTGCAATTAAGTTCCCAGCTGCTCTTTCATTATATTGGGTAGTCGGTAATATCTTTATGATTGTTCAAACATTAGTCATTAAAGGTCCAGATATGAAAAAATTAGCTGCCGAAAATGCGGGAGGAGCAAAGAAAAAGTGAAACAGGTAACTGCTGCAGGACAATCTGTCGAGGACGCAGTCGCATCTGCTTTAGCTCAATTGAACACCACTAGAGATAATGTCGAAATTGAAGTAGTCGATCAAGGAAAAAAAGGGTTTCTAGGCTGGATTGGTGCCAGAAAAGCAGTCGTTCGTGCTTCATTGCTGCCGGATCCTGTCGAGGAAGCTTGTCAATTTCTGAAGAATATTAGCGAAAAAATGAATGTTCAATCTGAAATTACGGTAAAAAGGGAAGGAAAAGTGGTTACCTTTCATTTATCCGGTGAAAAAATTGCCTTATTAATCGGCAAGAGAGGTCAAACATTAAATTCGCTTCAATATTTAACCCAGCTTGTCGCAAATCGACATTCTAAACAGTATATTACGATAATAGTCGATGCTGAAGGGTATCGGCAAAGGCGGAATGATACGCTGATCCAATTAGCTGAAAGAATGGCAGATAAAGCACATAAGTCTGGGAAAGAAGTTTCTCTTGAACCGATGCCTTCATATGAACGAAAGATTATTCATACGGCACTTTTGAAAAATCCGAAAATCAAAACGACATCTAGTGGTACAGAACCTTTCCGTCATTTAATCATTTCTCCAAAAAATAAAGCCTAAAAAGGTCCCTCTGCCAATGGCAGAAGGACCTTTTTCATATTTCAGTCAGCGTTTGCTGAGAAAAGCAGAAAAGGGAACAGTTTCCGGCCTGTTGTTATTCACATGTGGATAAGTTAAAATAAACTAGCTGCATTCTTAAAAACATGTGGATAACTTGGAATAAGCATAGGGTTATCTGCTTTTTTTCATAGTGTTACTATGGTATTGTAGTAATTTAGGGTTCAATTAAAGCTTTTTATTTAAATAGATAATTACATGGTTGTAAGCTCCTGACGATAGTCGTGAACTTCTAACTAAAACGAGGTGAAAGACAAATGGAATTTGATACAATTACAGCTATTTCTACGCCGATGGGAGAAGGTGCGATTGCCATTGTAAGGATTAGTGGAGATGATGCCTATCAAATTGCTGATTCCATCTACCGTGGTCCAGGGAATAAAAGATTAGAAGATGCTGATTCGCATACGATTCATTATGGTCATTTAGTCAATCCTAAAACGGAAGAAACAGTGGAAGAAGTAATGGTTTCTATCATGAAGGGTCCGAAAACTTTTACCCGTGAAGATGTAGTAGAAATCAACTGTCATGGAGGAATCGTTTCAGTGAATCGTGTCCTGCAGTTGGTTCTTTCTCGAGGAGCTAGATTGGCCGAGCCTGGTGAATTTACGAAGCGGGCTTTTTTAAATGGACGGATAGATCTTTCACAGGCAGAAGCCGTAATGGATTTAATTCGTGCAAAAACAGATAAAGCAATGAATGTTGCATTAGGACAAATGGAGGGAAGGCTTTCGCAGCTTATCCGTCGATTACGACAAGAAATTTTGCAAACCCTCGCACAGGTCGAGGTTAATATAGATTATCCGGAGTATGATGACGTTGAAGAAATGACTCACCGTTTATTTTTAGAAAAAGCTTATTTCGTGAAAACAGAAATAGAAAAAATTCTAAATACTTCTGAGCAGGGAAAGATATTACGTGATGGATTATCAACCGTTATTATTGGGAGACCAAACGTTGGGAAATCTTCTTTGCTTAATAGCTTAGTACATGAAAATAAAGCGATTGTAACCGATATTCCAGGTACGACACGGGATGTTATTGAAGAGTATGTAAATGTAAGAGGCGTTCCACTAAAATTGGTTGATACAGCCGGCATTCGTGAAACGGAAGATATCGTTGAAAGAATTGGTGTTGAGCGTTCGCGTGCGGTTTTGAAGGAAGCAGATTTGATCCTGCTTGTTTTAAATAATTCAGCTGAGCTGACACATGAAGATGAATTGTTATTTGAAGCAATTGAAGGCATGGATGTTATTGTAATCATTAACAAAACAGATCTTCCTAGGAAGATTGACCTCGATCAGGTTAAACAAATTGGTGCTAAACAAATTGTATCTACCTCTCTTCTAGAAGATCAAGGAATCGATGATTTAGAAGAAGCGATTGCGTCATTGTTCTTTAAGGGTTCATTGGAATTAGGTGATCTTACGTATGTCTCGAATGCGCGTCATATTGCCTTATTGGGTCAAGCTTTACAAGCAATAGAATCATCCATTGAGGCGATTGAAGCGGGGATACCTATAGACTTAGTTCAAATTGATTTTACGAAAGCATGGGAACTGCTGGGCGAAATTATTGGTGAAAGTGTGCAAGATGGCTTAATCAATCAACTCTTTTCACAATTTTGTTTAGGTAAATAAAAAATAATAGGAGGGAAAAAGAATGCAATATGATGCTGGAAGTTATGATGTAATTGTCATTGGGGCAGGACATGCAGGAAGTGAAGCGGGTCTTGCGGCTGCTAGAGTTGGTGCTAAGACGTTAATGATTACGATTAACCTCGATATGGTTGCGTTTATGCCATGTAATCCGTCAGTCGGAGGCCCTGCAAAAGGAATTGTTGTTAGGGAAATTGACGCGTTAGGCGGAGAAATGGGAAAAAATATCGATAAAACCTATATCCAGATGAGAATGCTGAATACAGCAAAAGGTCCAGCTGTTCGTGCTTTACGAGCACAAGCAGATAAATTTTTATATCAGCAGGAAATGAAAAAAACTATTGAAAATGAACCGAACTTAACGCTGCTTCAAGGAATGGTCGAGGAGCTGATTGTTGAGGACGATGTTTGTACAGGTGTTATCACAAAAACGGGTGCCGTTTATCGAGCTAAAACAGTCGTGATTACGACAGGAACATTCTTGCGCGGAGAAATTATTCTTGGTGACTTGAAATATTCAAGCGGTCCCAATAATCAACAGCCATCCATTAGGCTTTCAGAGCATTTGCAGGAGCTGGGATTTGACTTGGTTCGTTTTAAAACAGGAACGCCGCCTCGGATTAACAGCCATACAATTGATTATAGTAAAACTGAGATCCAACCAGGTGATAAAGAACATCGTGCCTTTTCTTATGAAACAACGAAGTTTATTACGGATCAGCTGCCATGCTGGTTAACTTATACAAATGAGGAAACTCATAAGATTATTGATGATAATCTTCATCGTTCTCCCATGTATTCAGGTATGATTAAAGGAACCGGTCCTCGTTATTGTCCATCCATCGAAGATAAAATCGTTCGATTTAATGATAAGCCGCGTCATCAGATTTTCTTGGAACCAGAAGGACGTAATACGCAAGAAGTCTATGTACAAGGATTATCCACCAGTTTACCTGAAGAAGTTCAACATAAAATTCTTCGATCTATTCCCGGTCTGGAGAAAAGTGAAATGATGAGGGCTGGATATGCGATTGAGTATGATTCAATTGTTCCAACACAGCTATGGCCTACACTTGAAACGAAGAAGTTGAAAAACTTATATACAGCTGGTCAAATTAACGGAACTTCAGGTTATGAAGAAGCTGCAGGTCAAGGATTAATGGCCGGAATCAATGCAGGATTAAAGGCAATTGGAAAAGAAGAATTGATTCTTAGCCGTGCAGACGCCTATATTGGTGTGTTAATAGATGATCTTGTTACAAAAGGAACGAATGAGCCTTATCGACTTTTAACATCCCGGGCAGAATACCGTCTATTACTCCGCCATGATAATGCAGACCTTCGTTTAACAGAATTTGGTCATAAAATTGGCTTAATTAAAGAAGATCGTTATCAGTCATTCTGCTTAAAAAAAGCAGCGGTTGAAGCAGAAAAAGCCAGATTACAGTCAATTTTCATTAAACCAACTGAACAAGTACAGCAAATTGTAACAGAAGGCGGCGGCAGTGAGTTAAAGGATGGGATTCGTGCTTCCGACTTACTTAAGCGTCCAGAAATGAGTTACAGCCATATTAATCAGCTTATACCAAGTGAAATTGAGCTAGATGATGATGTAACTGAACAAGTAGAAATACAAATTAAGTATGAAGGGTATATTGAAAAGTCCCTTCAGCAAGTAGATCGGTTGAAAAAGATGGAAAACAAAAAAATACCGGTCAACATTGATTATGATGCCATTTCAGGATTGGCTACAGAGGCACGTCAAAAGCTAAAACAAGTGCTGCCGCTATCCATCGCTCAGGCATCAAGAATTTCAGGGGTTAATCCTGCAGACGTTTCAATATTACTTGTTTATTTAGAACAAGGGAAAATTGCGCGTGTTGAAGGATAAAAGACCTAAAAAGGATGTTTAATTCATGAAAATAGACCAATTTGCATTACAGTTGAAGGAGAAGGGAATTGAGCTTTCCTCTCTTCAACTGCAACAGTTTGAAACCTATTACGAGCTCTTGGTAGAGTGGAATGAAAAAATGAATTTAACGGCTATAACTGAAAAAGAAGATGTTTATTTAAAGCATTTTTATGATTCGGTCAGCGCCGCCTTTTATTTTGATTTTACTAAACCTTATAAGATTTGTGATGTAGGCGCAGGAGCGGGATTTCCAAGTATACCGCTGAAAATTTGCTTCCCGAATCTTCAGGTATCCATTGTTGATTCGTTAAATAAGAGGATTTCTTTTCTCGAGCATCTGTCCGCTTCTCTTCAGTTGACAAACACGACCTTTTATCATGACCGTGCTGAAACGTTTGCTCAAAAAGCAGACCAACGGGAACAATACGATATTGTTATGGCCCGAGCTGTTGCAAGGATGTCAGTTCTAAGTGAGTTATGTTTGCCGCTGGTAAAGACAGGCGGCACATTTATTGCAATGAAGGCTGCTAGTGCAGGAGAAGAAATAGATATTGGAAAAAAGGCGATTTCTGCTATGGGTGGAAAATTGGATCAAGTTCATCCGTTTCTTTTACCTGAAGAAAACAGCGAAAGAAATATTATTATTATTCAAAAGGTGAAGCAAACACCTAGGAAATATCCACGTAAACCTGGTACTCCAAATAAAATGCCCATTGAGTAAGTACAACAGGCTTGAACAATTTTGCCGAGGTATGAAGGACTTTATTAAATTATAGAGAATATGTTATGTGGGAGTTTTGTAAAGGTGGTGTAGGAAGATGAAGCATCCTTTTTCGCGATTCTTCGGGTTAGGCGAAAAAGAGGAACAACAGAAAGAGATGGAAGAACCTAATAAAAATGATGAAATTATGAAACTTTCCATCTCCGACATTGTCCCGAACCGATATCAACCAAGAACAGTTTTTAATGATGATAAGCTTTCCGAGTTAGCTCAGACGATACATACACATGGCATCATTCAACCGATTGTTGTGAGAGAGTATGAATCAGGGAAATTCGAAATAATTGCTGGCGAGAGGCGTTTTCGAGCCATGCAAAAGCTTGGCTGGGAAACGGCTCCAGCCATTATAAAAGATTTTAATGATACTGAAACGGCTTCAGTAGCACTTATAGAAAATCTTCAGCGGGAAGAATTAACACCCATTGAAGAAGCAATAGCATATGGGAAACTTATAGAATTACATCAATTAACCCAAGAAGCTCTTGCCCAGCGGTTGGGAATAGGACAGTCTACTGTAGCAAATAAACTTAGACTGTTAAAGCTTCCACAGGAAGTCCAGCAAGCGGTGCTCAACAAGCAAATTACGGAGCGTCATGCTCGATCATTGATCCCCTTGAAAAACCCTGAGAAACAAATCAAGCTACTTGAGGAAATCATTGAACGCAATTTGAATGTTAAGCAGACCGAGGAACGGGTAGTGAGACTGCTCAGTACCGAGCAAAAGCCCAAGCCTAAACGGAAAGCATTCTCCAAGGATATGCGAATCGCGGTTAATACAATCCGACAATCTCTTTCTATGGTGACGGATAACGGGATTAATCTTGATTCTGAAGAAGAAGAATTTGAGGAGTATTATCAATTCACTATCAAAATCCCCAAGAAAAAATAAATGGTTTACATGCCTGGTAATCAGTGATTACCGGGTTTTTTTGAAACCCTTCTTTTCCCTATTCACTTCTGTACGAGAAAATGAGTCGAAATGCATGCTTTCATGGTAAACTGAAATTGGAAAATAAATATTAATTTTTACTATTTTTTACTTATAAGTGAATGAATATTGATAGAATACTATGTTTAGAAAGAAGGTGACACCGTGGGAATGGTTCTCGCCATCGCCAATCAAAAGGGCGGTGTAGGAAAAACAACTACCTCTGTTAACTTGAGTGCGTGCTTAGCTTACATAGGTAAGAAGGTATTATTGGTGGACATTGATCCTCAAGGGAATGCCACAAGCGGGGCAGGAATTGACAAAGCGGATGTGGAACAATGTATTTATGATGTATTGGTTGATGACGTAGAAGCATCTGAAGTCATCAGAGAGACGAAAGTTGAAAACCTTTATATAATCCCTGCCACCATTCAGCTTGCAGGTGCTGAAATTGAGCTGGTTCCAACTATTTCCCGGGAAGTACGCTTAAAAAGGGCGCTTGAAGAGGTAAAAGAAGATTATGACTATATCATTATTGATTGCCCGCCATCACTAGGTTTGTTAACATTGAACGCATTGACCGCTGCAGATGCTGTTGTCATTCCCGTCCAATGTGAATATTACGCTCTTGAAGGACTAAGCCAGCTGTTAAGCACGATTCGCCTTGTACAAAAACATCTCAATCATGAATTAAGGATTGAAGGCGTGCTGCTGACGATGCTGGATGCCCGCACAAATTTAGGAATCCAAGTCATTGAAGAGGTTAAAAAGTACTTTCAGGATAAAGTGTATCGAACGATAATCCCACGGAATGTCAGACTAAGTGAAGCACCGAGTCATGGGGAACCAATCATTATCTATGATCCAAAGTCACGGGGAGCAGAGGTCTATTTAGAACTGGCAAAGGAAGTGGTTGCAAATGGCTAAAGGCCTTGGAAAAGGACTTAATGCACTGTTTCCCAATTTAGAAACGGGAAAAGATGATACTGTACAGGCAGTTAAAATAAAGGAAATAAGACCAAACCCTTATCAACCTAGGAAAGTTTTTCGTCCTGAGGCGATAGAAGAATTGAAAAATTCGATTATGCAGCATGGAATTCTTCAGCCGATTATTGCACGAAAAAGTATAAGAGGGTATGAAATCGTCGTAGGGGAAAGGCGATATCGAGCAGCAAAAGAAGCTGGTTTTAAGACTGTTCCGGTTGTAGTAAGAGAAATGAGCGAGCAGCAAATGATGGAGCTTGCTATCTTAGAAAATCTTCAGCGAGAAGACTTGAATCCCATTGAGGAAGCTGTCGCCTATCAAACTCTATTAGAAAGACTAGGAGGTACACAGGAAGAATTAGCAAAACGACTTGGAAAAAGCCGGCCCCATGTGGCTAATCATATTCGACTTCTAGCTCTCCCAGAAGACATTCAATCTTTTATCTCCTCTGGAAAAATATCGATGGGTCATGGCAGGGCGCTTCTCGCTTTAAAGAATAAAAATAGTGTGAATGAAGTGATTACTAAAGTACTTAAAGAGCATATGAATGTGCGTCAGCTTGAAACCTACATTCATCTATTAAATCAGGATGTTCCACGTGAAACGCCTAAGCCAAAACAAAAGAAAGATGTTTTTCTAAAGGAAAGAGAAGCGAACCTACGTGAACGATTTGGTACGACGGTCACGATTAAGAAAACAAAGAAAAAAGGGAAAATTGAAATCGAGTTTTTCTCTGAAGAGGATTTAGAACGAATTATGGAGATATTAGATCAGAATTCTCCTTCTTCATAAACCATCTTTTATAGATGGTTTCTTTTGTATATAGTTTAGGAAGAAGAGGGGAATGAAAGTGGTTCTGCTAGGTACACTGGTTAATGGAGTTTGTATCATTGGAGGTACATTGGCGGGAAGGTTGTTGAAAAATATTCCCGATCGAATGAAAGAAAGTGTTATGTTCGCTATCGGGTTGGCTGTAACTGTTCTTGGACTGCAAATGGGATTCAGCAGCAAATCCTATCTTATTGTCATTCTCAGTCTAGTTATTGGTGCAGCGGCAGGAGAATGGTTGAATCTAGATGAAAAGCTGAACATGATGGGTAGTTGGATCGATAGAAAAATGAAGCGGAATGACAGCTCTATTTCGCAGGGTTTTGTCACAGCAACATTAATCTTTGTCATTGGAGCGATGGCCGTTATTGGATCTCTCGACAGCGGCATTCGGAATGACCATGATGTTTTATATACCAAGGCAATTATTGATGGCTTTACGTCCGCCATATTGGCTAGTACGCTAGGGATAGGTGTAATTTTTTCTTCTATTCCTGTGGTCATTTATCAGGGATCAATAGCGTTATTTGCTACCCAAATTAACAATTGGGTTCCTTCAGCATTAATGGACTCATTTATAGAAGAAATGACGGCAGTCGGCGGCATCATGATTTTTGCTATCGGATTAAACCTATTGGGACTAACTAAAATAAGAGTGGCAAATTTGCTTCCGGGTCTCTTAGTTACAGCCGTACTGGTTTCAATCGTCTACTATTTTGCTATTCCTGTGTAAGGTCGTCTGCAAAAGAAAAAGAAGGAGAGTATTCCCCTTCTTACGGTGTTTTTTCCTGATCAAATGTCCAATTGAATTGTTGGAATGCTTGTTTTTGATGAATTTGACTGCCGGCAAAATAGATACCATTTGCAATGGTCTTTGCCATTTTCAAGACAAGATTGAGCCTGGTATTTTGTAAAACCATGAATTCCATAAAGCCGCTGACATTGACTATGCCGGTAATATGGGCATCTCCGACAGCTGGTAATTCTTTATTTACACCGGCCCCTGGCTTTACGGGTCCCGCGCCGACTTGGACAATCCCTACACTTTTCACTTTCCCTAAGCAGGCATCTACGCCAATAATAAAGGGATTAAGATGAGTTTGCTGGATATCGTTCAAGCGTTCTTTAAGATTCATAGCATGAATGGGATCTTCAAGTGTCCCGTAAACAAAAAACTCAGAAGAAGATGTTTTTTCTTTGAGCAGGGTGCCTACTAAAGGGCCGAGAGAATCTCCAGTTGAGCGGTCTGTTCCGATACAGGCGATGACAATCGGTCTTGGATGGACAGGAAGCAATGAGAGCAATTCTTTGGATATTTGTTTAGATGCGTCAAGATCTTCATGTAAGATTCTGCTCAAGCTGCTCTTATTATCAAAAAAACTCGATTTTATATTCATCGCTTCCACTCCTCTTAACTAGTACTAACAGTATACGGATAAATAGGAAAGGGTATACATGCTGCGGGGAAAATATCAAAAAAATGTAAAGTGCTTATAGGTTGGAGAAAATATTGAACTTCTGCGGAGTATTAGTCAGCAGGATTATTAATGGTTTTACTTATATACCCAAATATTTTTTATACAAAAACCCATTATTTGTTGTTAAGATAGCTTTACACTACTTTTTTATTTTTTTTAGGCAGAATAGGTGGATTGAATGGATTATATTGCAGATAAATTAAAAAAGGAATTTTTCGATGAAGATTTATGGGTGGACCTTAGTGTAGGTATTTTAAAGTTATTTGTCATTTTCTTCTTATCAAGATTAGTTATTCGGTTAAGTAAGGCAGTAATCTCTAAATTTTTTCTTGTTCGCTCTAAAAGTCCAATCAGGGTATCAGAACGTCGTGAAGCCACGCTATTAAAGCTCATTCAAAATGTTATTACGTATATCGTTAATTTTATCGCCTTAATTATGGCTTTAGAAGTGTGTGGACTTGATATTAAAGGGTTACTGGCTGGAGCAGGAATCGTTGGTTTGGCGATTGGTTTCGGAGCTCAGAGTCTGGTTAAGGATATTATTACAGGGTTTTTCATCATCTTAGAAGATCAATTCTCTGTAGGCGATCATATTAAGGTGAAAGATTTTGAGGGAGAAGTCCTGGAAATTGGTCTTCGAACAACCAAAATTAAAAATGTGACGGGTCAGCTTCATGTTATTCCAAATGGAAGTATTCTAGAAGTGACCAATTACTCAATGTTGAATAGTGTCGCTGTGGTCGATGTTACGCTGCCGTATGACGGGAATGTGAAGTCAGCTGAAGCTGCAATTGCAGCGATGCTCGATACCTTGCCTCATAAATATAATGAATTAGTAAAGGCACCTGAAATCCTTGGGATTGAAACCCTAAGTCCAACCGAAATTGTGTTAAGGATTACTGCAGAAACCTTACCCAATAAGGGGTCGTCTATCAGCAGAGTGCTGCGGAAAGAAGTAAAGGATTGTTTAGATCAGCATGAATGGAATCCAGGTAATTAAAAGTCTATAGGTAAAGGTAGATGAGACATGGAAGAGAAAGAATATGGACTAAATGACGTTGTTCAGATGAAGAAGCCGCATCCATGTGGAGATAATCAATGGAAAATCATTCGGTTAGGTATGGATATTAGAATCAAATGCGAAGGCTGTGGTCATAGCGTCATGCTGCCAAGGCGCGAGTTTTCTCGAAAAATGAAAAAGGTTTTGAAAAAGCATGAGGAATAGACCATGCTTTTTTCTATGGTTCTAAGTGATACGCTTATTCTCAATGGTGTCTTTAGGTAGAGACTAGACTTTTCTACAGGCAAAATCTATAATTGGGAAAGGTTTATGTCTATTTCCGGAATGTAAAATGCTGTATCTTGATAGATAATTCAGAGGAGTGAAAAATAAATGGCTTTAACTGCAGGAATCGTTGGTTTGCCAAACGTTGGTAAATCTACTTTATTTAATGCAATTACCCAAGCTGGTGCAGAATCAGCTAACTATCCGTTCTGTACGATTGATCCGAATGTTGGAATCGTAGAAGTACCTGATTACCGTCTTCAAAAGTTAACAGAACTAGTTCAACCTAAAAAGACAGTTCCTACGGCTTTTGAATTTACAGATATTGCTGGTATCGTAAAAGGTGCAAGTCAGGGTGAAGGACTTGGCAATAAATTCCTTTCTCATATCCGTCAAGTAGATGCTATTTGTCAGGTTGTTCGTTGTTTCAGTGATGATAATATTACACATGTATCTGGAAAAGTGGATCCGCTTGATGATATTGAGGTCATCAATCTTGAATTAATTCTTGCTGATTTAGAATCCGTTGATAAGCGTATTGATCGTGTTGGGAAACTGGCGAAGCAAAAAGATAAAGAAGCAGTGATTGAGCATGAAGTGCTTGTAATGATTAAAGAAGCACTTGAAGCGGATAAACCTGCCCGAGCAGTAGAGTTTACCGAAGAACAGCTTAAAGTGGTAAAGGGCTTGCATCTTTTAACAGCTAAACCCATGTTATATGTTGCCAATGTAAGTGAAGATGAAATAAGCGATGCAGCGAACAATGAGTATGTACAAATTGTTCGAGAGTATGCTGCGAAAGAAAATGCCGAAGTTATCGTCATTTGTGCCAAGATCGAAGAAGAAATTGCTGAGCTCGAAGGTGAAGAAAAAGAAATGTTCCTTTCTGAGTTAGGAATTGAAGAATCTGGTCTGGATCAGTTGATTCGTGCTTCATATCATTTATTAGGCCTTGCTACGTACTTTACCGCTGGTGTACAAGAGGTTCGTGCATGGACATTCCGTAAAGGTATGAAAGCCCCTCAATGTGCGGGGATCATCCATACAGATTTTGAACGCGGATTTATTCGTGCTGAAATCGTATCTTATGAGGACCTGCTTGCTGCAGGAAGCCACAGTGCAGCTAAAGAAGTTGGGAAAGTACGTCTTGAAGGTAAAGAATATATTGTTCAAGATGGAGACGTTATTCATTTCCGGTTCAACGTATAAAAATAAGACCTCTGCCCATAAGCAGAGGTCTTATTTTTTGTTGATTAAACAAATCGATTTATCATTTATAGACCATTGGAGATAATTAGGACAGTTCATTGCATAATGTTAATCACTATGCTATAATTTATTCTTGTGAGTAATTATAAAAATTGCTCCTTGCCCAATGGGCCGCTTAGACCAAAAGGAGGTGACAGAGATGAGAAAATACGAAATTATGTATATCATCCGTCCAAACATTGAGGAAGACGCTAAAAAAGCGTTAGTTGAACGTTTCAACACAATCCTTACTGATAATGGTGCGGAACTTACTGAAGCAAAAGAGTGGGGTAAACGCCGCTTAGCATACGAAATCAATGATTTCCGTGATGGCTACTACATGCTTCTAAGAGTTAATGCTGATTCAACTGCGACATCAGAATTTGATCGTTTAGCTAAAATCAGTGAAGACATTATCCGCCATATGATAACAAAAGACGAAAAATAATTTTAATAGATAAACATTTCTAACCATTTTGGAAAACTTAGGGGTGGATTCTTATGATGAATCGCGTAGTTTTAGTAGGTCGCTTAACTAAAGATCCTGAATTACGATATACACCTAATGGAGTACCTGTGGCAACCTTCACTTTGGCGGTTAATCGTACTTATACGAACCAGCAGGGTGAACGCGAAGCAGATTTCATCAATTGTGTAATTTGGCGTAAACCGGCAGAAAACGTCGCTAATTTCCTTAAAAAAGGAAGCTTAGCTGGTGTAGACGGCCGTATCCAAACACGTAATTTTGAAGGTCAAGATGGTAAACGGGTGTATATTACTGAAGTACAAGCTGAAAGTGTTCAATTCTTAGAGCCAAAGGGTAGTACCGGAGGCAATAGGACGGAAAGTAGTTCTTATGGTAATCAAAAGAGCAATAACAGCGGCGGCAACAGCAGCAGCTATGATAATCCATTTGGACAAGGCCAAGGTCAAAATACTAACCAGAATCAACGCAGCAATAACAACTACACTCGTGTAGATGACGATCCATTTGCGAATGATGGCAAAACGATTGATATTTCTGATGATGATCTGCCATTTTGATATTGAACAAACTAGGCATTTTTAAATAAGGGAGGGAAATATATTATGGCAATGGGTGGACGTAAAGGACGCGGTAAGCGTAAAAAGGTTTGTTACTTTACATCAAACGGAATTACTCACATCGACTACAAAGATGTGGATCTTCTTAAAAAATTCGTTTCAGAACGCGGTAAAATTTTACCACGTCGTGTAACGGGTACTAGCGCTAAATATCAACGTAAATTGACGATTGCTATTAAACGCTCACGTACAATGGCATTACTACCATATGTTACTGGTGAATAAGTCATTTAACTAAAGTCCTGTTTGCTCTTATGAGCCTTACAGGGCTTTTTTTATTAAATACCTTTAAAAACTCCATCTTCATTTAAACAATTTGATGATCTATTATGAACAGCCTTCTAGTTTTATAGTCCTCCATCCAATACATACAATAAACAAGTTAAAAAGGGAAATAATGAAGATAGAGTTTCCTAGAAGAAGTGGATAATTGAAATGAAGACGTTTTACAGGATAAAATAGAAGTAACGATAATCAATTTAACTACAGATTGGTTGAATAGTGGAGAGGTCGTGGAAAGTTGAACAGTGGAAGAAAGATTACAGAAGGTGGAGTGCTGCTTGCGTTCTACAGTGTCCTGTTATTAATCACGCTATATCTTCCTCTCGTTGGAGGCGTCTCATTTTTCTTTTTACCCATTCCATTTATCTTAATGACTATAAAGCATAGTATACCTTGGACATTTGGCTTTCTTTTTATAGCCGGTGTATTAACGCTAATACTCGGTGCAATTTCCATTCCCTTGACACTCCTAATGGGTTTAATGGGTATAACAATAGGTTATTGTTTAAAAAGAGAGCAGCCTTTTATTATGCTTTTTGTGAATACGGTATTAGTCGTCCTAGGTGTGATATTAGCGATTTTGGGAGGCGCTGTTTGGATTCTTAAAGTCAATCTTATCGAAAAGTTCTTCGACATTGCTGATGCTTCAATGGCTCAATCTACCGAAATACTAGAAAGTTTTGGGCAGACAATTTCGAAAGAAAGATTAGAAACCGTAAACGATATGTTTGAGATGATGAATACATTGCTGCCAACGCTCTTAGTTCTTGCCTCAGTAATAATCGTAATTTTGTTTTTCCTTGTCTCACAGCCATTTATTAAACGCTTCAGCACCATGAAAATCCAGTGGCCTTTATTCAGAGAACTACAACTGCCTAAAAGTCTTTTATGGTATTATTTACTTACTATGGTCCTGACGTTAGTTGTGAACCCAGAAAAAACTAGTTTCATGTATCTAGCACTCGTCAATTTAATGTTTATTTTGCAAATACTTATCCTGCTTCAAGGTTATTCATTGGTTTTTTATTTTGCTCACATAAAAAAATGGCCAAAGGTCATTCCGTACTTGGTGATTGTTGGTTCATTCATTTTACCAATGGTACAGTCTATAGTTAGGATATTAGGTATAATAGATTTAGGTTTTCCTTTTCGTCAAAGCATTGCGAAAAAGAAAGAGTAAAGAGACTTAATTTATAGGTGCTTTTAGGAGCTGAAATTATGCCATCTTATTTTAAAAAAATGCGGTGATTTTCCCGCTTTATGGGCTTTTAAGTGTTGCAGTCCTGCTAGTAGGCATGCTCGCTTATTATAATTGGTGGACTGCGCTTATCGGTTTGCTTGTGCTGTCTATTATGTTTTTTTTCGCCTTACGAACGGAGATACGTAATCATCGTGAGACGGAGGAGTATATCTCTACTTTGTCCTACCGTCTAAAAAAAGTCGGTGAAGAAGCACTGCTGGAAATGCCGATTGGTATCATGCTTATTAATGATGATATGTATATTGAATGGACGAATCCATTCTTAGCTTCTTGTTTTGATGAAGATTCACTCGCTGGACGGTCTTTATACGATGTAGCTGAAATGATTGTTCCGTTAATTAAACAGGATATAGAAACCGAGACGGTTACCCTGCATGATCGCAAATTCAAGGTAATCCATAAAGTGGAAGAAAAGCTGTTGTACTTTTTTGATGTCACTGAGCAAGTAGAAATTGAGAAGCAATATGAAAACGAACGTACAGCAATCGCGATTATTTTCCTCGATAATTATGATGAATTAACACAAGGAATGGATGATCAGCGAAAAAGCTCTCTTAACAGTATGGTCACATCTTTGCTTGATCATTGGGCAAAGGATAACGGTGCCTTTTTAAAACGGACATCGTCAGACCGGTATATTGCCGTATTCAACGAAGCAATCCTGCATCAGTTTGAAAAAGGGAAGTTTTCAATCCTTGATGAAATCAGGGAAAAAACAGCAAAACAAGATGTACCGCTTACTTTGAGCATTGGGGTCGGATCAGGGGTGTCTATGCTTCCTGAACTAGGAACGCTTGCTCAATCAAGTTTAGATTTGGCTCTTGGCCGCGGCGGTGATCAAGTGGCCATTAAACAAGCAAATGGTAAAGTTAAATTCTTTGGAGGAAAAACCAACCCCATGGAAAAACGGACTCGTGTTCGGGCTCGCGTCATCTCTCATGCACTTAAAGATATCGTGGTAGACAGTGATAAGGTAATCGTGATGGGTCATAAATTCCCTGATATGGATGCCATCGGTTCTGCTATTGGAATTTTGAAGGTAGCCCAAATGAATCAGCGTGAAGGGTACATAGTCGTGAATGTTAATGAAATTGACAATAGTGTTCGCAGGCTTATGGATGAAATTAAAAATAAGCCTGATTTATACGAGCGCTTCATTACTCCAGATGCTGCCACTGAAATGATTACTGATGATACCCTATTAGTCGTGGTGGATACGCATAAACCATCTATGTTAATTGAAGAAAGACTCTTAAACCGGATTGATAAAGTAGTCGTAATTGACCACCATCGTCGAGGAGAAGAGTTTATTAATAATTCACTGCTTGTGTATATGGAGCCATATGCATCTTCAACAGCAGAATTAGTAACAGAACTACTTGAATACCAGCCTAAAAGAGGCAAGTTAGACATGCTCGAAGCAACTGCCCTATTAGCAGGGATTATTGTCGATACCAAGAGCTTCTCGCTTAGAACCGGATCAAGGACATTTGATGCGGCTTCCTACTTACGAGCAAGAGGAGCTGACACTGTACTCGTTCAAAAGTTTATGAAGGAAGATGTCGAAACCTATATTAAACGGTCGAGATTAATTGAATCGGTGTCCTTTTATAAACAGGGAATTGCGATTGCTGTTGCTCAACCGAATGATATCCATGACCAAGTGCTGATTGCTCAGGCAGCAGATACACTCCTGACTATGGATCGCGTTAGTGCCTCCTTTGTTGTTGCATTGCGCTCAGAAGAGGTCGTTGGCATCAGTGCGCGGTCATTAGGAGATATCAATGTTCAAATCATTATGGAGATGCTAGACGGCGGTGGTCACTTAACCAATGCGGCAACACAGCAGACTGGTACTGTTCAAGAAGTAGAGTTAAAATTAAAAGCAGCAATAGATGAATATTTAGAAGGAGGACAAACATAATGAAAGTGATCTTTCTGAAAGACGTAAAAGGTAAAGGTAAAAAAGGTGATGTTAAAAATGTTGCTGACGGATATGCACATAACTTCCTGTTAAAGCAAGGATTAGCGGTCGAAGCTAGTAATACAAATGTGAAAACATTAGAAGCACAAAAAAATAAAGAAAATAATTTAGCAGCTGAAGAATTAGAGCAAGCCAAAGAATTAAAAGAGACAATAGAAAAGATTACAGTTGAGTTAGAGGCAAAAGCAGGAGAAGGCGGCCGTCTTTTTGGTTCAATTACAACGAAGCAAATTGCAGCAGAACTTCAAAAAAAACACGGTATTAAACTCGATAAACGTAAAATGGAATTAAATGACGGAATTCGTTCTCTTGGTCACACAAAGGTTGCTGTTAAGCTTCACCCAGAGGTTTCAGCGACATTAACAGTTCATGTTAAAGAAATTAGCTAATTTTAGTGCTTTCATATTTATGAAAAATTGTTAAAATAGAAGTAGATAAAAAATGTGATCGGGCATTAGGTCCTTTCACATTTTTTCTTTGCAGAGCATAGTGAGAGAACCCCTCTAGAATAGGAGGTCAAATAGATGAATGAGGTTTTTCAAGACCGGATACCACCGCAGAATATCGATGCTGAGCAAGCGGTATTAGGCGCGATATTTTTAGAACCTGCTTCCATGACAGTCACGTCAGAGGTGTTAATCCCTGAGGATTTTTACCGCAGCTCCCACCAAAAGATTTATACGGTAATGCTTAAGCTGAATGATCATGGTAAAGCAGTGGATTTAATTACTGTAAGTGAAGAACTTTCAGCTTCAAAGAATTTAGAAGAAATCGGCGGGGTATCCTATTTAAGTGAACTGGCAGGATCCGTGCCTACTGCTGCCAATGTGGAATATTATGTACGAATTGTTGAAGAAAAATCACTGTTAAGACGGTTAATTCGTACGGCTACTAATATTGCGCAAGAAGGATACAGCCGTGAGGATGAAGTGGAAGAACTGCTAGGTGAAGCAGAAAAAAATATTATGGAGGTTGCACAGCGGAAAAATGCTGGTGCATTTCAAAATATTAAGGATGTACTCGTTCGCACCTACGATAACATTGAAGTTCTGACCAACCGTAAAGGTGATGTGACCGGAATTCCAACAGGATTTACGGAACTAGATCGAATGACAGCCGGATTTCAGCGTAACGATTTAATTATTGTAGCTGCCCGTCCATCAGTAGGGAAAACCGCCTTTGCGCTTAATATCGCTCAGAACGTGGCTACAAAGACCGAAGAAAACGTAGCTATCTTTAGTCTTGAGATGGGTGCTGAACAGCTTGTCATGCGTATGCTGTGCGCTGAGGGGAACATTAACGCTCAGAACCTGCGGACAGGTTCATTAACGGATGAAGACTGGCGGAAACTTACCATGGCAATGGGAAGCCTGTCTAATGCCGGAATTTATATTGATGATACACCAGGTGTTCGAATTGGAGAGATTCGGTCGAAATGCCGTCGTTTAAAGCAAGAACAAGGTCTTGGGATGATCTTAATTGATTATCTTCAATTAATTCAAGGAAATGGCCGTTCTGGCGAGAATCGTCAACAAGAAGTTTCAGAGATTTCACGGTCTCTTAAGGCACTGGCCAGGGAATTACAGGTTCCAGTTATTGCTCTTTCTCAGCTTTCCCGCGGTGTAGAGCAGCGTCAAGACAAACGTCCTATGATGTCTGATATCCGTGAATCAGGAAGTATTGAGCAGGATGCCGATATTGTTGCCTTTCTATATCGTGATGATTATTACGATAAAGAATCTGAGAACAAAGATATCATTGAAATTATTATCGCTAAACAGCGTAACGGCCCCGTTGGTACAGTTTCGCTTGCTTTTGTTAAAGAATATAATAAATTCGTAAATCTTGAACGGCGGTTCGATGATTCCTCAATGCCTCCCGGTGCATGAGTTTGGCACTCTTTCAACTATGAAAGAGTGTATTTTTTTATAGTTTCTATCGTATAACTAGTAGAAAAAGAGATTATTCACGAACGAACAAATATATAAACGAGAATATTGTTCGTCTATTTGGTTGACTGACACCTGTGTTTATTGGTAAAATAGTTTTGTTTGATAAGAACCCGGTTTGTAAACTGGGAGTACGTAAACCCGTGGAGGTGCTTTGAAATGTCATCAGTGGTAGTAGTTGGAACACAGTGGGGCGACGAAGGTAAAGGCAAAATTACAGACTTTTTATCAGAAAACGCGGAAGCAATCGCACGTTATCAAGGCGGAAATAACGCTGGACATACAATTAAATTTAATGGTGAAACCTATAAACTGCACTTAATTCCTTCTGGAATTTTCTATAGCGATAAAGTTTGTGTAATTGGAAATGGTATGGTGGTTGATCCGAAGGCGCTAGTTAAAGAACTTGCTTATTTACATGAACGTGGAGTTTCAACAGATAATCTGCGAATTTCAAATCGTGCGCATGTTATTCTTCCTTACCATATTAGACTGGATGAAGTAGAAGAAGAAAGTAAGGGAGCAAATAAAATCGGTACGACTAAAAAGGGAATCGGACCTGCTTATATGGATAAAGCAGCTCGTACAGGGATTCGGATGGCCGATTTATTAGATCGTGAAATCTTCGAAGAAAAACTAGCTCATAACCTTAAAGAAAAGAATCTTCTGCTTGAACGTATTTATGAAACAGATGGCTTTAAGCTGGAAGATATTCTTGATGAATATTTCGACTACGGTCAGCAGGTACAGAAATATGTTTGTGATACGTCTGTTGTCTTAAATGATTTAATTGACGATGGAAAACGTGTCCTTTTTGAAGGTGCACAGGGTGTGATGCTGGATATTGACCAAGGTACGTATCCTTTCGTTACATCTTCTAATCCAGTTGCTGGCGGCGTCGCTATTGGATCAGGTGTAGGACCAACAAAAATCAATCATGTGGTTGGTGTCTGTAAGGCCTATACGTCCCGAGTAGGAGATGGTCCTTTCCCTACAGAGTTAGAAAATGAAATTGGTCATCAAATCCGTGAGGTTGGACGCGAATATGGTACAACAACAGGAAGACCGCGCCGTGTAGGCTGGTTTGATTCGGTTGTTGTCCGCCACGCCCGCCGTGTTAGTGGAATTACAGACCTTTCTTTAAATTCAATCGATGTCCTTTCAGGAATCGAAACCGTAAAAATTTGTGTTGCATATAAATATAATGGTGAAGTGATTAAAGAAATTCCAGCTAACCTTAATATTCTGGCTAAGTGTGAACCAGTATATGAAGAACTTCCTGGTTGGAAAGAAGATATTACCGGCTGTCGTTCACTAGATGAACTGCCTGAAAATGCACGTCACTATGTAGAGCGTGTGTCTCAGCTGACCCAAATACCGTTGGCAACATTCTCTGTCGGTCCAGACCGTACACAGACGAACATTGTTATAAACCCTTGGCGTATAGTATAAAAAAACATCTCGGGATATTCATTCTATTAAGGTTTGGATATCCCAGTTTTTATATGACGCTTACATGGTAATTTCATAGTAAAATAAGCTGATATTAAGCGGTCCATAAGAGACAATGTTATCCTGCTTTATTGATTTGTTTGTACCGTGTGGCATGGATTGAGATCATTAAAATGACAAAGAAAAAACACCGTTAAAAATAATACTGAAATTTATTTTAAAATACTATTGCTAAAAAGTCATAATCTATGATAATATAAAAAGCGTCGTCACAAAAGAAAGTAAAAACAGAGCATTTGCTGCTGTTAATTGTACGAGCCATTAGCTCAGTTGGTAGAGCATCTGACTTTTAATCAGAGGGTCGTAGGTTCGAATCCTACATGGCTCACCATTTTTATTTTTGTAATGGCCCCTTGGTCAAGCGGTTAAGACACCGCCCTTTCACGGCGGTAACACGGGTTCGAATCCCGTAGGGGTCACTTTGGTCCGGTAGTTCAGTTGGTTAGAATGCCTGCCTGTCACGCAGGAGGTCGCGGGTTCGAGTCCCGTCCGGACCGCCATTTTTAAATGTTCAGCTTATTTCATTGAGCCTTTCAGGTTCATACCGAAATGAAATAAAATAAATTATGGCCCGGTAGCTCAGTCGGTAGAGCAAAGGACTGAAAATCCTTGTGTCGGCGGTTCGATTCCGTCCCGCGCCATCTCTTAAACGCCTTTAGGGCGTTTTTTTTGTGTTTATAATTAACTCGCTTCTTTCCTCTTCTGTAATCTTTTTGTCATATACCTAATTCATTCATACTTTATTTTTCCAACCCCAAATGTCATTCTTACTGACAGACGAACATTCCCGATGCAAATAACAGGTAAATACATGTAATAAACGATTTTTTGTTTTGTAACATGATGTCAGTATCTATACATTTTTATTACAAATTAGCCTCTCTTTCAGAATGGTTTCGACAATATGATAGAGTAATGAAGGGAAAAAATGTTTAATGAATCTAGTCATTTATACCTACATATCGAAAGACTTTAGGTTATAAGATATCTTCTTGTCATTATAATGGCTGTTTCTTCAAGGAGGAATAAGGAAAAATGTTCAAGTTATATAATAGATGTACTCTTTTTAAAGGATTCCTTGCCGCATGTGCAGTTGTTTTACTGTTTCCGATACATTCATCTGCCAAAGAAAATGAAACATCAGAAATGAAGACGGTGCAGCATGTGTATGTTGATGATGATTTTGTTGGAAGTTTGACTGATGATAAAGGTTTACAGTCGAGTTTAGAAGAAAAAGTAGAGGATACAAAAGCAGCATACCCAGATGCCGTCATTAATGCGGATAGTCAGGTAACGCTCATACCTGAACAAATGTTTGAGGAACCTGACCGGGATAGCTTGGTTATTGATAAAGTCATTCACGATCTTAAAGTCAAAGCGGATGCTTACGAAATTATGATTGGTGATGAAGGGGTTGCTTATGTCTCATCAAAGGCCGATGCCGAGGAAGTAATAAAAAGCATACTTCTTCAGTATGTGACGGAAAAAGAACTTGAACAATATGAAGGAAAGAAACAAGGGGAAGTAAACGATACACAGGAAAGCCGTGTAACAGATATTCTATTATCAAAGTCTGTTGAAAGTAAAGCTGTTCATGTAGATCCGGCTAAACTGATTGATGTTAAAGAAGCAATTGAAGTGATTAATGAAGGTACGCATGTTAATGCGGTCTATGAAACAAAGGATGAAGAAACGCTGGCAGATATTGAAGACATTACTGACGTTGAAATAACAAGACTATTAGAATTAAATCCGGATATTAATGATGAGACGAAACTAGAGTCAGGTACAGAACTGCAAGTTGAAGTCCCTGTATCTTATCTAGATATTCGAGTTGAAAGAGAAGTCTTTAGGAATAAAAAAATAGCTTTCGAGACTAAAATTATTAAAGATGAACAACTTTATGAAGGTGAAAAGAAAACAGATGTAAAAGGGAAACCTGGGAACCGGGTTATTACGTATAAAACAATTGAAATGAATGGACAGCCTATTGAAGAAACGGTTACAGATGACCGTGTGGCATCAGAAGCAGTTACACAAGTGGAAAGAGAAGGAACAAAAGAAGTGCCTTCCAGAGGGACAGGAACCTTTGCATGGCCTGCAGACGGAGGTTATATCTCCAGCAAGCAAGGACAACGATGGGGTAAATTGCATAAAGGGATTGATATTGCCCGTCCGGTAACCAAAACAATTACAGCTGCGGACAATGGCGTGGTAGAATTCGCTGGAATAGGCTCTGGGTATGGAAATATGGTCATCATTGATCATAAAAACGGCTATAAAACAACTTATGCCCATTTAGACTCGTTAGCTGTTCATTCCGGACAAGTAGTACCTAAAGGAACGAAAATAGGTGTGATGGGGTCCACAGGCCATTCCACAGGTGTACATCTTCATTTTGAAATTCATAAAAATGGTGCGCTTGCTGACCCGCTTAAGTATATTAATCAATAAGTACTAGATCAAAAGCCTCTGAACCTTAGATTCGGAGGCTTTTGACATGTATTGTGGAGGCGGTATTACCCAATGGAAATAGGTAATAGATGATTTAAAGCCTAGTAAGTGATAAAGTATAATAGAGAATATATGTATGCTCAAGGTACCACTGTACGGTTTTAACAAAAGAAAAATTCATAGTGAAAAACTAGATTAAATCATTAAGCTATTTTACTAACGAAGTAGAAGGCTATTTAGATAACAGCTACCATTTGACAAAGGAGAAACAAGAATATGGAAAAAAAGATTTTAGTAGTAGATGATGAGAAGCCGATTGCAGATATTCTGCAATTCAATTTAAAGAAAGAAGGCTATGATGTATATTGCGCTTATGATGGCAATGAAGCACTTAAAATGGTCGAGGAATTACAGCCAGATCTGATCCTTCTAGATATCATGCTTCCACAGCGTGACGGTATGGAAGTTTGTCGTGAAGTCAGAAAAAAATATGAAACACCTATTATTATGCTGACAGCTAAGGACTCGGAGATAGATAAAGTACTAGGTCTAGAACTAGGAGCAGATGATTATGTAACGAAACCATTTAGTACGAGAGAAATCATCGCTCGTGTAAAGGCCAATCTCCGTCGTCATCAAATAGTAGCTGCGCCAAACCCAGAAGAAGAATCAAAAGAAATCTCTATTGGACCTTTAACGATACATCCAGATGCGTACGTTGTATCTAAGCGCGGCGATACAATTGAGTTAACGCATAGAGAATTTGAATTGCTCCATTACTTAGCCAAACATATTGGACAAGTTATGACACGAGAACATCTTCTGCAAACGGTTTGGGGCTATGATTACTTTGGAGATGTTCGTACGGTAGACGTAACAGTGAGACGTTTACGTGAAAAAATCGAAGATAATCCAAGTCACCCAGGCTGGATTGTCACAAGAAGAGGGGTAGGTTATTACCTGCGTAACCCTGAACAGGAGTAATAACCATGAAAAAGCTAGGCTTATTTCGTTCTATTCACGTGAAGTTTGTCCTTATCTACGTGCTGCTAATCTTTGTAGCCATGCAGATTATCGGTGTATATTTTGTTGCTGAATTAGAAGGTAAATTGAAGGAAAACTTTCAGAAATCAATTACCAGTCATATTAATCTTCTGACCTACAGCATAGGTGAAGAAATGACAAAAGAAAGAACAGAAAGTGATCCTCCGCTTGAAGTCGCAATCAATGGAATCCTTCTAGATAAGAATAATGGCAATAACGATATAACCGAGGTTCGTGTCGTCGAACAAAGATCAAAGAGAGTGATTGGAACATCGAATACTAGTAATCAAGCACTCGTCGGAAAGAAAACAACTGATTTTCTTGTCAAGCGGACACTTGTAGTCGGCCGAGAGCATAGTGAAATTCAGCGTGACAAGGATACGGGCCGGCGCATGTGGGTGCTTGCAACGCCTATTACTGAAAATTCGACGGTGATTGGTGTGGTCTATTTAATTGCGGATATGGAAAACGTATTCGAAGAAATGAATGAAATTAATACTATATTTATTACCGGAACAGCTATAGCACTTGTTATTACGGCAATATTAGGGGTATTTCTCAGTCAAACCATTACCCGGCCAATGACGGATATGCGAAAACAGGCAATAGCTATGTCTAGAGGGAACTTTTCTCGTAAAGTAAAAGTGTATGGCGATGATGAGATTGGTCAGCTTGCTGTCACCTTTAATACGCTGACTAAAAAGCTTCAAGATTCCCAGTCGAGTACAGAAGGGGAACGCAGAAAGCTGTCTTCCGTATTATCGTTTATGACTGATGGAGTTATTTCAACTGATCGTCGAGGACGAGTGAACTTGATTAATGACCCGGCAGCACGTTTATTAGATGTTTCACGTGAAACAGTATTAGGTCAGCCCATAATTGAACTGCTTGGGCTGGAAGAAGAATATACCTTCGAGGATTTACTTGAAGAAAGAGAATCTGTCATTCTTGATTATAGTAAACAGAATCAACCATATGTACTACGTGCTAATTTTTCCGTTATTCAAAAAGAAACTGGCTTTGTTAATGGCTTAATTACCGTGCTGCATGATATTACCGAACAGGAAAAGATCGAGGAAGATCGCCGTGAGTTTGTAGCAAATGTCTCTCATGAGCTGCGTACACCGTTAACGACGATGCGTAGTTATTTGGAAGCTCTTGCTGAAGGTGCCTGGCAGGATGAGGAGATAGCTCCGGCATTTCTAGGGGTCACGCAAAATGAAACAGAGCGAATGATCCGCCTTGTGAATGACCTGCTTCAATTGTCGAAGATGGACAGCAAAGATTATCAATTTTCAAAGAACTGGGTTAACTTTAGCACCTTCTTTACAAACATCATTGATCGGCTGGAAATGTCGAAAAAAGAAGATATTATTTTTAAAAGAGATGTACCAAGAACAGCTTTTTATGTCGAAATCGATGAAGATAAAATCACCCAAGTACTCTACAATATTATTTCTAATGCAATGAAATACTCCCCGGAGGGCGGACAAATTACCTTTAGAATCCGTGAAGCAGATGAACAGATTGTGATTAGTATTAGTGATGAAGGAGTGGGAATTCCTAAAAACACTCTTGATAAGATCTTTGAACGGTTTTACCGTGTTGATAAAGCTAGATCAAGGAATGTCGGCGGCACTGGATTAGGACTTGCTATTGCTAAAGAAATGGTCGTCGCTCATGGCGGGAAAATTTGGGCTGAAAGTGTGGAAGGCAAAGGAACGACTGTATTCTTTACCCTACCGTACGAACAGGAACAAGAGGATGAGTGGTCATGAATTTTGAACATGTGAAAAGCATTACTCTGACGATTTTAATTGTCACAAGTGCAGTGTTGACATGGAATATTTGGACGACCCAGCCCGAATATGAAGACATAGATCCCAATGGGTTTATCCCGGTTAAAACAGAAGAAAAAGAAATTAACGATATTCTTAAGTTAAGAGGGATTCTTTTTCATTCAGGCGGTAGTCATTTTCAAATGACCGACAGTGTCGAATTGGATAAATTCCAAGCTAATTTATCTAAATGGACTTTAAATGGTTATAAAGATGTCTCTTCTGAAAAGGCTGGGTCAGCTGGAGAATTCAGCAATTTTCTGCACAGTGAGGCTAATACAGAAATTTTGTTAACAGATGAAGTACCGTTTAAAATTTTTAATATGCTTCTCAATAGTAATGAAAAGGATTTACCGAGCTTTTCGTTTGACCGAATTGTTTTTCAAGCGAAAGAGTCAAGCCAAAGAGACTCATCGATTTATTTTGTTTCAACAAAAAACAAGGAAGTTATAGAAAGTAAATTAAATGGAGCGGATATGGAAGGGTTTTATCAAACCTACTATAAAAAGGCTCAAACTTTACCTGAATATGAATCGTACAAGGTTAGTAAAGAACGTACATTGTTTATTCTGAAAGAAAAACCGAAATTAGAGAAGCTCATCTATAGTATTAAATACGTGAATTTGAGTAACCTCAAAAAAGCTCTGTTTGATAATCCCTCAGAAGTCCGAACTGAAAAAGTGGAGGATGGAGAGGAGTATTCAGATGACGGCAGCTTGATGACAGTTCGAAGTAATTCCTTAATTTCTTATGTGGATACCACTGAAAAAGGGAATACGATGAACAGTTTTTCATCAAGTGAAATCATTCAGCAAAGCATAAACCATGTAAATAATCATGCAGGATGGGAAGAAAATCAATATCAGTTTGCAGGTCTTAAAGAAAATGACCAGAGTATCTTTTTCCAGTTGTTTATTGAGGGGATTCCAGTATTTAATGAATTAGGAATGTCTAAAATTGAACAGGTTTGGGGCAATGCCAATATTTATCGTTATAAACGTCCTGCTTTCGCTCTTGATTTCCCTTTACAATCTGATGGTGCTGAGGTTGAACTGCCAACAGGGAGGGAAGCGATAAAGGCGTTGAAAATGAAAGAAGGTTTTCAACTGAGCAAGCTTCAAGATTTAGTCGTTGGCTACCGTTTATCGAAACCATCGTCAGATGATAAATTCGTGACACTTGAACCCGCTTGGTATTACCGTTCTGGTGATACTTGGACCATCGTTTCGTTTGCTGAACTGGGAGGCGAGTAGGGATGGACTGGAACAAAACGCAAACGCTTTTTATTATTGTTTTTTTAACCCTTGATATTTTTCTGCTTTATCAATATATTGAAAAAAAAGCAAGCTTCAATACACCCTTTGTAAGCAGACCTTCAGACGTAGAGTTATTAAAACTTGAAGACATTACGTATGATAACCTGCCGAAAAATAAACTGAGAGAGAATTATCTTACCGCAAAAAGTAAGGATTTCACAAAGGAAGCAGATAGGCTGAAGGAACTTAAGGATCAGAAAACAACCATTATTAATAAGAATAAATTGACGGGTAACTTTGAAAAAAAAATAAAGTTCTCTAGCAAAAACTCGGCAATAGAACTTGAAACGTTTTTAAAGGAAAATATCCTTTATGGCAAAGATTATCGCTTTTGGTCCTATGATAAGGAAGCTAAAACGATTGTTTTTTATCAGTATGTAGAAAATAAGATGTTTTACAACAACAGTAAGGGAAAAGTGACTATTTTCCTTGATGATAAAAACAATATGATCTCCTACGAACAAACGTATCTGGTTGAAATTGAAAAGTACCAAAAGGAAAGAGAACTTCAACAGGCAGAACAAGCGATTATCTCTCTCTATTACAATGGTGATATTGCACCGAAAAGCGATATTCAAGCAGAACTAGGGTATTATAATTCACTACAAGCTGCTACTGTATCTCAACTATTGGTTCCAACTTGGAGAATTATTGTAAATGGTGAACTTGATCTATTTGTTAATGCATTTGATGGTGAAGTAATTGAGTTAAATACGGAAGAAAAAATACTGGAGTGAGTGGAATGACAATGCATTTTAGTGTTCTCGCAAGCGGGAGTACAGGAAATGCCTTTTTCGTAGAGACGGAGGATCAATCCTTCCTAGTAGATGCCGGATTGAGTGGTAAAGCGTTAGAAGGTCTTTTCAGCGATATTGGACGTGATATGTCCAAGCTCTCAGGCATTCTTGTTACTCATGAGCACAGTGACCATATTAAGGGACTAGGCGTAATAGCGAGAAAACATAAACTACCTATTTATGCGAATGCAAAAACGTGGAATGCTATGGAACGAAATATCGGACAGATTCCGATTGAACAAAAGTTCCATTTTGAAATGGAACAAATTAAAACGTTTGGCAGCTTGGATATTGAATCATTTGGTGTCTCTCATGATGCAGCTGAACCGATGTTTTATTCCTTCCATCATGAGGGTAAGAAGGTCGTTTTAATAACCGATACCGGTTACGTAAGCGATCGAGTTAAAGGGATCATTTCAAATGCTGAAGCATATATCTTTGAAAGCAATCATGATGTTTCTATGCTAAGAATGGGACGTTATCCTTGGAATATTAAGCGCCGTATTTTAAGTGATGTAGGACATGTATCAAATGAAGATGCAGCTCTTGCAATGAGTGAGGTTGCTGGTGATCGGACTAAACGTATTTACCTGGCGCATCTAAGTCTAGATAATAACATGAAAGATTTGGCCAGGATGTCTGTGGAGCAAACATTGAAAACACAAGGGATCATTGTTGGTGAACAGTTTTCAATTTATGATACGGATCCAAAAAAAGCAACAGAACTAGTAAGTGTGTAAGGGATAGCGAGGGACTGAAGGGAAACAACCTTCAGCCCTTTTTTGTGGAAAATTTCAGAGTGTTTTTATTAAGCTATTTCTTGTATCGAGAGTATAATAATGGGTATAACATAGAATGAATAGGTAGTATATGTACATGAACCAAAAGAAAGGATGAGTAAACCTTGGGATACTTTGATGAACAGGAGAGTAATCAAAAAACACGAAAAAGGGGAAGTAAAATCGGTTATTTTTTTGCGGCATTAGCGGGAGTGTTAATTGGTGCACTGCTCGTATTAACCGTTGTAAACAATAATGATAATGGAACGGAAACTGAAAATGCTGGTCAATCAAAAAACAATGAAAAATCGGCTGAACATGTACAAGATATTTCAATCGATGTTACATCGGCAGTTATTGACGCTGGAGACAAGGCTAGTGATGCTGTAGTGGGCATTACAAATATACAGCAAACGAACTTCTGGGGACAGCAAGGAGAAGCTGCAGAGGCTGGAAGCGGATCAGGTGTGGTATATAAAAAAGAAGGAGACAAGGCGTATATTGTTACGAATAACCACGTAATTGAAGGTGCAAACGAACTTGAGGTGACACTTGCCGATGGAACGAAGCTGCCAGCTAAATTGATGGGAAGCGATCCTTGGACAGATCTTGCAGTTGTTGAAGTAGCAGGAGCAAAGGTTCAAACAATCGCAGAGTTTGGAAAATCTACGGCACTGAAACCAGGTGAACCAGTCATCGCCATTGGAAATCCACTTGGTCTGCAATTCTCTGGTTCAATTACACAGGGGATTATATCAGGATTGGAACGAACAATAGAAGTTGATATTAATGAAGATGGACAGGTAGACTGGAATGCAGAAGTTATTCAGACAGATGCTGCAATCAATCCGGGAAACAGCGGTGGAGCACTTGTGAACATGAAGGGACAGGTAATTGGCATTAATTCAATGAAAATTGCAGAAAGTGCAGTTGAAGGCATTGGACTTTCTATCCCGATTGACTCAGTTGTGCCAATTATTAATGATATTGAAAAATACGGGGAAGTTAAACGTGCCTATATGGGAGTAAGTTTGGCTTCTGTAGAAGAAATTTCACAGTACCACCAGAAAAACACACTCAAATTGCCCGAGAATGTGAGCTCAGGTGTAGCGATTACAAGTGTACAGCCGAACTCGCCAGCAGCCAAAGCTGGACTAAAGGAATTCGATGTAATTATCAAGATGGATAAGGAAGAGATCAAAGACGTAGTCGGTCTAAGAAAGTACTTATACAACGATAAGCAAATAGGAGACAGTATTACGATTACCTATTACCGTGCTGGTAAAAAGGAAACAGCTGCAGTTAAGCTTACTGAAGAACAATTATAAAAAGAAAGGCAGGAAGGAATCATTCCTGCCTTTTTCTGTACTTGCGCTTTTTGAGTAATTTGGTACGATGACAGATGAGAAAAAATTATCAGTCATCCACAAATGAATGTATGCTTGAACTCAATTTGTGGATAAATAAGTATGGAATGATTGATCTAGTGTGGATGAAAGTTGGAAGTAAGGAGGGAAATTAATGATTTATTGCTGCCAAGAACATGTAGAACTAGCGTTAGATATAGTGGTAGATGAACATGAAACCTATCCAGTTTTGAATAAAGTGACAGATGAAAAGTTATCAACAAACTGTGAATATTGTCCTAATCAAGCTGTATATATGGTAGGGAACTAATATTCGCATACAACATGTGGATAATTTTTGTGGATATGTGGATAACTATTGTGGATAATATGTTTGTAACTTGTTCGTAAACTGTTTGTAAAGTAGGGGAATCGATGAATATTACCATTATCACCGTCGGAAAATTGAAAGAAAAGTACTTAAAACAGGGGATTGAGGAGTACCTGAAACGTCTATCTGCTTATGCAAAAATCGACATGATTGAACTGGCTGATGAAAAAGCGCCAGAGACACTCAGCGACATAGAAATGGAACAAATTAAAGAAAAAGAAGGGCAGCGCATCCTCTCGAAGATCCACCCGGATGCTCACGTCATTGCCTTAGCCATTGAAGGAAAACTTAAATCTTCCGAAGAACTTGCAGAAACCATCGACAAGCTTGCCACCTATGGCACAAGCAAAATCTGCTTCATTATCGGTGGTTCGCTCGGCCTAAGCAAAGAGGTCATGAAGCGGGCCGATGAAGCGCTCTCGTTCTCTAGAATGACCTTTCCACATCAGTTAATGAGACTAATCCTGGTGGAACAGGTGTATCGAGCGTACCGGATCAATCGGGGAGAACCGTATCATAAGTAAATGAGGTTTTTATTAATCACCCTATCCTTCCAAAAGGAGAGAAACTGATTTGCATTTCCAATCGTAATTTAATTTAATTACGATTGGAAAAATATATAAGAGGAGGTCATTCATTTGAAAGCACTTGTGTTTAATACATTCGGAGGACCGGAAGTACTAGAATATCTTGAAATTGCGGACCCCGTTATCGGACCTGATGAAATATTAGTAAGGATGAAAGCAATTGGTTTGAATTTTGCAGATATTTATAGAAGAAAAGGGAACTATCATCTTACTGGTAATTCCCCGTTTATTTTAGGTTATGAAGGGGCAGGAGTCGTTGAAAAGACGGGAACTAATGTCCAAGGAATCAGTGTTGGCGACCCTGTTGCATTTGCCGATGTCCCATATGCTAACGCGGAACAAGTGGCAGTTCCGAGGGAAAAGGCAATTCCTCTTCCAGAGACCATTTCATTTGAAGAGGCGGCTTCCGTTTTGCTGCAAGGCTTGACTGCCCACTATTTAACAAAAGATAGTTATGCCGTTAAGGAGAATGATATAATTCTGGTTCATGCGGCAGCAGGGGGCGTTGGACAGTTGCTCGTCCAAATTGCAAAGCTCCTAGGTGGAAGGGTCATTGGTTTAACCTCTTCTATGGAGAAGGCGTCCGCAGCTAAGAAAGCTGGAGTGAATCAGGTTTTCTTGTACTCGGATGATTGGAAGGGAAAAGTTTTAGAGGAAACAAACGGAAAAGGTGTAGATGTAGTCTATGACTCAGTAGGCTCCACGCTCGAAGACAGTTTTGCAGCAACTCGCATTGGGGGAACGGTTGTATTTTTTGGAATGGCAGGGGGAAACCCAGCTCCGGTTGACCCAAGAATGTTGATGGATACGTCAAAGACTTTGACTGGTGGGGACCTTTGGAATGTTCTTACTTCCCGTGAGGAACGGGAAGCCCGTTCAGCCGAGTTGTTCCGCTGGATAGAAGAGGGGAAAGTAACGGTATCTGAGCCAACGGTATTTGCACTGCGAGATGGCCGCAAAGCGCATCATTTTCTAGAAAGCCGCAAAAGCACGGGGAAAATTGTATTAAGACCATAAAATGATAAGCTATGTTAGCGAACAGGGAGACATTTTCATGTTTTGAATCGAGAACCCTACTTTATTTTCTTTCGATAGAGCATATAGGAAAAAGAATTGGGTTGCTCCTTACAAGTCTTTTGCCTTTATTCACCCACAGATGACTTCAGAATGGCTCTGTTGCATAGAGATGACAGCAGATAAGAACTATCGAGAGCGAAGGTTGGGTCGAGCGAAGCCAAAAACAGGTCGGGCAAGAACGTGAACACCTGAAGGGAATGGCTTATTGCTCATATAGAACCCTCATTTAGATACACAGAGGTGAAACCGTATAACAAGTAAGGGCGGTTATTGAAATAAAGTGGTTCATCGTATTCTTAATTTGACATTTATTTTTATATATTGTATTATATTCAAATATAAAATACCTGAAACTTATCAGGAGAGGTTCATAGCTGATACCCTCTATAAAAAACTATGGATACATGAAAAATACGCCATGTCCATAATTGGATATGGCGTATTTTTTATGTAAGTTGTATAGAAAATGTCAGCGCCTCTCCGTGAAAAGATTCGGTATTACTTTTCAAGGAGGTTTTTTTTATGTCTGGCCGCAAGTTCACTGAAGGATTAAAAGATTTAACATTATTAGGGAATCAGAACACACAATATGCAACTGACTATGCACCTGAGGTATTAGAGTCAGTAGAGAATCTGCATTCGAATCGTGATTATTTTGTGAAATTTAATTGTCCGGAGTTTACGAGTTTATGCCCAATCACGGGACAACCGGATTTTGCGACAATTTATATTTCATACATTCCAGAGAAAAAATTAGTTGAAAGTAAATCACTGAAGCTGTACTTATTTAGCTTTAGAAACCATGGTGATTTCCACGAAGATTGCGTGAATATTATTATGAATGATTTAATCAAGCTGTTAGACCCAAGATATATTGAGGTTTGGGGGAAATTCACGCCACGTGGTGGTATATCTATTGATCCATGGTGCAATTTTGGAAGACCAGGAACGAAATACGAAGAAATCGCAAACTATCGTTTAATGAATCATGATCTTCATCCTGAAAAGATTGATAACCGATAAAAGATAATGATTAGTTATTGTGGGATGAAGTGAATAAATCCTTGTTGGCAAGGAAGAGGTTATTAGAGACCTGCGAAAAAAAGGACTTGAGGATTACTTAAATTCCAAGAGGGAGCTTCAAGGGAAGAATGTATAAACATTGCTAAGCTTCTACAAATTTAGTGGTAGTTTAGTGGTATTTAAAGGAGAAAAATTATGAGAATATTATTCTATTTATTATCAATTGTAACTGCAAATGTTGTAACGGCAAGATTTGCACCGTTAGAGTTTGGTATGTTTATCGTTCCCATGGGGACACTTTTTGTTGGAGTAACTTTCATCTTTCGAGACCTTGTGCAAAATAAGTATGGTCGAGCAAAAATATATGCATTTATATTCTTAGCGTTATTCTTATCCGGAGTCGTTTCGTTTTCACTAGGAGATACGCTAATGATTGTTGCAGCATCTGCTTTATCATTTGCCATAGCTGAAACAGCAGATACAGAAATTTATACGCGCTTGAAGCTACCAATGGCTTGGCGTGTTTTTTACAGCGGAATTGTTGGTGGACTTCTTGATTCTGTCGTTTTTGTTATCGTTGGGTTGAGTCCAATAGGAGCAGGATTCATCCCTTGGGAAGCTGTACCAGCCGCTATTGTGGGTCAAGTAATTGTGAAGACAATCATTCAAATGATAGGTGCTTTAATTTTAAATCAAGGACTAGCAATGAAAGAGAAACGTCTGACACAAATATGATAAGAATATTTACCATCTAGATATATATAACTCTGCTCCACTTTTCTAGTTAAATATAAAATCTTTATAATGGATTATCTAGAATTGTAAAACGGAAAAAGAAATAAATCGCACTTACATTAGTTGCGGAGAACCGTATCATAAATAAGGTGAGAAATTTAATCTGCGATTAATCTAATGTAGACAAACCTCAATCGTAAAGCTAAAGACCCTTACTCTAAAAGAGTAAGGGTCTTTAGCTATCAAACTAACGAGCAGGGACTTTTAGTTATTTAATCGCTGAAAGCTGTTGGTGATAATATCTGGCTTTTTTCCAACTGAGATTGGGCTTGATCATCAGCAGGAGTATAACCTTTTTCAATTAGCTCTTTTATGTATATTTTATTGTAAACAAAGGAGAATACAACACCACTTACCCAAGCACCTATTCCCAATGTAAATGAACCGAGAACTAATTCTACAATTAACATTATTATAGCCCATTTTAAATCACCACGGAATAATGCGGGGAAAAACCCAAAAAGAAAGTAGTCCAACTGAATCCAATCTTAACTTCTTTTGTTAAGCCAGCTGAACTTTTTAATTTTACTTTCAAAACAAACACACCTTTATAGTTTTATTTAGAGACGAGATGATGAATGAATTAAGAAAATAATAATATGATATAAGTCCTATAAAAATAGTATTGCAAATACATCCACCATTTCTCTTTCCCAATTGTACTATATTATTGTAAAAAAGCTAAGTGCTTTAACACATATTGTCTATTTATAGGTATTTTAGATTTAATGTGAGTTTAGTTGAGGTTTTATTTTCTAGTCTTTGCATAAATATACGTAACAATCCATTCAGAAATCTCATGGGTTGACCATTAGACTATCTTTTGTCCTATTTATACTAGCATTGGTATTATATTTAATTCTTCCAACTAATAATCAATTAATCTTTGCAGGATTGATTATATTTCTAGGTGGTATTGGTTCAGGATTAGGGGTGCCTTCAATGCAAGCTGCCTCTCTTGAATCAGTAGCAAAGGAATTAACGGGGGTTGCTTCCGGTATTTATTCTATGTTTCGCTATATGGGCTCAATCACTGCATCTGTCATTATCAGTTTACAAATCAATTACTCAATAACTTTGTATATATTAATAATCTTTTCAATCGTTGGATTGTTTGTAGCTAAAGGTATGTTTATACCTGTGAAAAAGTATAAAAGCTGAGTAGATAGTCAGTAATATCTATACACACATCTTTAACTAGAAGATGTGGGTATTTTATTTCTCGCATACTTCATAAAAGACAAAAAGCATTTGAACTTGTCCATTCAAATGCTTGCTGACACGCTATTTACACTTATAACTTATCCTTACAGTGCATAGAAGCTATGAAACCAAAGGTCATACCTGGTCCAAGCGTTGCCCCTGGACCGGGGTATGAATGTCCCATAATCGATGCTGAACAATTACCACAAGCGTATACATTATCAAATATAGTTCCGTCTTCCTTTACGACCCTTGCAAACTCGTCCGTCACTACACCGCCTTTTGTGCCGATATCGCCTGGGTAAACTTTCATTGCATAATATGGAGCCTCGTTGATTTCAAGCAAATTCGGATTCGGTAAAGTAGGATCGCCGTAATACTTATCATGTGTATTTTCTCCTCGATGGAAGTCTAAATCCTTCCCATTTCGAGCAAACTCATTGAATCTGTCTATTGTTTTTACTAGATTTCCCTTTGGAATAGATAATTTGTTTTCTAATTCTTCGACTGTGTTCCCTTTCAAAACAATACCATTCTCATAGTATTCTTTAGGAAAATCCTGACCGGGAAATAAACCAGTAAAAATATATCTTTTCTTAGCTCTTGCATCTAAAATAATCCAGGATGTAATGGCTTTACCTCCTGTTTTTTCATTATGTTCATACATTTTATCAATGAACTCATGGTATGGAGTCGGTTCATTAATATATCTGTTTCCGTCTTGGTCCACGATGATCATATTTGGAAGGCCTCTATCAGCAACAAGAAAGAAGGGCATTCCTAAATGATTAATGACAGTAGGTGCACCCCAAACTCTGTCCATCAATCCAAACTGAGCATTCAGTTTTGCAAATGGTTCAATAATATCCCCAGTTTGACCTATTGGCGAACTTGTCCAATCGACGTTTTGTGGACTTGGAAGAAATTTATCTCGCTTTTCTTGATCTCTTGAGAATCCGCCTGAACCAAAAATTAGCCCTTTATTGATTTTAATTGTTACTTGCTTACCATTTTTATTTACTGTTAGACCCGTTACTTGATCGTTTTCATAAATAAAGTCAATAAATGGCGAATCAAGCCAAATTTCACCGTTTAAATCCTTGTACGTTAAAGCCATCCGGGCTATTAAAGCCCTTCCTAAAGAGGCATAATCTTTTTTTAATACTTTATGCTTAATTAATCGCCACCCTAGTGTGACAGAAGCTCTTTTTCCAGCCCAGGTTCGCGTAATCATATTCACTTTAACGAAATCTTGTCCTGTCATAACGAAACCTTTTGTATCCATCGAAGGAGGAAGAAGCATACTCTTCCAATCTTGTAATTTATTTAAATCAATTACTTCTGGCTCGATTGATCGGCCTTTCCCTTTGCCGCCTGGATGCGTTGGGTAATAGTCAGAGTAGTTTTTTGCATAGGAAAATCTCATATGCGGTCCTAAGTTGTGCATATAGTCCAACATTTGAATTCCCTTTTTTAAGTATATTTCTTTAATGTTATCAGCTACTAAATCGCCAACTGTGGAATCCAAATATAATTTAGATTCGTTAAAACTATCAGCAGCACCAGCCTTAACTAAATATCTGTTATTCGGAATCCAAACACCGCCGCCTGATAAAGCGGAAGCACCGCCAAAATGTTTTTCTTTTTCAATTAATAGTGTACGTAACCCTTCTTTTTTTGCTGTGATTGCGGCCGAAAAACCTGCTGCACCAGAGCCAACAACTACAACGTCATATTCATAATCCCAAGTCATTGGTAAGTCCCCCTTTGGACAAACTAAATGTAGTAATTATTTTCCAGTTAGATAAATCTTACATTATTTAACAGTACTTATACAATAATTAATGAGATTTAATTTTTATCCAACTAAGGGGTTATGACTTTTTGTTGAGGTTTTATTTTCCAGACCCTGCTTCAATATAGGTAACAATCCGCTCGCAAATCTCATGTGTAAGAAGAGAGTCCTCTATAGAGGGGTCTGGCGTCTTATTATGCTCCACACACTCAATAAAATGATCGACCAGTTGGTAGAAGCCGCGTTTAAACAAAGTTGGTTCCCAATCTCCAAACTTAGAAATACTCACTTCTTTATTATGAAAGTGGGTGGTTTCAACGAGACTATTTACAACATATTTGTCATGCCCTGCATTATACTCGATGATTTCTTCCGTAACTCCTCCGTTGCGGTTCATTATTCCTAAAGCGGTACATCCATCTCCAATAAGTTGTATGACTAAGTGATCGAGCATGTTGCCTGTTTTCAAGTATTCAACTTTTACATCCAAAACGGTGGTATTCATTAAAAATCTGAGGGTATCAACCACATGGATAAAGTCTTCTACCACAAAGCGTCTTATACTATCTGGAGACGCAAATCTATTTTTTTGCATAAGGATCAAACTTGCTTTTCCCTTTTTTCTTAGTTCGTTGACTTTTGGAATATATCGGCGATTAAAGCCAACCATAGCAATTTTTCCGCTTTCTTTTGAGAGATTAACAATTCTTTTTGTTTCCTTTTACATTCATTGAGATAGGCTTGTCTATGTATACATGTATTCCATTCATAAGTAACTTTTCTGCTGTTTCAAAATGCGCTTCTGTAGCAGTACTGACAAAAGCAGCCGTAATGTTCTTTTGTAGAAGTTCGTCCACCGTCTGAACACTTTCTTTAATCTTATACTTTCTTGCTAACTCATTTAATGTGGCTGCATTTCTTGTAAACAGTACTAGTTCAATTCCTTCTTTTTGAGAAAGGACAGGCAGATAGGCTTTCTTAGCAATATCGCCTAGCCCAATAATAGCTATTTTCATGATAATCACCCCATTCGAATGTTTGAAAGCCGTATCAGCTAAGCTTACTATGAATTGTAACGATCCTCAAAAAAATAAGACGACTGCAACGGAGCCGCCTGAGTCTTTCATCATTCTTCCTTAAATTGTTGGTTTAATAAGAGATTCCAGTACGTTTATGAGTTTTTTTGAATTCTTTCATATTAGGATCAAAATACGTATCGGTATATTTTTTTACAAAAACATTATTTTGAATATATCCTGCCCCCCATGTGGGATCCATAGTCAGCCACTTATCATCAATTTTTGCTTCAACCCAGGCATGTTTCTGAGGTGCATATCCTTCGACAAATCTCGCTTCAATATGGCTGGCCCTTAGGAGCGCGATAGCAAGATAAGCATAATCCTGACAAACCCCGTCCTTTAATTGGAGCGTTTTGAGCGCACTGTCATCCCAATTGAAATCATTTGTCTTAAATTTTTCTACATCGTAAGCAATGTTTTTAGCAACATATTCATAGATTGCTTTTGATTTTTCACGTTCGGACTTTTTTCCTTTTAGGATTGATTCAGCTAATTTAATAATTTTGGCATCTTCCGATTGAACACCGCGTGAGGGAAGGAGGTCACGCTGGTCACTCGCTTCTGTAGATTCTACTTCAAATTGCGCTACGCTAAAATAGCGGAAGTAATTCGTCTTTTTCTCTGTTATTTCAGGTACACTTATCGTCACCTCATACGTACCTGGGCCAAATCGTAAATAAAAGGAGTCGTTATAAGTAAAATCTTCGACGGGAATCACATCTAATGCGTGGTCTTCACCTTTTACGGTAGAAATATAGAGATGATCCGTTTTTGCTGCTAAATCTGCACTTGAATCAATTGAACCTTTTATTTGAAAGCTTTGATCGGTTTCTCCTCCGCCAAATTTAGGCTCATCTAGATTAAATCCTCTTTCTATCATTGTTTTAGAATAATACTCTATCGGCTTCATCACATTGCTTGATTGATTATCAATTAAAAGGGTTGTGACGGGCAGGTAGTAATTATCCCGAGTATCGTCTGGAAGTAACACCTCTAGTTTATGCAGTCCTTTTCCATAAAACAAAGGAATATCATAATCAAGGTGTCCATCCTTCACAGCAAAGGTATTTTTCCATGTTTCTCCCTCTTTAGTTAGTGCGACCATTACTTCATCTTTGCCTGCTGTCTGCCCTAAACGGCCTGTAAGGTTAAAGATTCCGTCTGCCTCTAGAAATCCATTTTCAACATCTAGAGTAAATAAATTTTCTTGTCCAAACGGAGTATAGGTCACATCTCTTTGGTAATCTGGATGAACATTAAACACGGAAAAAGAAGCAGCGTTATAGTAATAATTATCCCGGGTCTTACTTGGGACTTGGACAGAGAGATCATACATGCCTTCTCCGTTAAAAAAATGAATCGTTTGCTTGAATTTCCCATCTTTTATGGGAGTGTAATAATCGTTTTGCTCTCCTGCGGGGGCAGGTTCATCAGATAAAGCCTTTATCCATACGTAATCGGATTTTAATTCTGAAGACTGTTCGATTTCTCCTTCAATAACCAACTGACCATTAACAGCAAATTCCTTGTACACAGGCTTTTTTAGCTTTAATACAACCCCTTCACTATTTGTCATCTGTTTGATTGGTTCCCGTGTTAATTTTTTGTTTTTTTCTCTAACTAACTTTTCATATTTAGTTTCTGGAGTACTGATTGCTTTTGTGTCTTTATGTTCAGTATCACTGCATCCTGCTAGAAAAAATAGTAAGAAAAAGACACCAATGAACCCTTTCATGCTCAAAAAACCACCCCTCCATATTTCTCCTTTATAACCCAGTTTTTAATAATACGTTTATATTCTTATTTTGGTTTCTGCGCCTTATGTCCTCTTTTTTGGAATAAATAGGTATAAAGTATGTGCGCGGGATTAAAAAGTCGCAGAGTAATAATACAGCGGTAGTGAATAGAATTAACGTGAAAGAGGGGGTTAATAATAAGGTACAAAAAAAGTGACCGATATTATCGGTCACTCCTATCTAATCCAAAATATTTAGGGACGATGGTTTCAAATACCTGCCCATCGTCGTTATGCAGCAATTTTTTTACTTCAATATCAAAGTAATGAAAAATGTTTTCCTCTGTCATAATTTCAGACACAGAACCTGTAATGACGGGTTTGTTTTTAGCGACCATAAGCACCTTATCACCAAAGTAAAAAGCATGATTTGCGTAATGAGTATTGATAATGCAAGCTAAGTCTCGTTCTTTGACCAACTTTTTTATGGTTTGCAAAATGATTTTTTGCTTTTGAATGTCTAGATGTGATTCTGGTTCATCTAGAATTAAAATTTTTGGATCTGATACCAATGTTCGTGCAATCAATGCCAGCTGAAGTTCACCGCCGCTGACAGCTGTACAAGACTGATCAGCTAAATGGCGGATGCCTACAAGTTCAAGCGCGTCCAGTGCGGCTTCCCTGTCCTCTTGTGTGGGCTGTGCATAAGCATGAATTAACAAAGCACGTCCCATTGTGACTAAATCAAGGATCGAGTAACCAAAGGTCATTTTGGAAGCCTGCGGAACATACCCAATGGTTCGCCAGATTTCTTTTTGACGCAGACTTGAAAGTGGTTTCCCATTCAATAATGTTTCGCCTTTTTCCCATTTAAGCAAGCCCATAATACACTTTAATAATGTTGTTTTCCCTGCACCATTTGGACCCAGAATCGACATGATTTCACCAGGATGCAAGTCAAAGGAAATATCATTATTGTATAAATAGGTTTGCTCTTTGGTTTTCGCTTTTTGATAAAAAAAGTTTCCATCTTTTATTGAAATCAATTCCAGCCGCCTCCTGTTTTTCGTAATAAATACGCGAAAAAGGGTGCCCCGACAATAGCTGTTAAAATCGATAATGGAATTTCTGCTGAGGTTAAACTTCTTGCTAAGTTATCAATCATTAATAAGTACATTGCACCTATAGAGACGGATGCAGGTAATACATATTGATTATTACTGCCAACAAGCATCCGGGCGATGTGAGGAATAATCAGGCCAACCCAGCCGATAATTCCAGCTATCGCAACAGCTGCAGATGTAATTAATGTAGCGCCGATAATGACGAGCCATTTCATTTTCATGACTGATATCCCAAGCGATTTCGCTTCTTCATCAGAAAGAGATAAAATATTTAACCGCCATCGCACAACATACAAAATGATAATACCGATTAAAATGAGTGGTCCGCCTATAAATAAGTCAGAATAACTGGCTGTTCCAAGGCTTCCCATCAGCCAATACGTAATGGAGGGGAGTTTTTCCTCAGGATCAGCTAGAAATTTAACTAATGATATGAGAGCTTGAAATAAGGCACTTGTTACGACTCCTGCCAAGACCAGCATAAAAATAGGCATTTCACGTTTAGAGCCGCCAATCAGGAATGTGAATCCGATCGCTGCCATTCCCATTAATAGAGAGAATATTTGCATGGTAATCCCTGTACCAAATAATAAAATACCAATGGAAGCACCAAACCCTGCTCCAGCCGAAACACCTAGAATGTCAGGACTAACTAAAGGATTAGCAAACATTCCTTGGAAAGCGGCACCCGCAATGGATAAACCGCCGCCAATAAGCATGGCAAGTAAAATTCGCGGTAACCTGATATTCATGACCACTGTTTCTTCCATAGCGGACCAGGTTTGGTCAATAGGAAATAGCTGTGAAAGTAATATTTTGATCTGTACGATAAAACCGACTTCAAAACGTCCGATACTAATCGAGATAAGACCAAATATTAAGGGCAGCGTCCAAAGTGAAAATTTTATAAACTTGGATTTCATTTGAAAGCCACCTTTACCTTAATATTTTGCTGCTTCTGATGGAGGATTTAAGATCTGCTGAACTTGTTCATCATTTAATTTATAATCATAGAAACGTGAATAGTAGTCTTTAATTTCTTCACCCATGTCATAATCAAAACGATCTGGATAGTTATGTTGAGCCATCCATTTAAGCATTAAAGGGGCATCTCCACTTGGTGGATACCAGCGGTAAATTCCAAGCGGCATTTTATATACTTTTTTGTCTTGAACGGCCTTTACTTGGCTCCAGTCTTGACTAGAAAAAGTGTTATTATACAAATCATCCGGCTGTGTTTCGGTGAAGTTTGTAATATAGATAATATCTGGATTCCACTTGTAAATTTGTTCCATGTTGACAGCTTTTATTCCCTCGATGTCTTTGGCTGCAACATCAATTCCGCCGGTAGCATCTAACCAGCGATTTCCATGCATACCTGTTCCAGCAACAGATATTTCACCATTACTATGATATTGAAGGACCATTACCCGAGGTTTTTCTTTATCACCCACATCTGCAAGAGTTTCATTAATCATTTTCTGGTTTTCTTCACCCTCTTTAATAATTTCGTTAGGGCGATCAGTTGTTCCAGTGATTTCACCAGTTAACTTCAACCAGCGATTTAATGTATCAAGAGGATTTAAAGAAGTTGTGTTTGTATCAAGAGCCACAGTCGTAATACCTGATTCTTCAAGTTTATTAATCGTTTTTTCTTGGTTAGCAATTTCAAAATATACTTGAGGATTTAACGACATCAGCTGCTCAATATTTACTTCTCCGTTCTCAATGAAATTGGTTTTAGCGTCAAGAATGGATGGTGATATATCTTTCAAAATAGAATGTGAAGCAGCGTTATATGAATTTGGATGAATTCCTGTGATCTCGTCTGTAGAGTTGGTTGCGATATACCATGTTGAAAAATATGGTAAAATACTTCCCATTACGACAGAGTCAAGTTTTGAAGGAATCGTGACCTCACGATCTAATTCATCAACTATTAACTTTGATTCTTTTGTTGGTTCAAGATCTTTAGATGTATCTGAATCGCTGCAGCCTGCTAATAAAAACAGCAGAGACGCGGTAGATATAATAAATTTCCTCTTCATTTTCATACCTCACTCTGTTAGAATTCTAAATGATAATGATTTTCATCATCATATATTAATTTACAGGAATAAATATTTTTGGTCAATCGTTTTCTTTATATTACAATAATAATATTTGTTGTGCACGATCACAACAAGGGTATGTTTCAGAAAAGAATTAACTTAGTAAATATAAGTAGCCCATTACTGATTGGAGGATATATTTTGACGCAGCTTAGAGATATCTTATATTTAGATCCAGGTCATGCATTTGGTATACAGAATCGTACCAATTCGTTTATACAAGAAAACTTTACACAAATTGATCAGTACATGTTTGATAAGGTAGATTTAGAACCATTTAAATGTATATTCTTTCATGACTTTATCGATCAAGAATACCTCTATATACATAAAGAGAAGATTGCTTCCTTTTTAGAGGAAGGGAAGGTAGTTATCTTTTGTGGACATTTATTCAAAAAATGGCTGCCAGGCTGTTCGCTCTTTACACCTAAAACTATAAATAGTTTTACGGATTATACCATTTCAAAAGTAATAGAACATCCAATATTTGAAGGCGTGGATACAGAAGATATGACGTTTAATAAAGGGGTTGCCGGCTTTTTTGCACGCGGCACACATTCACCCGTTCCAAGTCATGCTGAAGTCCTGCTTACGCTTCCTGGAATGCCGACTACCTATATCGATCGAAACACGACCAAAGGAACAATGTTGGTTCATGCTGGGCGGGATCTTTTTTCTCATCGGATGCAAAATAAATCAACTGACCGTATAAGTACACAGCTTCTTCAATGGGTACATGACGAACTTGATTCAAAAAGGGGAGAAAAGTAATGAGGAAAATAGCGGTTATTTATAGTGGTAACGCCTCACATTATCGAACCTTTAATGAACCAAAATATAATCAGTACCTTGCAGAACTTATTTACTTTCCGAACTTTTTAGAAACGCCAATCAATCATTTTGATGTGTTACTGGTTCCCTCTCAGATGAATGAGACATTACTCCTTCAAGCAAAAGAAAAAATTCATGCTTATGCAGAGCAAGGTGGAATTGTGGTTGCATTCGGCCCTCAGCCTTGGGAGTGGCTGCCTAATCAAAAATGGGAAGAAAGAGAAACAAACTTCTGGTGGTGGAAGGAAAAAGGTGCTAAAAGCGGGTTGGTGTTGGCTGCACCAGAAAATGACCTGTTTAATTACATCACTTTGTCAGACGCAACTTGGCATCAACATGGCGTTTTTTGGCCGATTGCAGGAGCCAAAACGCTAATCGCAACAGAAGACGGCGGTTCAGTCATGTATCTAGATAAAGTCAGCACGGGTGGTACATGGATTATTACCACGTTAGATCCTGATTATCATTTTGGATCATACTTCATGCCCGCGACTGAACGTTTTCTAGACGGCTTTTTACCTTGGCTGGCGAATGGAGAAATATAAATTAATTTAAGACATGGGACAGAGTGATTAAATGTAAAAGACAGGAGAACCAGCAAAGGTTACCTGTCTTTTGATATATATAGGAAGATATAAAAGAAAAGCAGAAGGAAGCTCCTCAACTTACTTACCGTAGTTGGGTTGTTTTTTTATGAATTGTTTTGTAAGGTATCATAGAACAATAATGGTGAATCCTTACAAGTAAATCAGGATCTGCAGGATTGCTAATTTATGCTGAATAAGTAATAGTAATAGTAGAAAAGTTATCAATACGAGAAGAGGGTTAAGGAATGAGGAAAGAGTCCATTTATGGATTAACATTTGAACAACTGACCGAGTGGCTAATGGAACACGGACATAAAAAATATAGAGCGACACAAGTTTGGGACTATCTATATCGGAAGCGGGCAACTGATTTCAGTGAAATGACTGATGTAAATACTGACTGTATTCAGGTATTGGCTGAAAACTTTTCCATTCAAACACTGACAGAGCATGTTAAGCAGGAATCTGCGGATGGAACGGTTAAGTTTTTATTCAAGCTGAAGGATGGCAATTTAATTGAGACAGTTCTAATGAAGCATAAATATGGTCTCTCTGTTTGTGTGACGACGCAGGTTGGATGTAATATTGGCTGCAGCTTCTGTGCGAGCGGATTATTAGCCAAAAACCGCGACTTATCGGGCGGAGAGATTGTTGAACAGATAATGAACGTACAACTTTACTTGGATAAAAAAGAGCAGGGTGAAAATGTCAGTCATATCGTTGTAATGGGCATTGGCGAGCCATTTGATAACTTTGAAAATATGCTGAATTTCATTCATGTTGTGACCGACCGAAAGGGGTTAGCAATTGCTGCAAGAAGGATTACCGTGTCAACGAGCGGCTTGGCTAACAAGCTGTATGAATTCACAGATGCCCAACTGCAGGTTAACCTTGCGATTTCACTTCATGCACCCAATAATGAGCTTAGAACGAAAATTATGAAAATTAATCGTGCATTTCCAATTGAAAAACTTATGGAAGCACTTGATTATTACTTAGCTAAGACAAATCGTAGAATTACGATTGAATATATTTTATTGAAGGATTTAAATGATCACCCAGAAGAAGCTGAGCAGCTTGCCGATCTTCTAGAGAATAAAAAACAGCGTGTGTATGTCAATCTGATTCCATATAACCCAGTTGATGAACATAGTCAGTATCAACGCAGTGACCAAGAATCAGTTCTAGCGTTTTATGATACATTGAAAAAAAGAGGCGTAAACTGCAAAATTCGTCAGGAGCATGGGACGGATATCGATGCAGCCTGCGGACAGCTTCGTAGTAAGCAAATGAAAAAAGCAGAAGCTAAATAAGCACTTGGGATATGGGTAATAAGCATGGATTGAAGAACCTACTTCGACCATGCTTTTTTTCATTGACTTACTAAGAGATAAAAAGTTAGAATATTGGTAATATAAAGATTTGTCATTAGGGTCAGAGGCTGGACGATGATTAGTTCTGTCTCCATTTAAAAGAAACCATGTGAATAACACCAAGTCCTTTTAATGTTAATTGATAAGGATAGGGTGTTTTTATTTTATAAATTACTCAATAAAGACCCTTTCAGATGGAGGTACATAATGGTTAACTTATTGGTTTTTCAGTCGGATTTTGGAATTAGTGACGGTGCAGTTAGTGCGATGTATGGGGTGGCCCTATCGGTAAATAAAGAGCTGAAAATCAGTGATATTACTCACGACATTCCCCCGTTTAATGTGTGGGAAGGGTCCTATCGTCTGTTGCAGACTGTACCATATTGGCCTAACGGTACGGTTTTTGTTTCAGTCGTTGATCCAGGAGTAGGCTGTGACCGCCGAAGTATCGTCGTCAAGACTACAGATGAACAATATATTGTAACACCAGATAACGGAACACTCACCCATCTAAAGAAAAAGGTTGGAATCACAGCTGTCCGCATGATAGATGAGACAGTTAATCGTCTGCCGCGTTCTGGTGAGTCCTATACGTTTCATGGCCGTGATGTTTATGCATATACCGGTGCCCGGCTTGCAGCAGGTATTATTGATTTTGAAGAGGTGGGTCCTGAAATTCCGGTTGACTCACTTGTTGGATTTCCACTTGCTGATGCGTGTCTAAGTGATAATCGTATTACAGGTATTATTGAAATTCTCGATATACGCTTCGGTAATCTTTGGACAAATATCCCTCGAACTATCTTTAACCAATTAAAAGTTGAGATCGGCGAGAGGGTCACTGTTGAGATAGAAAACGGGAATCAACAAGTCTATGCCTATTCTATGACGTATGGAAGGTCATTTGCTGATAGTTCGTTAGGGGAAGCACTTATATATGTAAATTCACTTGATAATATGGGGATTGCGCTTAATCAGGCATCATTTGCGAAGACATATAAGATTGGGACGGGAAGCAGGTGGAGGATAAACATTCATAAAGAACGGATTGTCAAAGCTGAGTTTTAGTATAGGAGAAACTCAAAAGGAGAAAGTCAAAATGAGCTTCTCCTTTTGATTATTGAAGCGTTATCGTTTTCTGCCATGTAACTTGTTCTTTTGCCTCATTTTCGAAATAGAAAATGACTTCTCCTGTTTCTCCCTTCCACGATGAATCATAGGAAAACCCCATAAATTGTCCATTACCGCTGATATAAAAGCCCTTTATGCCTGTCCCGCCATTACTGATGGCTTCTTGGGTGGTATTCGTAACATCATGGTTTGATTGCCAGGCCATCTTAGCAAGACTGTATCCATCCGGCAGCTTCTTAACTGAAAAATAAAACTGATCAGGTGGTTCCTCTTGAGTTTGGTCAATGATCATGAGAACTTTTTCTTTTGCGGGATCAATTTCATTGTTTTGATCTCTATCTTTTAGATCTCCATCGCTTTTTTTATCATTATTTTCGTTCTCTTGCTGCTCACTTTCTGGTTCTTTTGTCACGTTAGTATTCTCTTCGTCTTTAGGCGGTTCTGTACGGTTATCTGGGCTGCATGCTGTCAGGACGATAAAAAGAGACATGAATACTAGATAGCGTTTGATGTTACATTTCATTTGTATTCCTCTCGCTTTCTTTTAATCTAAAGAAAAAGACAACTCCAACGGCTGTGTTTTCTGCCCCAAAAGATCGTCCATGGAGATGTAAGATTTGACTGACAATAGCCAGGCCTAATCCTGTACCGCCGGATTTACGGCTTCTCGAGTACTCGGTTCGGTAAAACTTTTCCCAAATCCGCTCCATTTGGTTGATGGGAATCTGCTCGCCTTTGTTTTCAATTCGAACTTCGATTTCATCTGCTATGTTTAATAGAGTGACATAGATGGATGACCGAGGAGAGGCATGGGTTATGGCATTGCTTAACAGATTGACGAGTACTTGTTCGATTCTTTTTTGATCTGCTTGGACAATTCCATGTGTATGATTGGTGATCACAACTTCTAGGGATTTCTGAGCAAGTTGTTGAGTGAATGTATCAAGTACACGGTTGATTAAGTGACTGACGGAAAAGGATTTTATATGAAGCTGAACAGCTTCCGCCTCATATTTTGATAGCAAAAGTAAGTCCATAATGATCTCATTCATATGATCGACCTCATGCAAGATATGAGAGAGGTAGCGTTCTTTTTTATGTTCAGCTACTCCATCCTGAAGTCCTTCTGCGAATCCTTTGATAATTCCAAGCGGCGTTTTTAATTCATGTGAGACATTCCCGGTGAATTCTTTATGTAGTTGTAAGAGTTCTTGTTTTTTATCCATATCCTTATGCAACTGTTGATTAGCAGTCTCTAACTCCTTTAATGTCGCTTTCAAGTTATCGGACATCGTCTGAAGACTAGCGGAGAGAGCCCCGAATTCATCATTAGAATGAGATGGAGTTTTGATAGAAAAATCGAGATCAGCCATACGTCGTGCAGTTTGGCTTAAAGATATTAACGGTTTAGATAGAATACGTGAGTAAAAGCCAGAAATAATAACAAGCAGGATAATGCCGAATGCTGCAAAATAAAGAAAATATTGTTGAATCATTTCGACTGCTTCATCCACTGGCTGAAGAGTCGTGGAGGCAGCCAGATAATAGGGATCTCCATTAAGTTCTATCTTCTGGATGAGCAGAACATAGGGGACGCCGCTCCATTGATCGGTCCATTTGTATTGAATCGTATCATTATTCAGCAAATCTTTATTGGTCGTTATATTAATCCAGCTGCGTAAGATTTCTTGATTTAAATTATCCTGAAAATAAGCGTTAAACGATCGGTTTTTAGGAAGTGTATAATTAGTTACCGTGCCCTCAATCATTTCTAATCCTTGCTCTGGCGGTACAGTAGACGGTGCAGACAGCGTAACAGGTTGAATGATGGTTTCTGCTTCATCCAAATAGAACCCGTCAACACGCAGACTATCCCCTTGTTTAATCTGGCTAGGGACATCATTTAATTGAATGCCCTCACCAGAAAGTAATATGGTTTTGTTCTCTCCGTCTGCCAGCAGCTCAATACGATAGGAATATAAAGGCTGATTGGTAAAATCCTTGTTTAACAGGGAAAGTGCCGCATTATTTTGATTCATAAATTCCCCTGTTAATTCAGCTGTCTTGCCTTCATCTTCAGTGTACTTCGAGAGAATAGGACCGAATGTTTTTAGGTTTTTACTTAATTGGCCAATTTTATTTTCAAAGTAAAATTTCTCAAAAAATAAAACTTGGCTGAGCAGAAGAAGGAAATAAAAGAGGGAGAAGCAGATAAACGTCACCATAAATAGCTTTAGAACAACGGAGCTTTTCTTCATTTTTCTGCCTCGAATCGATAGCCCGCACGAATAACGGTAACAATTCTTTCACTTTCATTTCCTAATTTAGCCCGCAATTTTTTTATATGGGTATCAACGGTCCGAATATCCCCAAAATAATCAAATCCCCAAACGGCATTTAAAATAGTATCTCGTGAAAGAACAATTCCTTTATTTCGGACTAAATAAATAAGCAGATCATATTCTTTCGGCGACAAGTCTATGTCTGCTCCGGCAATCGTTACGGAGTAGGACTTGGTGTTCAATTCTAGCGAACCGAATTGCAGCAAAAATTCTTCCCCGCTTATTCTTCCTTCTGCTCGTTTCAATAAGGCCTTAGCCTGTGCCACTAATACCCTTGGACTAAAGGGCTTTGTGACATAATCATCAGCGCCGAGCTCGTATCCTAACACCTTATCATCATCTTCGCCCTTGGCGGTCAGCATGATAATGGGTACGTCAGAAGATTTTCTAATCTGCTTGCATACCGTCCACCCATCTAATTCGGGGAGCATAATATCCAGAATGACCAAATCAATGGAATGTCGCTCAAAAAGATCTAATGCCAGTACCCCAGTTTCCGCTTCATAGATAGTCCACTGTTCGTTTTCGAAATAGTCAGTCACGATTTCGCGGACGAGCGCTTCATCTTCGACCAATAATAGGTTATGTTTCAAGGAAAGTTCACCTCTTTATCCCAAGAAATCCTTATTGCCCTAGTATAACGGGGCAATAAGGATTAAGGAAACGATATCATTTGTTAATGCCATATATCCCAAGCTTCTTATTGAATTTACTCATCCAAACCTCACCATTTCCAGTCATTGCACCTTTATAGTTCACAAATACTTTATCCGATTTTTGTTTGAGAACAGAGTTTTTCACCTTTTTTGTCATGATGGCCTTGTATTCTTTAATAAACTGTTTTTGATTTTTGATGACTTTTGTTTTTCCATTGCTATTCACATTCAGCGGGTAATAAACGAGGTTAGAAACGGCTTTCTTGTCATTTTTAGCTACAGCTTTTTGTAATTTAGTAAAATAAGTGTTGAATTCCTTTTGTGTAAAACCGGCAACATAGAATTTATCTTTTGTCGATTGTACGGTTTGTGTGGTCTTAGTATTTTGAGATTGAGTCGTTGCTGCCAGAGCGGGAGCAGTAATAACAGATGTGGAAAGAGCAAGTGCCAAAACAGCTGCGGTCATCCGAGTTTTTTTCATTTTTAGTACCTCCTAATTTGGTGTACCCAAAGAATACTATGTTGATGTGACCAACAAGTGTACAAATGAAAAAAGATCAATCATTAGGAAAGAGGGGACAAAAAAGAGGCTGCAGATGAGTGCGCCTCTTCATGAAGATTTATTTCGTGATTGCTTCTTTAACTGCAGCTACTTCGTAGGTAATTAATTCACTGCCGATAATGGGTGATTCTTTTTTAGCTCCATCTGCACTTGGTTCAGGACGTTTGTGAGCAGCTTTAAAGGCATCACTATTTCTCCAAGCAGTAAAATTATCAAGGTTTTCCCAGTACATGTTTACATTCAATTCATCATAGTCTTCTAGGTTTTGTGTTAAAAGTACTTCTACTTTTACGAAGCCCTCAGTGGTATCCAGCGGGCCAGGTGCTGTAAACCCTGGAGCCATAACTGCACCCATGCCTTTTTTTACCTTGATTCTATTGGTTACGATTAGCATAATACACATCTCCTTAGTTAAAGTCATTCTATCTTTAGTATTATTGATAGCATTTATAAAATCAAGAATGAGAGATGATTATTTTTCCATAAAAAATAGTTTTACCATTCTTTTGGTTCGTAGTTTAAATCCTCAAACAGTTGATTGCGTTCTTTCTTTGTTAGATCACGCCATTGGCCAACCGGAAGACTACCTAGCTGTATATTCATAATCCTTACCCGCTGCAAACGATACACTTCATAGCCTAGTTCGGCACACATGCGGCGAATTTGACGATTTAGTCCTTGAGTGAGAATAATTTTAAAATCAAATTTGGAAAGTTGAGTCACTTCACACGGTAAGGTTTTCGTATCAAGGATTTTTACTCCAGAAGCCATTTTCTCCAAAAATTCTGGTGTTATGGGCTTATCTACTGAAACAATATATTCTTTTTCATGCCTATTTTCAGCTCGAAGTATCTCATTCACGATATCGCCATCATTGGTAAGGAGAATTAACCCCTCTGATTCCTTATCAAGGCGTCCAATATGTGAAATTCTCAGAGGATGATTAACTAAATCAATAATATTCCCTTTAACTTTTTTCTCTGATGTGCTCGTGATACCTACAGGTTTATTTAAAGCGATATAGACATTGTTTTTCACAATACCGATTTGGGCTCCGCTGACGCGAATATCATCACCAGGTTCCACTTGATCACCTATTTTGGCGATTTTTCCATTAATGGTTACTCTGCCTTCACTGACTAATTTATCCGCTCCGCGTCTGGAGGCTTTTCCAGATTCGCTTATAAATTTATTAATTCTCAAAGCTTGGACACTTCCTTTTTATAGAGTTTACTGCCTTGCCTTGAAAAGAAGAGGCAGATACGCTATTTATCTTCTTTAACAATACAATAGGTAATTACCCACATGCAATATTCTTAGAGACCCCCAAACCAAAAACGCTGAAGTAAGAGAACTCCAGCGTTTAATAGCAGCGTAATTTTTATAAAACTTTATCCAAGAAGTCCTGTGTCCTTGGATGTGTAGGGTTAGTAAACACTTCTGCAGGTGTACCTTTTTCAACAACCAATCCGCCATCCATGAAGATAACTTGGTTGGCTACTTCCCTAGCAAAGCCCATTTCATGTGTAACGATGACCATTGTCATGCCTTCAGTTGCCAACTGTTGAATAACTGCCAGTACTTCTCCGACCATTTCCGGATCTAAGGCGCTTGTTGGTTCATCAAACAGCATAATATCAGGATTCATGGCCAACGCTCTAGCAATGGCGACACGTTGCTTTTGTCCGCCGGATAGTTGAGCGGGTCTTGCATTCGCTTTATCTGCCAGACCAACACGGTCTAATAGTTTCAATGCAATTTCTTTGGCCTCTGCTTTTGTATTTTTCTTTAATTCTATTGGAGAAAGCGTGATATTATCTAAAACCGATAAATGAGGAAATAAGTTAAAGTGTTGAAAAACCATTCCAATATTTTCTCGAACTTTATTAATATTGACTTTCTTATCTGTCAGCAGTGTATGATCGATCATCACTTCTCCGCCATTTACTTCCTCTAATAAATTCATACAGCGTAAAAGGGTACTTTTCCCTGAACCAGAGGGACCAATCAGGCAAACAACTTCACCTTCCTGTACCTCAAGATCAATGCCCTTAAGCACTTCTAATGAACCATATGATTTTTTCAACTGATTGACCTTAAGCTTTGCCATTCTGGATTCTCCTTTCTAAACGCTGCGATACTTTTGTTAAAATCATGATGATAATAAAGTACATTAAACCAACGATTAACCACATATTGAATGATTCTAAATTTCTGGCAATAATGATCTTTCCGCTTTGGGTTAATTCATTAATTCCTATGATTGAGAGAATGGACGTATCTTTCAATGTGATGATAAATTGATTAATGAAAGAAGGAATCATTAACGTAATGGCTTGAGGAAGAACAACCTTTGCCATCGCTTTTTTGTAAGGAAGACCTAAGCTTCGCGCAGCCTCCATTTGGCCCTTATCAACGGATTCAATACCTCCGCGGACAATCTCAGCCATATAGGCTCCAGCATTTAAACTAAGGGTCAAAAGACCTGCAGTAATTGCTGAAATACGGAAATCAAGTGCAGCAGGAACGCCGAAGTAGAAGAAGAACGCTTGTACAATCAGAGGTGTTCCACGGAATATATCCACATAAATACTGCCCAGCATATTTAACGCTTTATTTTTAGCAACTCGGCATAAACCGAATACAATTCCGAGTATGGATGCGATAATCAAAGAAACAACCGTCAGCATCAACGTCATACCTAATCCCTTTAGCAGACTTGGATAGCTCGATTTTATTAAACCGATGACCCCTTTATCTTCATCGCTTTTAGGGGCTGATAAATAAGTGTCTAAGATCTTGTCGTACTCGCCTGATTCTTTTAAGTTACTTAGTCCTTCATTAAATTGTTGAATAAGTTCAGGATTTTGTCCTTTAGAAACGGCAAAACCATACGATCCGCCTGATTCTTTCTCTGTCACTAATTCAAGTCCGTTACCTTGGTTGGCACCGTATGCAAGGACTGGGTAATCATCAAAAACAGCAGTAGAGTTGCCAGTTTTGACGTCATCATACATATTGGCTGAATCATCGAATGTGACAATTTTAAAACCGTATTTATCCTTAATACTAGTAGCAAAGCTGGCACCTTCTGTACCTGTTTTAACTGCGACTTTTTTTCCTTTTAAATCTTTATATTCTTTTATTTCGTCATTGCCTTCTTTAACGGCCATGACCACACCGGAATCAAAATATGGATCAGAGAAATCAAATTTGTTTTTCCGTTCATCGGTGATGCTCATACCGGCAATGACGCCGTCTACTTGTTTGGACTCAAGAGCTTGTACGGCAGCATTAAACCCTAAGGGCTTAATTTCTACTTTAAATCCTTGGTCTTCAGCAATCGCGTTAAGTAAATCGATATCAATACCGACATACTCACCGTTTGTTTCTTGAAATTCAAATGGTGCAAAAGTAATATCTGTAGCAATTTGATAGGTCTTTTCGTCTGTTGTTGCTGCTTGAGCGAATGGAGCTATAAATGATAGTAATAAGGTCATTAATGCAATCATTAACGGTTGTCGAAATTTCCTCATGATTTCCTCCTTGATATATGTTAGGAATAAAAATAATTATAGATAAATACTCTCTCTAGTGGTATTTACCCAATAATAAATGAAAATAAGAGTTTAATGTAATTTTTTTTTGAGAAAGTAAAATTAGCTTTCTCATTTGCCTCTGTTAGGATGAATTTATAAACAAAGAGTTCGTTCCACGTGAAACAAGATGACCCTTTAAAGTTAAATCTTGTTTTTAAATGGTGGTTATGTAGTTATGTTTTCCTGTGAATATGGACTGATGGTTGTGTTATCATTCCCCTTGTTTCTTGTAAAAACCTCATTATGGTCCTTTTTCGAGTATAATGGGAAGTTGGATATAATATAAGTAGAACGGACATGGGTTAGGCAATACGATACTATACAATAAATGAGGCAGTTATATGACGAAAAGAAAATTCACAGACTACGCATTAAGTGATGAAATTGTACGTGCACTTGAAAGTTTAGGGTTTACTTCGCCGACAGAGGTGCAAAATGAAGTCATTCCAGTAGCATTGAAAAAACAGGACCTGGTTGTAAAATCACAAACGGGTAGTGGGAAGACAGCGGCATTTGGGATTCCTATTTGTGAAATGGTTGATTGGGCAGAAAACAAACCACAGGCCTTAATTCTTTCACCTACACGTGAACTGGCTGTTCAAGTGAAGGAAGATATCACTAATATCGGTCGTTATAAACGAATAAAAGCAACGGCGGTTTATGGAAAACAGCCATTTGCTCCACAGGCAGCTGAGTTAAAGCAAAAGAGCCATGTAGTGGTTGGAACACCAGGCCGCGTCCTTGACCATATTGAGAAGGGTACGCTTGCTTTAGATCGTTTGAGCTATCTGGTAATAGATGAGGCAGATGAGATGCTGAACATGGGTTTTATTGATCAAGTAGAAGCGATTATCCATGAACTGCCGAAAAAACGGGTGACGATGCTGTTTTCAGCTACACTTCCTGAAGATATCAAACAATTATCAAACAAACATATGAAAAACCCTACTGATATTGAAATAAAAGCAACGGGTTTAACAACGGATAAAATTGATCACTATGTTATGGAAACCGCAGATAGTGATAAAACGGCATTGCTTCACAATCTGATGGTGGTAGAAAATCCGGATAGCTGCATTATTTTCTGCCGGACTAAGGATCGGGTTGATCAGCTCTGTGATGATCTGGCGGATTTGAATTACCCAGTGGATAAGATTCACGGTGGAATGGAGCAAAAGGACAGATTGGATGTCATGAATGAGTTCAAGCGGGGAGAATTCCGTTATTTAGTGGCTACAGATGTGGCAGCAAGAGGCATTGATATTGACAGCATCACGCATGTCATTAATTATGATCTGCCATTAGAAAAAGAAAGCTATGTTCACCGCACAGGCAGAACTGGCCGTGCCGGTAAAAAGGGGAAAGCCATTACGTTGGTTACGCCATTTGAGGATAAATTCTTGATTGAAATCGAAAGCTATATTGGGTTTAGTATCCCAAGAATCAAGGCTCCTTCTAACGAAGAAAAAAGCAACAGCCAAGCTGATTTTGAAAAGAAGCTGGCTGCTCAGCCAACTATTAAAAAATCTAAAAGTGACCAGTTAAATAGTCAAATCATGAAGCTCTATTTTAATGGAGGCAAGAAAAAGAAAATCCGTGCTGTTGATTTTGTTGGAACCATCGCTAAGATTAATGGCGTTTCAGCTGAAGATATTGGGATCATCACCATTCAGGATACCGTCTCATATGTTGAAATCCTTAACGGAAAAGGACCGCTAGTGTTAAAAGCTATGAAAAACACAACCATAAAAGGTAAACAACTAAAGGTTCACGAAGCCTTAAAATAAGTTAGGAAAACAGTTCACAGCATATGTGAGCTGTTTTTTTAATGATTAGGGACGGCACCAGACCTCATTCAAGGCATCTCTAAATAGGTTATTTAGGAGTTCAGTGGAATCCTTCTTGTAAGCAGCCGCTGTTGCTGTGTACGTACTTAATGCGATCAGTTCCTTTTCGATGAAGTGGTGGATGATCTGAACGTCGATCTTAGCAGATGGAATATTTCCGCTGCGTTTATTCATAACCAGCGTGTTCACTTCATTTTTTAGTAGTCCATCGGGAAGAACAGCACCTGCTAATCTGGAAAAGTCTACTGGTGGAAATCCAGGATGAACAATCATCCACTTACACGCAAGAATAGGACGCAGGATCGTAAGATAGATTTTTGTCGATACTTGCGCTTTTTTTAGCAGTGTACGATAGTTGGCTTTTGCCATATTCAAATAGTGAAGCAGGCAGGTATCAGTTGAGTAAACGGCATCAAAAAGACCCCGCATATTATCGATTACTGAATAGGGCTGTACATATACAATTTCTGAATACAGCCATTCGAGAAGAGATGGATTCGATTTACGGTAAAGTTGAAGGGCCTTTGTTAATTCCCAACCGTTCATATCCAGCTGTTCACAAATCGGCCGTTCAATTACGTTTCGGTATTGATCAATGGAGAGATACCAATCTTTTGTATGAAGATAAATGAAGCGTACATCATAGTCACTATCTGGGGAAGGAAACCCAAAGGCTCGGCTTCCAGATTCACATGCATAAAGAATTTTCACTTGAAAGTGTTCTTCTATTCTTTTTAGCTCAGCACTTATTTTATCGATCATAATAAAACCTTAGATTTATTCTTCATCTAAATCTAACCGCTGCTGATAGAGGGCTTTTAGTTCATCCTGAAGTCTGTCTAGTTGTTTTTCAATTGGGCCGCTGTTTCCATTCACAGAATCCAACTTTTCCATATCATCTTGTAATCGTACGAATTCGGCTTTGACGTCGGCGATTTTATAGTCGAGGGTTTCCTTATTCATCATGACATCTCCTTTTACTTTTTTCTATTCATACCATAAAAAAGATAATTTGTGAATGAGGGTAAACGGCTTTAAACAGTACGTTAGACTTTCCGAAAAGTTTTTTGCCTGTTACTTATGACACAGGGAAGTGAATATGCTGCTTTAATCTTACATAAGCTTATTTAGAAATGATCCTAAGAACTGATGGAGACACTTGCTTATTATCTTGTTTGAAAATGCTGGAAATGTGGAAAAAGTATAACGGGAAATTTGTCGAAGGAGGTCTTCGTTATCGAACATATCAACCAGCACTCATATATAGAGGCAAGGAGCACCGCAGAGGAAATTGACCGCCTTTTTTATTATGATGGTCAGGATTTAGGGAATCGGTATCATGAACAGGCAACTGTCTTTCGTTTATGGGCACCGCTTGCAGCTGAAGTAAGATTAGTACGATATGAACAAGAGGAAGAAAGCGGGAAAGAAATGATAATGGAGCGTTCCGAGAAGGGAACGTGGACAGCAAAGTTAGATGGTGACCAGGACGGCCTGGTGTATACGTATAAAGTAAAAAGTAATGAACAGTGGAATGAAGTCGTTGATCCGTATGCACGTGCTGTTACGGTTAATGGTGAGAAGGGAGTCGTAGTCAACCTTATGAGCACGAATCCTGAGAATTGGTCGACTGAGAAGCCTCAGCATTCTTCAGTGATGGACACGATTATTTATGAACTTCATATTCGTGATGCCTCCATTCATCCGGAAAGCGGGATGGTTCATAAAGGTAAATATTTAGGGTTAGCTGAGACAGGGACGACAGGACCAACAGGTATGGAGACAGGGCTTGATTATATTAAAAGCTTAGGTGTGACACATGTACAGCTGCTGCCAATGTTTGATTACGCAACAGTCGATGAAGCAGACTTAGATCTTTTACAATATAACTGGGGGTATGACCCGAATCATTTCAATGCCCCAGAAGGCTCCTATGCAACAGATCCCTTCGAACCGAAAACAAGAATTAAAGAAATGAAACAAATGATTCAATCTTTTCACGACCAAGGGTTACGAGTGATTATGGACGTGGTGTACAATCATGTCTATTCAGTTGAAGACTCTTCTTTTAACAAACTAGTGCCTGGTTATTATTTTCGATACCACAACGATCAATTAGTCAACGGGACAGGCGTAGGAAATGACACGGCGTCAGAGCGGATGATGATGAGAAAATTTATTGTTGATTCTGTTTCGTATTGGGCACACGAATATCACTTGGATGGGTTTCGCTTTGATTTAATGGGGATACATGATGTTGAAACGATGAATCAGGTGCGCCAAGCCTTGGATGACATTGATCCAAGTATCATTCTCCTGGGGGAAGGATGGGATTTACATACAACGCTTCCCGCAGACCAAAAAGCGAATCAGAAAAATGCCTCCTTGATGCCAAGAATTGCTCAATTTAATGATTATTTTCGTGACAGCTTGAAGGGAAATACGTTTGACAGGACCCAAAAAGGCTTTATCAGCCATTACCCTGGTCTTGAAGAAAATATAAAAAAAGGAGTTTGTGCAAGGGGCTATGACCATACCGCGACCTTTACCAGCCCAAGTCAGGTGGTTACTTATGCAGAAGCCCATGATAACCATACACTTTGGGATAAGCTCCAAATTACGAACAAAGAGTTACCGCCTTCAATTCGTAAGCGTATGCACCGTCTTGCTTCAGCTATCCTCTTAACCTCTCAGGGTATTCCTTTTCTTCATGCAGGACAGGAATTTATGAGGACAAAAAGCGGAGAGGAAAATAGTTATAAGTCACCGGACATCATTAATCAGCTAGATTGGAGACGGTCTGCAGAATATGCTGAGGATATCGAATACATCAAGGGGCTGATTACGCTTCGTAAAACCTATCCGAGCTTCCGTTTGGAATCGTATCAGTTAATTTATCAGAACTTAAACTGGATCGAGGCTCCAGCTAATGTCATAGCATACAGATTGTCTGGTCAACCAAATGAATTGGTTGTGGTTTATAATAGCAATCCGTGGGAAGTAGAAGTCAACTTGCCCTTAAAAGGGGATTGGTCAGTCCTTGTAGATAGTGAAAAAGCCGGGATAGAAGACATTGCAGTATATAAAGCAAGCTCTGTAAACGTATCAGAAATCAGCACGCTTATCTTAAAAAAGAATGACTAAGAAGATAAAATTAACCGCCCCAATCTAATTGGGGCGGTCGTCTTTATGCTGATTTAGTTGATTGAGCAGCTAATTCCGCTTGCGGAATCTTCCATAGCTCGGTCCACTTTTTTATCGAAGTAACGATGATGATTAAGCCTAACACCAACATAATGATGGAAAGAACCCCATTGATTACACTATATCCTGCTGATGCGGAATTCAGATACACGTTCTTAACCATCCAGTATCCGGCCACATTCACAGTTATGTATAGGTAAGCGAGCGGAATCAGGCAGGTAAGGATATACCAGCGTTTGTCAGCAATTTTTAGAATAACAGTCGTACCAACAATTAAGCCAATCGATGCCATCAACTGATTAGAAACACCGAAGAGCGCCCAAATCGAGCTGATGTCTCCGGAGTAGAGCAAGTAGCCCCAGACGAAGCAGGCTAAAGCGCTGGCAAATAGATTACCAGGCAGCCAATCAACGCGCTTAAGCGGTTTATAAAATTCGCCGAAGAAGTCTTGAATTAGATAACGGGCAACGCGCGTACCTGAATCAATGGCCGTTAGTATAAATACCGCTTCGAAAAGGATAACAAATTGGAAAAAATAAGAAGCTAATTTCTCAAACCATGGAATAGCCGTGAAGATATAGGTCATTCCAACAGCTAAGGTAACTGCTCCGCCTGTTCTGCCTTCTAAATCCATGCCGATTTCTTTACTTAGTTCACCTAAATGAACAGTTTGCATACCTAGTGTTTCAAAAACCTCAGGAGAGGAGTTGATGGCAAAATAATCTCCGGGCTGTAGGGCAACCGCAGCAATTAAGGCCATGATTGCAACTAAACATTCTACAAGCATCGCACCAAATGCGACTGGTTTAATATCACTCCAGCGATTTAGCATTTTAGGTGTGGTTCCTGAACCAACAAATGCATGAAAACCGGAAATAGCTCCACAAGCGATTGTGATTGAAATAAAGGGCCACACGGGACCAGCTACAATCGGACCGCCGCCATTAATAAATTCAGTAAATGCAGGAAACTGAATATCTGGATTAACCACAAATACACCAATGATTAAGGCAATGAATACACCGATTTTCATAAAAGTACTTAGATAATCACGAGGTGCCAGCAAGAGCCACACTGGTAATGCCGCTGCAAAAAAGGCATAAATTGGCAGAATAAGAGCTAGTGTGCTTGCTTCAAGGGATAAGAAATCTCCAAATGCCGTGTTTTGAATTTGTGGTCCTAAAAAAATACCGGCCATGATTAAGATGAAGCCGACAATTGTTGCCCATTTTAGGTTTCCGGTGAGTTTATGGTAGATACCTACGCCCATAGCTATTGGAATCGTAATTCCAACGGCAAATGTTCCCCAAGGGTTATTTTCCAAGGCATGTAACACAACCATAGAAAGGCCGGCCATAGTAATAGTAATGATGAAAAGCATAGCTAGACCTGTACAAAAACCGGCTACAGGACCTAATTCTTTCTTAGCTACCTCAGAAAGAGACTTTCCATCTTGACGCATTGAAGCGAATAAGACGACTGCATCATGAACCGCCCCTCCGACGACTGCTCCAATTAACAGCCAGAGTAATCCTGGCAAATAACCGAATTGGGCCGCGAGAATGGGGCCAACAAGTGGACCTGCTGCGGCGATAGCAGCAAAATGATGTCCGAATGTCACCCACTTATTTGTTGGAACATAGTCCTTTCCGTCTTCAAGTGTGTGTGCTGGTGTCGGAATGGACTCATTGAGTTTTAATACCTTGGCAGCCATAAAGGTACCGTATAAACGATAGGCAATTAATAAGATACAGATTGATCCGATTACTACTGTAACTGCATTCATTTTTCATCCTCCCCAATATTGTTGTAACGTCATTTTACTAAATAAAAACGCTTACATTGGGTTTTCACTTCAAAACACCAAAATACTGGATGTGAAATACATAATTGCACCATTGAAATACATTCATTACAGTTGGATCAGGAGGCCCTTAAGAGATTAAAAACCGATGAGCTCCTTTAAATCTTTTACATACGTACGAGAAACAGGGACTTTTACTCCGTTTTTCATGGTGATGTTGTAAGTCGAATTAAACCAAGGCTCAATTTCACTGATATGTTCAACATTTACAAGATAGCTTCGGTGGACTCGGATAAAAATAGAGCCGCTTAACTTCTTTTCCAGCATAATCAGGGTTTCACTGATTGTATATGCCTGATTATCCGTGAAAATGGTGCATTTCCCCTCTGCTGATGTCATATAAAGAATCGATTCGCAATCTATTAAAAGAATCCGGCCTTCCAGTGAAACGGCAATCCTTTTAGGATTAGTCGAAATAGCGGGGTTCCTTTTTGTCTTTTGCAGGATGATCTTTTCAATTGTCTGTTGGATCCGTTTTTCGTCAAATGGTTTTAAGATATAATCACTCGCCCCTAAGTCAAACGCTTGAAGGGCAAATTCATCATAAGCAGTCGCAAATACAATAGAGGGTATAGGATTTAGTTCCTGCAGACGTTTTGCCAGCTGCAGGCCATTATGGTCTGAGATTTCGATATCAACGAAGACGAGGTCAGGTTGATCGGCAGAAATGGCTTCGAATGCTTCTTCAAAAGACTCTGCTTCTCCGGTAATTTCCACCTGTTTACTGCGAAGCAGCAGATACCGTAGTTCATCCCTCGCAAGTGGTTCATCATCAACAATATATACCTTCAGCATGTTAGTCAGAAACTCCTTTTTGATCCATAGGTATGGTAATTTTGATTGTTGTTCCTGGGCTGCAGGAATTTGATTGAATAGATAGGCCAGCGCGGCCGTTATATATACCATCAAGTCTTTGTTTGATATTGTAAATAGCCGTTCCTGTCCCTTTTTCAGAGGCAACAATTTTTTTTCCTAACTCCAAAATTCGTTCGTCTGATATGCCTTGTCCATTATCTTGTACCGAGATATAAAGAAATCCCTTGTGAGTATAAATCGTTATCGTAATTTCTCCTTGTACGTTCAATCTTGAAAATGCATGGTGAATCGTATTTTCAATGAGCGGCTGAAGAGTGAAAGGAGGAATTAGAATTTTTTCAAGGCCCGGGGCAAGCGAATACGTCATCTTATATCGTTCAGGGAAACGGGCTTGCTCTAGTAATAGATAAGCTTGTACATGTTCGAGCTCCTTCTCAAGTGGAATCAGCAATTGGCGGGCACCTTGCAGATTACTGCGAAAGAAGGAACTGAGACCGAGTAAGAGTGATCGGGCTTTTTCTGAGTCTGTCCGGCATAAAACAGAGATAGTATTAATGCTGTTAAATAAAAAGTGCGGATGTACTTGAGCCTGCAGGGCTTTAATTTCTGCATCTTTTAACAGACGAGTCTGCTTTTCTGCTTCCGCTAATTCAAGCTGAGTAGAAAATAAGTTTGCTAGTCCTTCAGCGAGCTCCTGGTGGACGTCATCAAGTTTATTTGGATTTGTAAAGTACATTTTTAACGTACCCACTGTCTCCTGGTGAACTTTTAACGGAAGAACGACGGCTGCCGCTAATGGACAGTCTTTATGCATGCAGTAAATATTATCTTTGGATCTGGCAATCAATAATTCTCCGAGTTGAAGAGCTTCTCTGGTTAATCCAGTCTCCAATCCTTTGAGCGGTATATGGTGGTCACTTCCTGCACCTGCATGAGCTAATACTTGTTTATCATCTGTAATGGCGATTGCATCGGCATTTGTCAGGTTGAGGACGATGTTAGCAATGGCATTGCAAGAATCCGGGTTCAGGCCTTTACGGAAGAAAGGAAGAGTCTGGTCAGTAATACGAAAGGCACGATTAGTTTGCAGCACTCGTGTTCGCTGATCATCTCGAATGATCGCCTGAAGAATGAAAACGAACAATAATGAACCTAAACCATTTATAAAAATCATCGGTAAACCAATAACCTGGACAAGTGCTAGTGCTTGTTCGAATGGTTTCGCAGAAAGTAAAATAATTACCATTTGAAATGCTTCCATAATCATACCGATTCCTACAGCAAATATCGGTGTAATTTCTCCACCCTTCCTCCGTCGCTGTCTTCCTAATAAGCCAGCAGCAATCCCTGCAGCTACTGATGATATTGCACAGGCTGCTGCTGTAAAGCCCCCGAGAGATAAACGGTGGATGCCCGCGATTAACCCAATGCCAAGGCCGACCCAAGGTCCCCCTAGTAATCCACCGATTCCAATCCCCATTACACGTGTATTGGCTAATGCATGCTCGGAACCGACCGCTGTGAGCCATTCTGAATGAACAATTGAATGATTGCTTATTTCTATTCCAGTATAATTACTGATGATTCCAAAAAAACCGAACAAAATAATGAGCTGAAATTTTCCAGGTAGGTTTTGTTCATAATTAACGAGTTTTCGAAAGGACTTCATTTGTGATAACAAGAAAGCGAGTATGACAATAATTCCAACTCTTTCAATCATTAATGGCAATAAAGTAATCAAGATATCCCCTTTAACATCCATAGTCTTTTCTATCGATTTTAACTAAATAGTGGTTTTTTGTCGATTCTAGTTTTTTTATTTGTTTGAATAGTCTTGTTTAACTTTAAAAATATCGTGGTAAACGTTAAGAAAAAGCAGCAAAAATTTATACAGACTTTTTATAGAGAAGTAGAGGGAGGACTTGAACAAGATGACTAATAAACATGAAAACAGTAAGGATCAGCAGCTTGAGGCGTACCGAGTTGATGATGCGGGCACAAAATTAACGACTAATCAGGGGCTGCGTGTTTCTGAAGATGAGCACTCCTTAAAAGCGGGTGAACGTGGACCGACATTAATGGAGGATTTTCATTTTCGTGAAAAAATGACTCATTTTGACCATGAACGAATTCCAGAACGTATTGTTCATGCTCGTGGATATGGTGCACATGGATACTTCCAGCCTTATGAATCAATGAAGGAATACACCAGTGCTGGTTTTCTTCAAGATCCTTCCATAAAAACACCTGTATTTGTACGTTTTTCTACCGTGGCAGGTTCGCGTGGTTCAGCAGACACAGTTCGTGATGTAAGGGGCTTTGCTACAAAGTTTTATACAGAAGAAGGAAACTATGATCTAGTTGGTAATAACATCCCGGTGTTTTTTATACAAGATGCTATTAAGTTCCCGGATTTGGTTCATTCTTTCAAACCAGAACCGCATAATGAAATACCGCAGGCACAAACTGCACATGATACGTTCTGGGACTTTGTAACGGCCAATACTGAGACAGCACATATGATTATGTGGCATTTGTCTGACCGGGCTATTCCCCGCAGCTATCGAATGATGGAAGGATTCGGGGTAAATACCTTCCGCTTTGTAAATGAACTGGGTAAGTCTCATTTTGTGAAGTTTCATTGGAAACCAAAACTAGGGGTCCATTCTCTCGTTTGGGACGAAGCCCAAAAACTAGCTGGTAAGGATCCTGACTTCCATCGCCGTGATCTTTATGAAGCAATCGAGATGGGCGAGTATCCTGAATTTGAGTTAGGGGTTCAGCTCATTAAAGAAGAAGATGAATTTGCTTTTGATTTTGATATTCTTGATCCAACCAAGCTTTGGCCGGAAGAAATCATTCCAGTTAAAATCATCGGAAAAATGACTCTCGACCGAAATCCGGATAATGTCTTTGCTGAGACAGAGCAAGTTGCCTTCCATCTTGGAAATGTCGTACCTGGAATAGACTTTTCAAATGACCCAATGCTTCAAGGACGTCTCTTCTCTTATACCGATACACAACTTTCACGTCTTGGCGGTCCAAATTTCCATGAACTTCCGATTAACCGCTCGGTTGCACCAGTTCATAATAATCAACGTGACGGGATGCACCGTATGGCGATAAATAAAGGACAAGTCAGCTATCATAAAAATGGATTACAAGCTAATGCACCCGAGCCGGCTTCAGAAAAAGATGGTGGATATGTACATTATCAGGAAAAGGTAGATGGCCGAAAAGTTCGAGCTCGCAGTGAGAGCTTTAAAGATCATTACAGCCAAGCCATTCTTTTCTGGAATAGCATGACGGAAGTTGAGAAACAGCATATTATTGAAGCCTTCCAGTTCGAAGTAGGAAAACTGAAAAGCAAAGAAATTCAACAACGGGTAGTCGATATGTTCGCAAATGTTGATTTCAGGATTGCTAAGGAACTTGCTTTAGCAGTTGGCGCATCTGTACCTGAAACGGGAAATGTTCCAGATGGCAGTCCAGCTTCAGCCAGCTTGAGCCAAGAAACCAGCGTGAAGCTCCCAAATACACGTAAAGTAGCTGTTTTAGCTGATCATGGTTTTGATTATGCTGAGTTTACTCAATTAAAAGCAGATTTAACAGGAGCAGGAATACTTGTTGAAGTCGTGAGTAAAAACCTAGGAGCCATCCTTAGCAGCAATGGAGAGGAAGTTCCTGTTGATCATACGTTCCTGACAGCAGACTCTGTCCAATTTGACGCAGTCTATGTTGCAGGAGGGAAAGATGGGGTTACTAACCTTCTAGCAAGTAAGAAAGCTCCAGCCTTCCTGCTAGAAGCCTATAGTCACTTCAAGTCTGTAGGAGCTGGCACAGATGCACTTGATTTATTAACAGCAGCTGGCATTACATCACAAGATCCAGCTGAAGGGGTAATTGCAGGCGCTGATCATAAAGCCTTTATTCAAGCAGTAACGCAAGCGCGTCATTGGTCAAGAATCGTATAAATAAGAAAAGAGGTTCGGAATGGTTTATTCCGAACCTCTTTCTGCGTTTTAAACGTATTTATGGATTTTTTCTTGCTTATCAAAGTCCAGCCGGCTTCGAATACACATTCTAATCAACAGCCCCATTTTAGAAACTAAAAAAAGAAGATTGGAAACATACTCATTTTCACCTGAGTTTGTCTACAGTCTGACGTTGTCCCTCACATAGGGGGGCAGCTGCCTTTTGTTTATTTTTCTGCTTTTTCCTCAAATAATTTGACGACTTCAATAATCACATCTACTGCTTTAGCCATATGATCTACGGAGATAAACTCATATTTTCCGTGAAAATTTTCCCCGCCTGTAAAGATATTCGGTGTAGGCAGCCCCATATATGAAAGCTGTGAGCCGTCTGTTCCACCGCGGATGGGTTCAATAATTGGTTCAATGCCAAGGTTTTTCATCGCTTCAGCGGCTATCTCGACAATTTCCATCACCGGTTTAATTTTGTCCTTCATATTGTAATATTGATCCTTCATCTCCAAAATAACGCGGTCTGCTCCGTATTGTTCCTGGAATTCAGCCACCGTTTTTTCAATAAAATGTTTTCTTTCCGCAAACTGTTCTTTGTCAAAATCACGAATAATATAGTGCAGGACCGTTTCTTCCACATCACCAGTGATTCCAGATAGATGATAGAACCCTTCATAACCTTCAGTCGTTTCTGGAGCTTCTTCCACAGGCAGACGGTTGTTGAATTTCATCGCTATTTTTGCAGCATTAACCATTTTCCCTTTAGCAGTCCCAGGATGGATATTGGTTCCCTTAAAGGTTATTTTCAGTCCGGCAGCGTTGAAACTCTCATATTGAAGTTCACCCAGCGGCCCTCCATCGATCGTATAAGCATAGGCTGCGTGAAAAGCCTCAACATCGAACTTGTGAGGCCCTCTTCCAATTTCTTCGTCGGGTGTGAAGGCTACTCTAATTTGTCCATGTTTTATTTCAGGATGTTGTATTAAATAGTCCATGGCCGTCATAATTTCTGCAATGCCAGCTTTATTATCAGCTCCAAGTAAGGTAGTGCCATCCGTAGTGATCAGTGTTTGGTTCTGATAATCAGCAAGGTGTGGGAAATCAGTCGGAGAAAGAATAATGTTTAATTCACTGTTAAGGGTGATGTCTTTTCCATTATAATTCTCAACAATTTGAGCGTTAACGTTTTTTCCAGTGAAATCTGTTGCCGTATCGAGATGAGCTAAGAACCCAATCACCGGAACCTCCTTATCTGTATTGCTAGGAAGTGTAGCCATAACATAGCCGTTATCATCAATCTTTGCATCAACCAGTCCAATTGCCTGCAAGTCATTAACCAGCTTATTTCCGAGAATTAATTGTCCTGGAGAAGAGGGGCATGCAGAGTTCTCTTCATCTGATTGGGTATCAATTTTTACATAAGATATAAACCGTTCTACTAATTCGTTTTTCACTGTACTGTCATCTCCTTGAATAATATGCTTTGTTTAATTTTACCTTAAAGGAGAATGGCGATTGTGACAAGTTCTTCTTCTTTTTCTTCCAGAAAATTGTTACTTTGATTTTTCCAGAGTAAGCAAAAAAAGGGATGATCTCATCCCTTTTTTTGCAGCTAGATCAGTTCCTTACGAGTCAACTTAATCCTTTTATTGTATTGATCAATAAGAAATCCATTTGCGAGAATGAAAACTAAGGTGCCGATTCCAAGACCAATAAATTGATGAAAAACAATAGAGAAAATGATGCAGATGCTGAGTGGAATGCTCAAACAGATGATTGTACCAAGAGAGAAGCTTTTTGCCAGACGAGCAAAGGCTTGAAGAAGATAATCGAAGGGCAAAAGAACTCGGCTGATTTGAATGTAAATCGAGATTGCAGCAGCCACCCCATTCATCCCAATCAGCGTATATAGACCCCGAACCCAGATTTGGTCGGGCGTATAAAAGTAATGATGAATGTTAACAAACATATCAATTAAAAGACCAAAGAAAACGGCAAGGAGTAAACTTTTTATAATGAGTCGGATAGAAAACCGGCTGCCCATCAACGTTGTCAGCAACAGGGAAAATAACTGCAGAACAATCGTGCACAGTCCGATTGAAAGCGGGAGTACTGCAGCAAGATTTTGACTAGCTGCTGCCCAAGGCGCGGAGCCGAGATGAGCGACAATCATAAAGCTATTTCCTAGTGCATTAAGTGTTAATGATCCAAAAAACCAAAGTAATAGATACGTTTTTTTCAATTGAAAGCCAATCCCTTCTCCTATAAATCATACTACTTTTTTTGTAAAAGTTGAACCGATATGATTTCTACTTCGCGTAATGTACCTTTCTTTGTTAGTATGTGAATAATAGATGAAAAATAGAAGGAGTTGCGGCAGTGGGCTTTTTAGAAAAAATAGAACCATTTTTAGAAACAGATGATTTAACCTTACAAACATTTTTGGTAGAAACCCTGCAGGATTACCCTTTAGTTCCAGAAGAGTGGACCGTACGTCTGATAAAAGAAGCAGTCAGTTCGAAGGAAAAGGAAATCAATATCTTAACGAGGATATATAAGCATAGGCTTAATGAAGAGGCAGTAAGGTTATTAATTAAAGGGGCAAAGAGTGCTGATTCGAGAAATCGTCCTCTTTACTTAAACTTACTGTACTCGATTCGTCCGAAAGAAGCATTGAAATTCCGTCAAGAATTAACTCCATTTTTTGATAAGAAAAAATGGTCTTTCTATGAAACATTAGAAAATGGCGAAGAGGAAGAAGTTTGGGAACAATATGGGGAGCTGTTGGTTCAATTAGAAACCGAAGAGCGCTTTTCTCAAGAAATATTCGATCAAGCTAAAATGACGGTAGAGGTCCTTGTTGAAAAAGGCTGGATCGATGACATTGAAATCGCGGCCATTTTAAACCAGGATCTCAATGAAGAATATTTTTCTTTTGCAGGGATTCTGATTTTCCATGCGATCGGGATCATGAATCAGACAAAGTATATTCCTTTGCTTGCTAATTTACTGCTTCGTGACGAGGACTTGTTAGTCGAGGCAGTATCTGATACGTTGATTAAATTTCAAAGTAAAGAGGCCGTTCAAGCCATTGTACCTTATCTGGAGAATCCAGACTGTCTGGTTTTTGGTACGAGTATTCTTGGGAATTGTAAGATCCCAGAAGCAGAGGCAGAGCTGGTAAAGCTTCTTCCGATGATTGAACATGAGGATGATCAAGTACTAGTTGTTGAAGGAATCTGTTTTCAGCTTTCAGGAAAGCGGTACCCTGAAATGGATGCGTACTTAGCGGCTAGGGGCAGCAGTATGCTTGTCGACTTAAATATGCTTGCTTATGGCTATTATACGTTAATGGGCATCGAACATCCGAATCTTGAAGGCTGGAAGAAAAATGCGCTTGAAAGGCAAGACCAAAGCCTGCAAACTACAGTTGAAGAAATGGATAAGAAAAAGACAGGGAGAAATGATCCCTGCCCTTGCGGCAGCGGTAAAAAATATAAAAAAGTGTTGTGGAAAATAAGTAAAAAAAGCTGCCTTTTGGCAGCTTTTTACTTGTTTACTTACTCATCTTCTTTTTCAATCTCTGGGTTGGCCCAAACAGAGACACTTCCTCCATTAACAGGAAAGGTAGCCCAGCCATCTTCTTCAATCGTAATTCGTTCGTCCATTGTAGTGGTGAGATCCGTCCAGATTTCTCCGGCTCGTTCTTCTCCTACGTACATCCGCTTAATTCCAGGGTCTCCATTGGCAATCACGGTTGCACAGCCTGAATAAGGAATTTCGGGAATGCCCATTCTAACCCAGCCAATTGTATTTGGATGATCAAAGTAATCTTCCTGATCCCCGTATGCTTTGTGGTAGCGTGCAAACATAAGACGATCAATATCACCTTTTTTTCCATCGACGGGTACTGGTCCACCAATTCCATAATAATCTCCATAGAAGATACATGGATAACTGTCACGGCGTAATAAAATCAAGGCGTAGGCACTTGGTTTAAACCAGTCTTCGACCCAAGATTCCAGTGATTCATGAGGCTGAGAATCATGGTTATCTACAAAGGTAACCGCATTTGTAGGATGACTTTGTACCAGGGTATCGTTAAAAATGGTTGATAAATCAAAAGCGCCGCCTTCCTTACCGGCTTTGCAAAATTTATAATGAAGTGCAACGTCAAATAAATCAATCTTATAATTTGTTTTATCCAGGTATTCACGGCAGGCTTTAAGATCTGAATGCCAAAATTCGCCGATTAGGTAAAAGTTTTTATCTTTAATATAATCGACCAATTCATGGGAAAATTGGCTGATGAATTTCGTATTTATATGCTTAATCGCGTCGAGGCGAAAGCCATCACAATTTGTCGTTTCAACGAGCCACTTCGCCCAAGCAATCATCTCATCAATGACCACAGGATTATTATAATCTATGTTCGCAAACATGAGGTAGTCGTAATTACCAAACTCGTCATCTACATGTTCATTCCACGCACTGTCTCCACCAATTTTGAAAATACCCGTTTTACCTGTTTTTTGATCAAAATCCGTGCCGTTAAAGTGAGTTGAATTCCACGTAAAGGAAGAATACTTTCCGTCTCGTCCGGGAAAATCAAATTTCGTCCATCCTTCAATTTCAAAAGGCTCAGATATTTCTTCATTTCGGTTCATTGGATTAACTTCTACAACCTCGAAAGTTTCCGTTTCGTCTGCTCCAGCCTTATGATTCATGACAACATCAATATAGACGCACAGCTGATGTTCATGACAGGCTTCAATGGCATCAAATAGTTCTTGTTTCGTCCCGTATTTTGTACGAACAGTCCCCTTTTGATCAAATTCGCCGAGATCATAGCCGTCATAAATACCATAGCCGTTATCATCGCCTGACTGACCCTTGGTCACTGGAGGGACCCAAATGGAATCAATCCCAATCTTCTTTAGTTCGGGTGCTGCATCTTTTAAACGTTTCCAATGTTGACCATCCGCTGGTACGTGCCACTCGAAAAATTGCATGATTGTATGATTACGCTCCATACCCCTATCCACTCCGCTCTATTACCAATTATTAATTTTATTTACAGGTATTGTATGATTCATATATGTACCCGGTCATAAGAAAGGGTAAACGTTAGCTGCTTTTTGGAAAGAAGGCTTCTGCAAATAGGATGTTTTAGAAGGTAATTAAACTGTACGTACATGTGCAAAATGAAAGGTATATGAAAACAGTCTCTTTTTTGAAAGAGCTTAGTTCATACATTCGGTATCTAGGCTGGATATCCTTTAATTCTTTTCAGATAGAATCTTAAGAAATTCTTAAGAAATATACTGAGTAAAAGTTAAGATTTACTACTTACAATGTAAATATGAGCGGAACCATTCTGCTATATTGGAGAAAAGGAGGTCTGGAAATGGACAACTTTTGTATATTAGTCGTCGATGATGAAAAAGAGATCCGTGATGCAATCGAAATTTATTTATCTTATGAAGGGATTAAGGTTATTCAAGCACAAGACGGGATAGAAGCTCTAGAAAAATTACAAGAGCATACGATTCACTTAATCTTACTCGATATTATGATGCCCCGAATGGACGGGATTGCAGCAACTTTTAAAATACGTGAACAAAAAAATATACCGATTATTCTTCTTAGTGCAAAGAGTGAAGATACAGATAAAATCCTAGGTCTTCAAGTCGGTGCAGATGATTATGTGACAAAGCCGTTTAATCCTTTAGAACTAATGGCTAGAGTAAAGTCACAGCTTAGAAGATATGTTTCCCTTGGTACATATGAAGGCACGGCAAAAGTTATTGATTTAAACGGATTGACGCTTGATCGAGAAACGAAGGAAGTTAAGGTTATCGGAGAGCCAGTGAAATTGACGCCTATTGAATATAAAATGACTGAGTTACTAATGTCATATCCTGGAAGAGTATTCTCTATTTCCGAAATTTATGAACGTGTGTGGAAGGAACCAGGGTATAACGCCGAAAATACTGTGGCCGTACATATCCGTAAGATACGTGAAAAAATCGAAATCGATCCGAAAAATCCAAGATATTTGAAGGTGGTATGGGGAATTGGATACAAAATGGAAAAGTAGACTGCATTTTGTTTTAGCTTTATTGTTCGTTACGTTAGGGCTCACCGGAGTTATGTCAGGACTGAGCAGAGGGAATGAGTATATAGGTCAAAATTTTTTTGATACGGAGCAGTTCAAGTCTGAAAATAGTAAGTACTTGGAACAGCTAAATCTATTTGAACTGGGTATTACGCCTAAAAATATGAAAGAAAAGATTACAGTGACAGAAGAAGAAATCGAAGAATACCGCTTCAGATATGGAGATTTACCTGAACAAATAGATTCCATTAAGACTCAGTATGAGGGTCAAATTTCAGAAGCAGAGGCAGTGAAAAATAAAGAGCTTATAGAGATGTACGAAGCGGAACGCGACAAAAAAATAAATGACATTATGGCCAATTTCCAAAGTGATAAAGTAGTTGAAGAAAAGATTAGTAAAGTGAAAGAAAAAGAAGTAGATGCTTATTTTCAAGAAATGACGAAGAATCGTAAGGAATTCCTCGAATTTGATAAAGCATATACCTATTATTTAGAAGACATGACTACAGGGGAAGTGTATACAAATTTAAACTTGGATAGTGAAGATGATGTCTCTCAATATATAAATAAAAAAGATATGCTCTATCTTCGTTCTATTCCGATGGATGAAGATGAACGCTCTTATTTCTCTTCATATAGTGATTATACAGATACAGAGGTTGATACAGCAGGGATTATAGAATCTTTTGCCGATCGGGAGTTAAAGGGGCAGGTGGGTATTTCAAAAGATGCTCCTAAATCAAGTCCAATTATGAAGGAATATAAAACATATAAGACCACTCAAAAACTGGCGTATAGTTATCTAATTGCCAGCCTGTTAGCCCTACTGCTTGGTGCATTTATGATTCGTAAATCAGGTGTATGGAAAACCATTGAGATAAGCAGGTCTACCCCTGTCTTTTATTCCAAGATCCCCATTGATGTACGGGCAGGCGTTTTACTCGTTACGATCCTTATATTAGGCGATTATATTACAGATAATATGTATCAAATATCCTATTCATCATTTTACTATTTTGTAAGAGAGTTCATACACCAAACATTTTGGACCGTCCTATTTCTTGTATTGACGCTCATTCAGGGAAGTTGGTTCATTAATACGCTTAAAAACAAAGAAAATATCGAGGAAGAATGGAAAGAATCGTTAATCTATAAAGCAAAAGATGTATTTCTGGTAAGAAGAACCGGTGTTCAGATGGTCATTCTGCTTGGTATCACGTTTGCTACAGGGATTGGGATTTCAGTTGTCTTTATGGAAAATGAAGCTGTAATAGTCTTCATCCCCTTATTTTTATTCGTTACTGTACCAGCTGTTATCTATCTTTTGATACAGATTGGGAAGTTCAATCGGATTGTCCGGTATACAGATGAATTAGTAAACGGACATTATGCATCTGATCTCCCAGCTAAGGGCAACTCTACCCTATCAAAGCTTGCTCGGAACATAAATAGCTTGAAAACAGGTGTGAAAACTTCACAACAGGAACAGGCTAAAAGCGAGAGACTAAAGACTGAATTGATTACGAATGTTAGTCATGATTTGCGGACGCCATTAACGTCAATTATTACTTATACAGAATTGCTGAAGAATCCAAATCTCAGTGAAGAGGAACGTACGGGCTATCTTCAAATAATTGATCGAAAATCAAAACGGTTAAAGGTTTTAATTGATGATTTGTTTGAAGCATCTAAAATGGCCAGCGGCAGTATCGAATTAGTTAAAGATCGTGCAGACATTGTTCAGCTGCTGCAGCAATCCCTAGCTGAACGGGATGAAGCCATTAAGCAGTCGTCACTACAGTTCCGCGTTTCAATGCCTGATAAATGTGTTGCATTTGTTGACGGTCAAAAGTTATGGCGGGTGTTTGATAATCTCATAGGAAATATCTTAAACTACTCACTGGAGAATACCAGAGTCTATATATCTGTTACAGCTGAACGAGATCGAGTAGTCATTACGTTTAAAAATGTTACCAAGTATGAGCTTGGAGATAATACAGATGAAATGTTTGAGCGCTTCAAACGAGGGGATACCTCTCGCCATACAGAAGGATCTGGGCTAGGACTTGCCATTGCCAAATCCATTGTTGACCTTCATGGGGGAACCCTTGATATTGATGTAGACGGAGACTTATTTAAGGCTGTCGTGATGCTTGATTTAAACTAAATAAGGAGGAGAGCTGGGAGGGAAGTATTTCTCTTCCGGTTTTTTGTATTAGGAGAGAAATTGAAGTGAAAAAAAGCTGTTAAAGCTCGACAGCCAAGGGTGTTGAAAGGACCTGCGCAGGAGATAAATCCAGCTAAAGAAAAGATACAGTATGGCTGTTTTTACCATTTTAACCTCTGTATTGTGCAAAATGGAGGAAAAGGTGTGCAAAACAGACGAATTTCTGTGCAGAACCGAGTAATTTCTGTGCATTTCTGGCTAATTATTGTGCAGAAGGATCTAGAGAAAGCCGGTGATAAAGTTGTCACAAAAAAAGCTGTCGAAGATTTCTCGACAGCCTGGAATTATAGCTATTTATTGCTTTACGATCGTCTTCGTTTAAAGAAAGAAGCAAAGACAATGGCTCCAATTAGCAGAGCAAGCGATATCCCAATCATGATAAATGTTTCTTTAGAGTAGCTGCTTCCAGCTGCTCCTGATTGAGCATTAGGTCCTCCGTCCATACCTGGAGGCTGCATGCCGCCGCCCATATCAGGCGGACCATTCTGTCCACCGCCCATATTAGGCGGTCCGCCAGCGCCGGGACCTGCTCCGTCCTGACCAGCAGGCGGTTGCATTCCCTTATCCTGGGCCTCCCCAGTAGTAACGTCAGGCGGCTGCATTTGACCTTGTTCCTGTCCGCCGCCCATATCAGAACTTGTTTCAGCTTCGACGACTAATTCTCCGGATAATTGCGCTAAAATGGACTCAGCACGCTGTGTGGAGAATTCTATGATACTCTCATCACCAGTTGTCGCTTTAAGATATTCCTCCATGGTATAAAACTTAGTAGGATCTTTCTCTACGTATGGTGTAATCATTGAGGTGATTTCACTAACTTTTTCTGTTATGGTTTCCTCAGAGAAGAATCCAGTTGCCATTTTTTTTAGATATTTGTTGAATGTCTCTCTATTTTCATCATCTTCTAGTAGAGCATTCAGCAGAGGACGTTCTTCAAGGGTAGCCCCTGAAACAGGGGTGGTAATGCTAAAGTTTATAGCACTATCGTTTATGAAGCTCGACGAACCCATACCCATCATGCCGCCTTCTTTTCCACCGCCAGGCATTTGGGCTTTTTTAGCTTCTCCTGCTTCTGTGGTTTCCTTTGCTTGTGTATCCTCGGCAGATGTATCTTTGGCTTTGCCGCCCATACCTCCACCCATAGCTCCATACCGCCAAATGCCATATTGTAATCCCAAGGAAGCATGGAAAAGAGACCATCTTCTTCGTAGAGATAATAATTATGCTTTTTATCACCTTGATAGTGATCAAGATTGACTAGCGCTGTATTGGCGGCAAAATAACGGAGCATCTCATCAACATCTACTACATCTTCCAATTTTCCGCCATTATTAATGGTATCAAGCATGTTGATCATCGAAGATTGCTTAGATGTTTTCGTATTTGTTTTCAAATTTAAGCCGGTATAATCAGCAATATCGTCGCTGATCCATTTTAAATCGCTTCCTGTTCCATCCGGTTTGTATAAGTCACCGTTCCCAGTAGTGAAATTCTGTGATAGAAAGCTTTCATCAAGAGTTTCCACACCTAAGTAAAGTCCCTGTTCTTCTCCATTAATGGTGACATACATATACGAGTGTGATGGAGTAGGTACGCCCATATCTTCCATTAGATCGTAGGAAAGGTATTCCCGCATCATGGAAGCATCACTGAAATTATTATTTAAGGCTAGTTTCTGTAAGCCATCCAGCGTTTGTTCACTGCGATAATAGTCAAAATCAATCTTCCAGCTGTAGCGGTCAGAATCCTCCATCGCGGCTACGGAACTTAAAGATAACATTCCTTTTGTACGAAAGCCAACGTGGCTGACTGTTTTGCCGTTGATGGTAACATCAGCGTCGACAACTTCCTCATCTGTGGGGCTTTCTAGTATCGATGCCAAGTTTTTATCACTTAATTCAATATCAACCTTCGTCACTTTGCTCTGATCAAAGACGGTTGATTTGTATGTCTTAGCCATGCTCTCAGGCTGTTCGACTTGAAAAGTCGGCACAATGAAAAGGACAGCAATAAAGACTACCAGCAGGAGTGTGATGGCCCCGATGACGTATCGGTTCTTTATCATGCTAGAACTCCTTTCTGTTATAAAATAGGCGGGCAGGTGAATCAAACCATGCCCGCACTTACTAGGAAATTATGCTGTGAAGTTGCCGTCGTAACTTAACATAACAGCAGATCTTACACTATTAATTTCTTTAATTAGGTTGATGAATTCTGTATCATTTTCTTTGAGTCGAATCTCATAAGTTACTTCTAAATTATTATCAGGCATAATCGATTTCGATTTAATCGTATGCTTTTTTGATTGTTTAGAAAGGACCTCGTCCAACATGGATTCAATAGAAGAATCTGTGTACTTTACAATTAAAAGATACGGATTTTCAATCGTCAATCGGTTGCTGAAGAACAACATCACGATTCCTATTAAAATCGCACCGATAATAGCAAGCGGGATGAGGCCGGCTCCGCAAAGGATACCAGAGCCAATCGCCCAAAAGAGATAAACAAGATCCATTGGGTCTTTAATGGGTGTTCTAAAACGAACGATAGAAAGGGCACCTACCATACCAAGAGAAATGACAATATTAGTAGAGATCCCCATGATGACAAGTGCAGTAATCATAGACATGATAATTAATGAAATATTGAAATTGTGGGAATACATAACACCGGCGAACGTTTTCTTATAAATCACATAGATAAACATGCCGAGTGCGAAAGCAACCACTAAGCCAATCAATGAATCAACAATCGAGAACGATGCGGTGTTATCCAAAAAGCTTGATTTGAAAATATCAGTAAAGTTTGTAGTGTTAGTTTGCGTATCCAATGGTTAACCTCCGTTAAATAGATTTTACTTATCCGTACCTTCTGCTTAAAAGGTATTTAGAGTAAGCTGTTTTGCGTGTATTTACTACTTGAAGCAGTGACTTAATAATATCTGGCAGGAATTCATCGAACTTCACTTCGAGAATAACATCGTTTGGATCAAGCGCTTCAACCATCACCAGATCTGGGTTAAGGAAATCCGTGTTACGATAGCTTGTCCGAACATTGCTGTCAAACGTGACACGGACATTACCATGCGGATAGATAAATACTTCCCGTTCATAATCTACTACCGTTGTTGGCTTAAGTTGATATAGGTTCATATTGATGTATAATTCACGAATTAAGTCTCGCGAATCCACTGCCATCCAATCAAGTTCCCCTATGCGGATTTGTTCATATTCAGCAGCAGTGATTTTACACTTTTGTTTGTATGTCAAATTGTCCCGCTTACTTTTTTTCTCCAAATTAATAAAGTCGGTATTATAGTCATACAACCTGGCCCTGAATTTATCACGGTGATAATAGCCTTCCGTTTTCTGATTCATGATCCGGTTATCAAAATTATCGAAATAGACACTGCGAATTAAGTATTTTCCATTATTACCATGGGGATCAAGCGTCATAAAATGCTGAAGATTATTTCTTATCAGATAGCAGTCAGCCTTGGTAATACCATGCTTTAACTCGCGCCTTCCTTTTAAGCCTTTCATTATTTCTGACCTCCTATCGTGTTGGAATGACTTCATAATAATGAAGGATTCTTAAGATAACCTTAAGAATCCTTTCGAGATAAGAATTAATGGTTGTAAAAACGGAAAATGCATGATAAAGTGTATTTGTGGAAACGGTTACATAAAGGAAGAGAGTTGAGGGAATTGGTCACAATCAGGGATGTGGCAAAAGAAGCGGGAGTTTCTGTTGCTACTGTATCAAGAGTCATTAATGGAAGTGGATATGCGCATATAGATACGAAGAAGGCAGTAGACCTTGCGGTTAGTAAGCTTCAGTATAAACCGAACGAAGTCGCCCGCTCTCTTTATAAGCGCAAGTCTAAATTAATTGGTCTAATCCTTCCTGATATCACCAATCCCTTTTTTCCTGAATTATCTCGAGGGGTTGAAGATTATCTTCAGCGGAGAGGTTACCGTTTAATCATTGGTAATAGCGACGGAAAACAGGAAAAAGAACGAGAATATATTAACACATTCTCTCAAAATAACATCATTGGTATCATTGCTTCGACAAGTGAGTATAATGATCGGAATTACAAGGATCTAAATATGCCAGTTGTCCTGTTAGACCGGACTACAGAGGATCTTCCAGCCGTTTATGCTGACCAACATGCCGGGGGGGAACTTGCTGCCGCTGCATTAATGGAGAGAGGCAGTAAAGAGATTGTCATTGTAAGAGGACCTATTACAATCAAGCCAGTTCGGGAACGCTATCAATCTGCTTTAGAGCTGCTTCAAAACACAGAAGGTGTAAACGTTCAGGTTCTTGATTCAACATTATCCTTTCAGGGAGCAAAGAGCTGTGCAAAGGAATTGTTTGATAAATATCCGAAGACAGATGGAGTGATAGCGTGTAATGATATTGTAGCTTCAGCTATTCTTCAAGAAGGACTGAGGTTAGGAAGACTAATTCCTGAAGATCTGCAAATTATTGGCTATGATGATATTCCGATGTGTGCCCTGTTATATCCTGCCCTATCTACAATCAGACAGCCAGCATATGAAATGGGAGAAGTTGCAGCAGAATCATTAATTAAAATGATAAATAAGGAACCTCTTACCGAACAACATATAAAATTAGACGTTGCTTTTATTGATAGACAAACAACACGAAAGGGGATGTAAACATGGTAAAGATAGCCGTTGTGGGCAGCTCATCAATGGATTTAGTTGTCACATCCGAAAAAAGACCAGCAGCTGGAGAAACGGTATTAGGTGAAGGGTTTAGCACTGTCCCAGGCGGAAAAGGAGCAAATCAAGCAGTAGCAGCTGCGCGTCTTGGTGCGGAGGTTACCATGATTGGCAGAGTTGGCGATGATGTTTACGGGTCAACGATTCTAAAAAATTTAAACGTAAATGGGGTTGATACAAGCTATGTGGAACCCGTTCCAGATATTGCTTCAGGTACTGCCCATATCACGCTTGCAGAAGGGGATAATAGTATCATTGTGGTGAAAGGCGCCAATGATTGGATTACTCCTGATTATGTCCAAAAGGCAAGTGCAGTCATTAAAGATGCGGATATCGTGATGATTCAGCAAGAAATTCCTGTTGAAACGGTAGAATATACGGCACGCTTATGTAAAGAGCTGGGGATAAACTTATTATTAAATCCTGCACCAGCTAGATTACTAAGTGAAGAAGTCATTGAAAATGCGACTTATCTGACACCAAACGAACATGAATGTTCCGTTTTGTTTGCTGGGATTAATAGAACAGAAGTATTAAAGAAATACCCAAATAAGCTTTTCATCACTGAGGGTGAAAAAGGGGTTCGTTATTTTGATGGAATGATTGAAAAAGTGATTCCTAGTTTCTTAGTGAAAGCAGTAGACACAACCGGAGCAGGAGATACCTTTAATGGAGCTTTTGCAGTTGCTGTGGCCGAAGGAAAGAGTTATGAAGAAAGTCTAAAGTTTGCCAACAAGGCAGCAGCGATTTCTGTGACAAAGTTTGGTGCACAAGGCGGTATGCCAACAAGAGCTGAGGTTGAAGGGAGTCTAACATGAAACGATACGGAATTTTAAATAGTTCAATTGCCAAGGTCCTAAGTGATCTTGGTCATACAGATTATATTGTAATTGGCGATGCTGGACTGCCTGTCCCGGAAGGCGTACCAAAAATCGATTTAGCGTTAACCGCAGGAACGCCTTCTTTCCAGATGGTTGTAAGCGCTGTCTTAAATGACATGGTTGTTGAAAAGGTAATCGCAGCCGAAGAGATTGTAGGAAATAATAAAACTCAGCATGAATTTATCGAACAACTAGCCGAAGAAAAGGTCGAATATGTGTCTCATGAAGCGTTTAAGGAACTAACAAAACGGGCGAAGGTCATCATTCGAACCGGGGAAATAACACCTTACTCAAATTGTATTTTGCAATCCGGGGTATTCTTTTAAGGAACAGGGGTGAACAACATGAAAATTGAAATGCACAATATTTATAAAGCATTTGGTCCAAATGAGGTATTGAAAGGTGTTGATTTTAATCTTGAACCTAATGAAATTCACGCGCTTATGGGTGAGAATGGGGCAGGAAAATCAACGTTAATGAATATTTTAACGGGTCTTCATAAACAGGATCAGGGTAGTATCGTCATCAACGGCCAGGAAACGCTGTTCAAAGATTCACTTGATGCGGAGCAATGCGGCCTTGCATTCATTCGTCAGGAATTAAACATCTGGCCTGAAATGACTGTACTTGAAAACCTTTTCCTTGGCAGAGAATTGGTAAACCGCTATGGGGTTTTAAAAACGAAAGAAATGAAAACGCGTGCAGCTGAGGTATTTTCGAAACTTGATATTTCCCTTCCTTTCGATAAAGAAGCGGGTCTCTGCTCGGTTGGAGAGCAGCAAATGATTGAAATCGCCAAGGCGCTTATGACGGATGCAGAAGTTATTATTATGGACGAGCCCACTGCAGCATTAACGGATCGTGAAATAGAAAAGTTGTTTAAAGTGATGAAGGACCTTACAAGGAAAGGTGTTTCCTTAGTTTATATTTCTCATAGAATGGAAGAAATTTTTGCCATCTGTGATCGAATTACGGTGATGCGTGATGGGATAACGGTCGATACGAAAGCAATCAAAGATACGAACTTTGATCAAGTAGTTAAGAAAATGGTTGGCAGGGATTTAGAAGATCGTTTCCCGCAGCGAGAGGCGAGTTTAGGGGGAAATGTGTTAGAAGTGGTTGGTCTGACTAGCGGCGGATTGTTCAAAGATATTCATTTTACGGTGCGTAGTGGAGAAATTCTTGGTGTTTCAGGTTTAATGGGTGCCGGCCGAACAGAAATTATGCGTGCTTTATTTGGAATGGATACTGTGGACAGCGGTGAAGTCAGAGTTGATGGAAAGAAAGTTTCGATTAATAATCCTGCCGAAGCTGTTTCAGCTGGCTTTGCCTTTATAACAGAAAATCGGAAAGAAGAAGGATTAATTCTTGATTTTTCAATTCGTGATAATATAGGGCTGGCCAATTTGGAGAGTTTTGCTCCAAAAGGGTTAGTTAAGGTAAATGATGAAAAAAAATTCGTCGAAATGATGGTCAAAAGACTGAATGTGAAAACTGTATCGACGGAAACCATCGTAGGCCAGTTATCAGGCGGCAATCAACAAAAAATTGTTATAGCAAAATGGATAGGTACATCTCCGAAAGTTTTAATTATGGACGAGCCCACCCGCGGGATCGATGTAGGGGCTAAACGGGAAATCTATGAATTGATGAATGAACTTACCAACCGAGGAATGGCCATCATAATGGTCTCTTCTGAACTTCCCGAAATCATCGGAATGAGTGATCGGGTGCTAGTCGTTCATGAAGGAAAGATAACAGGAGAATTGATGAAGCAGGAAGCGACACAAGAAAAAATAATGGCTTTAGCAACAGGAGGTAACTAGGATGAATAGTCAGGTAAAACTAATGAAAAACAACACATCGGTATGGCAGAAGTTTGGTCCATTGTTCGCTCTAATTTTATTATTTGCAATTATTACTGTGTTGAATCCATCGTTTCTAACTCCATTAAATATTATGAATTTATTGCGGCAAATATCTATTAATGCACTGATTGCATTTGGTATGACCTTCATCATTCTGACGGGCGGAATAGATTTATCTGTCGGATCAATACTCGCATTATCCAGCGCTTTGATGGCTGGAATGATGGTTTCAGGAATGGATCCGATATTAGCCATCATAGTCGGGGTTCTTTTAGGGACAATAATGGGTGTTATTAATGGGCTGTTGATTACAAAAGGAAAAATGGCTCCTTTTATTGCGACATTAGCTTCCATGACAATCTTCCGCGGGCTGACGCTTGTGTATACAGAAGGTAAACCGATTACGGGCCTTGGTGATTCTTTAGGATTCCAACTGCTGGGCAGAGGCTATTTCTTCGGTATTCCGGTACCTGCTGTGACAATGATTCTTGCCTTCTTTATGCTATGGTTCTTGCTTCATAAAACAGCGTTTGGCAGAAAGACATATGCAATTGGAGGAAACGAAAAGGCATCTAGAATCTCTGGGATTAAAGTCGATCGAGTTAAGATCATGATTTATGGATTGGCAGGAACAGCGGCTGCTTTAGCCGGAGCCATTCTAACTTCCCGACTCAATTCAGCGCAGCCAACAGCTGGTCAATCATATGAAATGGACGCTATAGCGGCTGTCGTTCTTGGAGGTACTAGTCTTTCTGGTGGTAAAGGGAGAATGTTTGGGACATTAATTGGGGTCTTGATTATTGGAACCCTGAACAATGGGTTGAATTTACTAGGGGTTTCTTCTTTCTATCAGCAAGTGGTGAAAGGGATCGTTATTATTGTGGCAGTATTATTAGACCGAAAAAAATCTGCATAATAGAGAGGTGTAAGTATGAAAAAAATAGGAGTCTTTTTCATCGTACTTTCTTTAATGGTACTTTCAGCTTGTTCGATGGAATCAGGATTAATTAAAGAACAACCAAAAAAGGAATCATTACAAGACGTTAAAATCGGCGTGAGTATCTCTACCTTAAACAACCCATTTTTCGTATCTGTAAAAGACGGGATTGTAAAGGAAGCGAAGAAAAAAGGGATAGAAACTGTAGTCGTTGACGCACAAGACGATACATCAAAACAAATAAGCGGCATTGAAGATTTAATCTTAAAAGGGGTCGATGTACTCGTTGTTAACCCTACAGATTCAGCAGCCATTTCCTCAAGTGTTCTCTCTGCTAATGAAGCGGGAATACCGGTCATTACGATTGACCGTTCAGCAGAGGATGGAGAGGTGGCTACCTTTATTGCTTCCGATAACGTAAGTGGAGGAGAAATGGCTGGAACGTATATCGTTGAACAGCTGGGCGAAAAAGCAAACGTAGTTGAACTAGAAGGTGTATCAGGTGCATCGGCAACTCGTGAACGAGGAAAAGGCTTCCATAACATTGCTGACAAGCAGTTGAATGTGGTAACAAGTCAAACAGCTGAATTCGACAGAACAAAAGGATTAACGGTTATGGAAAATATTCTTCAAGGGAACAAAGATGTTGAAGCTGTCTTTGCTCATAACGATGAAATGGCTTTGGGCGCTATTGAAGCGATTCAAGCAGCGGGAAAGGATATCCTTGTACTTGGATTTGATGGGACAAAGGATGCCTTAGATGCAGTGAAAGAAGGCAAATTAGATGGTACGATCGCACAGCAGCCAGCCTTAATTGGTGAAGAAGCAGTGAATGCAGCTGTGAAGATTCTAAAGGGGGATCAAGTTGAAGAAAATATCTCCGTGCCATTGAAGTTACAAACTAACTAAAGTCTTATGGGATTATACAGAATTAAAACCAGCCGCAATGATTATCATTGCGGCCTTTTGAGTTTAGTCAAAATTAATAGCAAATGGCTACAGATTGCTTACTATACTTCTGATCCTCAAGACTGCGAAGCAGGAAGTGCGCAACATCTGCCCGGCTGATTGCTCGTCCATTCTTGGGAACACCCTTGAAATCCTCACGGTATGAACCAATTAAAGGACCATCATTTAAACTCATAGGGCGGGCTATCGTCCAGTCAAGCTGGTTAGCTTTAATAGCATCAACGGCCGTACGGTGATCAGCAAGAACCTTTCCTAGCAGCTTCATAACTAGCTTCCCTGAAACACCTGGGATTTCTTTGTCAATACCAGCAGAAGCAAGATAGACAATACGCGATACGTTTTTTTCTTTCATAGCATGTACAATATTCGTACCCATTTCTCCAAGCACAGTGGACTTCATTAAACCAGTATTCGAACCAAGGCAGGAGATGACTGCATCCTGTCCTTCCATTGCGTTGCTTACAGCAGTTCTGTCTAAGGCATCGCCCTCTATTACATGAAGCAAGGGATGTGATGTTTTCATCTTTTGTGGGTTTCGGACAAAAGCCGTAATTTCAAGCCCAGCTTCTAGTGCCTGCTGTAAGACGAGCTCGCCTGTCTTCCCTGTTGCGCCAAATAGAATCACTTTCATACGTGTAACCTCCTTTATACGTTCTCTTATATGTTTAGTTTATCATCATTATCTCCATTTCCTCAAAAGAATCATAAATAAGGTTTGAAGGGACTGAGCGCAACAAAAAAACTCAACGACTCAACGAAATTTTTTTAGGTGAAACTTAGATAATACCTTGTACGATCATAGCATCGGCTACTTTAATGAAGCCTGCAATGTTAGCACCTGCTAAGAGGTTGCCCGAACAGCCGTATTCATCAGCCGCATTTACACTTTCGCGATAAATGTTAATCATAATTTGATGTAGTTTTTCATCCACTTCTTCAAACGTCCAAGAAATTCTAGCGCTGTTTTGTGCCATTTCAAGTGCAGATACAGCTACACCGCCTGCGTTAGCCGCTTTGGCTGGGGCAAATAGAATTTGGTTGGCTGCATAAACGGAAATGGCTTCAAGTGTAGAAGGCATATTAGCTCCTTCACCTACTGCAATGACACCGTTTGAAACAAGAATTCCAGCTGAAACCTTGTCAATTTCATTCTGAGTAGCACATGGAAGTGCAATATCGCAAGGTACCGTCCAAATAGTTTTACAGTCCTCATAGTATTCGGCTTCAGGGTGATCAATAATGTAGTCAGAAATTCTTTTTCTTTCCACTTCTTTCAACTTTTTAACGGTCTTAAGGTCAATCCCATTTGGATCATAAATATAGCCGTTAGAATCACTACAAGCAACCACTTTTGCACCATACTGAGCTGCTTTTTCCATTGCATATATAGATACATTACCAGACCCGGATACCACAACTGTGCTGCCTTTAAAGCTTAATCCTTTATCTTTAAGCATTTCTTCTACGAAATAAACCGTACCGTAACCGGTTGCCTCTGTTCTAGCAAGGCTTCCGCCGTATCCAAGCCCTTTGCCTGTGAGTACACCAGCTTCATAACCTCCGCGCAGTCGTTTGTATTGTCCGAATAAGTAACCAATCTCACGAGCGCCTACACCGATATCGCCAGCGGGAATATCCAAATCTGGTCCAATGTATCGGCTAAGCTCTGTCATGAAGCTTTGTGTAAACCTCATAACTTCTGCATCAGATTTCCCTTTCGGATCAAAATCAGAACCGCCCTTACCGCCGCCAATTGGCTGACCTGTCAACGAATTTTTAAAAATTTGTTCGAACCCGAGAAATTTAATGATGCTTGCGTTTACGGAAGGATGAAAACGCAAGCCGCCTTTATACGGTCCAATTGCACTGCTGAACTGTACGCGGAATCCGCGGTTTACGTGAACAGTCCCTTGATCATCAACCCATGGAACTCGGAATGTAATGAGGCGTTCAGGCTCTGAAATTCGTTCAAGGATTCCATTTTTCATATAATGCGGATTCTTGGCAAATACTGGAATCAAGGAGTCGAATATCTCCTTAACAGCTTGAAGAAATTCAGTTTCATTTGGATTTCGTTTTACTACCGTATCATATACATTGCTTACGTATGTACTAGCTGTCTTTAATTCATCTGGTGCAATCTTTACGACGGTTGTCATTAAACAGGCTCCTTTATAAACAAATTTAAAAATCACTATATGGTTATTGAACGTTCCATATACTTGCTATTTATCTAGTTTATAATTTAAAATCTATCTAAACAATCTGAATATTAGATAGTAATCATGCTTTATTAAGATGGAAGAAGGTAAACGTTATTGGAGCTAAGACAGATTAAGTATTTTATTGAAGTTGCAAAGCGTGAACATATGACAGAAGCTTCGACGTCTCTTCATGTCGCACAATCTGCAGTAAGCCGGCAAATCTTCAACCTAGAAGCTGAACTGGGCGTTTCTTTGTTCTTTCGAGAAGGGCGTAGTATCAGACTAACGCCTATTGGCAGCACATTTCTTGCGTTTATGGAGCAAGCTATTAACGTGATTGACCAAGGGGTACGTGAAGTGCAGGAAAGCCTTGATCCTGAAAAGGGGACTATTCGAGTTGGTTATCCGAGCAGTCTGGCATCCTATATGCTGCCAACCGTTATTTCAGCTTTTCGAAAGCAATATCCAGATGTGAAATTCAAACTTTTACAAGGCTCTTATCATGAATTAATTGAGGAAGTCATAAAAGGGGAAGTCGACATTGCTTTAGTAGCCCCGGTGCCTCGGGGGTTAAAGAAAATAAAAGGGGAAGTTTTATTCCTAGATAATATTGTGGCGCTCCTCTCAACTGATCATCCGCTTGCAGATCGTTCAGCAATCGCACTTAGTGACTTAAAAGAAGATTCCTTTATTCTATTTCCGGAAGGATTTATTATGAGAGATATGGTGGTGGATGCTTGCCAAGAAGCAGGGTTTACGCCTTTAACTTCATTTGAAGGACAAGATATTGATGCCATAAAGGGGTTGGTATCCGCGGGACTTGGGGTAACGCTTATTCCTGAAATCACCTTAATTGATAGTCTGCCTCGATCAACGGTAAGAGTGCCTTTAACAGGGCCGGAAGTCTCTCGGAATGTGGGAGTAATTATTCCAAAAGAACGAGAGTTAATGCCGACAGAACGAATCTTTTATCAATTTTTAAGGAACTTTTTTGTGAAATTAAATGGCTTTACGAATTAAATTACATCTTATACAGCGATAATACATTATTAAATTGAATACTAGTTGCTAGCTATTTATTATCTTATAAATAGCTTTTTATTTTGGTAATATAAAAACATCTATTGTTTTCAGAATATTTGTGCTAGTATAATGTTATTTCGCATCAAGCACCATATAGTTATTCGATTTAATATCTTTCTTAAAATACCAGCATCTAGGAGTGAAAACATGAAGAAGAGTGAATATGTCATCGATCGGATGTATAAGGCCTCTGGGGGAATTGCGAATGCGGTTCTTGTCACATTAGGAATCGGCCTGTTATTTGAATCATTTGGGAAGTATTTTGGGTGGGAAACGTTTCTTCTCATTGGGGGGACAGCAAAAGTATTACTTGCACCGGCAATAGGAGTAGGAATTGCCTACCAATTGGGAGGCAACTCATTAGTCATTTTCAGCTCCATGGTTTGTGCATCAGTCGGCGGAGCTGCTATTAGTATAAATGAAGGTGCAATGTCGATTGTTACCGGGCAGCCGCTTAGTGCCGCAGCGGCCGCTGTCATTGCCACATATATAGGTAAACGCTTGGTAGGGAAAACAAAGTTGGATATGATGGCTGTTCCGATGGCTGCTATCTTAGTTGGAGGTGTGGCAGGAGCAGGCTTAGCTGCGGTTATAACACCTCTATTAAATTCAGTCAGCGCCCAAATTACTTTGGCAGTTCAAGGATACCCGCTTGTCGGGTCAATGGTGATCGCACTTGTTTGGAGCATCCTGCTGATGACGCCAGCGTCCTCAGCAGCGCTCGCTATTGCCCTGCAGCTCGATCCGGTTTCAAGTGCCGCAGCTTTAATAGGCTGTACGGTTCAGTTTGTCGGGTTTACAGCTATGTCGCGTAAGGAGAATGATTTAGGTGGATTTCTGGCTCAAGCAATCGTCACACCTAAGGTTCAATTCCCCAATTTAATTAAGAACCCGCGCTTAGTAATTCCGCCTTTTGTAGCAGCGATAGTTTGTGCACCGATTGCCACGCTGGTTTTTGACCTTCAGGTGCCATATGAATTGGGCGGCATGGGATTAAGTTCCCTCATTGCGCCAATCAGCATTCTGACAAACCAAGGTCTGAACGTCTTTTTGATTTATGTCGCTATTGGTATGGTCCTGCCGATTATTATTACTCTGGTCCTGCATCAGGCTTTAAAAACATTTGGCTGGACAAAAACAGGTGATTTACATATGAAAGTCCAATAATATAGAAGAAACGCCCTGTCTCGCAGGGCGTTTTATTTGGAAAATATGAAGATGAATGACGTCTTTCCGCAGGGAACAAAGCGATATCAGTCTACGGGACCATTTTATCGGTCTAACTCCATCCCGTCTACCTTCTTATCATCTCTGCTAGAGAAGTTAGTTAGTTCGAGATGAGTGACGCATTTTCGACAACCCAGAAGAAATGCCCTGCCATACAGGGCGTTTCTTTTGTATAGACTAACTCCGTAATTGTTCGAGTACCCTTTGGGCCTCAAGACCAGCAGAAAAGGTAACGAGATCTGCGTCCTCACCTTCAATTGCTTTTACGAGTTCATCTACAAGTGAAAGGGAAAGACGTTGATCTGCTTCAATAGGCATAATCTGCTCACCGGTTTTTCCGCCTTCTATCTTCGACCAATCGAGGAGAGAAAGGGTACCTTCTGTTCCATACGCAGTAAAAGCAATTTTTTCACTTCCGGCGGTATGTGCTATCCCATCCAGTAAGATAGGAATACTATTATCGAAATTTAATAAAGCTAGAATGGCATCTTCACTTGCTTCTGGATTATTAGGATATTGAATGGACTTATTGATCACGTTAACCGGACCAAAAATCTGTTGTATTTGTTGAATGAAGTGAATGCCCACTTCGAGTGTAAATCCTCCCTGTTCACGGCTGCCTACCCAAGCATTTTGCTGCCATAGTCTCGGCCAGTTTGGAAAATGCATCTTCAGCTCGACACGACGAAGCTCTCCAATGTAATTTGTTTGTATCAGCTGCGAAAACATTCTGCTTTCAGCTTGATAATGTAACGGGAAATTCATAGCGTGGACAATGGAAGCAGATTGAGCAGATTCATGCAGGCTGACTGCTTCTTCTAAAGAATTCGCAAGTGGCTTTTCACAGAGAATATGTATGTTTTTCTCAATAACAGCTGAGGCAACATGATGATGGTATTTTGGTGGAACAGCAACGTAAATTAAATCAAACTGCATCTGTTCGAGCATCTCTTCGTGATTGGTGAATGCCCGTACATTGTAAGTTGCTGCCGTTTTGTCAGCGAGCTCTTCAAGGTGATCACAAACAGCTGTAATCTTGATTTTTGGATGGTTGTTAAATGCATGAATAATCCGTTGTCCAATTGCGCCTAATCCAATAATGCCGGTTCTAATCATTATTTCTCCACCTTTATGTGCTTAATGAATTAATTATAATATGATTCTGATAATTTTGATAATGAAAACAGGATTTATTAACGACGAACTTTGCGAAACGTATAGGAAAATGAGATGATAGGAATAGCTAGGTTAATGACTATATAGAACCTGGCGAGAAGGATGAGTAGAATGAAAAAAGAAATCGATGTGAAAATAAAAGGTAAATTAACAAAAAAATATCATGATGGCTATCCATTGATTGTGAAAGAGGCAATCGTTAACGTAGATGATTTACAAGAAGAAAGCACAATCGTTCGTCTTGTGGATGATAAAGGTGCATTCATCGCCCGCGGCTATTTCGGTAAACAGAATAAGGGCTATGGCTGGGTATTATCGCATAATGAAAAAGAAGAAATTGATCAAGCATTTTTCACTAAAAAAATGGCGTCGGCATGTGCCTATCGTCAACCTTTTTTTGAGGATGACGAAACCACGGCTTTCCGTTTATTTAACGGAGAAGGAGATGGAATTGGCGGCTTTACCATTGATTACTTTGCCGGACATTATGTAATCAATTGGTATAGTGAAGGTATTTATGCATTTAAGAACTATATTATTGAAGCGCTGCAGCAAGTGGCTGAAGTAAAATCCATTTATGAGAAAAAACGCTTCGATACGAAAGGTCAGTATCTTGATGACAATGATTTTGTGTGGGGAGAGGAACCAGAGTTTCCGTTAATGGTTAAAGAAAATGGCGTTCAATTTGCTATCTATTTGAATGACGGTGCCATGGTAGGGGTCTTCCTTGATCAGCGTGAGGTACGCAAAACGATTCGTGAGCGCTATGCAGCAGATAAACAAGTCCTAAATACGTTTTCTTATACAGGAGCCTTTTCAGTGTTTGCAGCACTTGGTGGTGCGGCTAAGACGACAAGTGTCGATCTAGCTAACCGCAGTCTTCCAAAAACGATTGAACAGCTAAGTATAAACGGAATTGATCATGAAGCGCATAGTATCGTTGTAATGGATGTGTTTAAATACTTTAAATATGCTGTTAAGAAAAACCTTAAATTTGATTTGGTCATCCTTGACCCGCCAAGCTTTGCGAAGTCCAAGAAGTTTATCTTTAGCGCCGCAAAGGATTACAAAGATCTAATTAAGGAAACCATTGCGATTACTGAAGATAACGGCGTAATTGTCGCTTCTACGAATAGCAGCGGTTTTGATATGAAGAAGTTCAAAGGTTTTATTGCGACGGCCTTTAAGGAAACGGGCGGAACTTATCAAATTCTTGAAACCTATACATTGCCGCAAGATTTTAAAACAATTCCTGAATACCGTGAAGGAAACTACTTAAAGGTAGTATTTATTAAAAAAATCTCAGGCTGATTTTTTACCCTCATTAAAGACGTGAACAGCAAAATACTTTTTGCTGATCATGTCTTTTTTTGTTTAGTAAAACATTACTTAAATTTTACTAAAATTATTGACTAGTTTATTAACTGTATTATACTAATAATGAAGGCGCTTTCTAAAGAGGAAAGTAAGTGTGCGGTAAATGATTATTAGGAGGGAACTTATGAACAGTAAGGGATTAGTTGAAAAGTTTAAAGAAATATTTGGACATGATCAGCATAGGTTATTTTTTGCACCAGGACGGATTAACTTGATTGGTGAACATACGGATTATAACGGCGGATATGTTTTTCCTTGTGCAATTACCAAAGGGACATACGCGCTAGCTGCAAAGCGGAAGGATACTAAAATCAGAATGTACTCGCTGAATTTTGAAGAAGCGGGAGTCATTGATTTCGACATCGAGGAATTGGATTTTAATAATCGGCATCAATGGGCGAACTATCCTAAGGGAATCATTCGGTATTTAAAAGCAGCCGGATATGAAATCGAACACGGACTTGATGTGCTTTACTTTGGCACTATTCCGAATGGAGCTGGATTATCATCGTCTGCATCTATTGAAATGGTTACCGGAGTTTTGCTTGAAAAACTTTTTTCGCATTCAATCGATCGAATTGAACTAGTGAAACTCGGTCAGCGGGTCGAAAATGAGTTTATCGGGGTTAATAGCGGCATTATGGATCAATTTGCAGTTGGGATGGGTAAAAAGAACGCAGCTGTTTTGTTAAACTGTGAGACACTCGACTATGAATATGCGCCGATTGAATTGGTTGACCACGGCATTTTAATCATGAATACCAATAAAAGACGAGAGTTGGCTGAATCCAAATATAATGAGCGGAGAAGGGAATGTGAGGCAGCGCTTGAAGAACTTCGGAAATCGATAAACGTTAATGAGTTATGCTCTTTGAGTATAGATCAGTTTGAACAATACAAAGACACGATTAAAGATGAGGTTATTCGGAAAAGAGCTCGTCATGCAGTCTATGAAAACAGCAGGACGCTGCAGGCGATGTCCGCTTTAAATCAAGGAAACTTACCTGAGTTTGGAAGATTGATGGACGAATCGCATACTTCACTGAAAGAGGATTATGAGGTTACAGGAAAAGAGTTAGACCTCCTTGTGGCTGCGGCGCAGAAACAAGATGGGGTTTTAGGGGCAAGGATGACGGGGGCAGGCTTTGGAGGCTGTGCCATTGCCCTTGTAGAGAAAAGCAAAATTCCAGAGATCATTGAATCTGTTGGAAAGGTATATAGCGAAGGAATGGGCTATCACGCTTCTTTTTATGAGGTTAATGTTGGGGACGGCGCAAAAGAACTACTAGAATTGGATGAGGTGATTGTATGAGTATTGTCGTTTTTGGTGGAGCGGGATATATTGGCTCGCATGCTGTTTATCAATTAATTGATCAAGGTTTCAAAGTGGTTGTGATTGATAATTTACAGACGGGTCACAAACAAGCGATTCATCCTGAAGCAGTTTTCTATCAAGGTGATATCCGTAATCGTGATTTTCTTCGGTCTGTTTTTCAAAGTGAATCCATTGAAGCAGCCATGCATTTTGCGGCAAATTCTTTAGTTGGGGAGTCGGTGGAGCAGCCACTTGCCTATTACGATAACAATGTATTCGGTACACAGGTTATTCTTGAAATTTTAGCCGAATTTAATGTGAAGAAAATTGTATTTTCGTCAACGGCTGCAACCTATGGAGAGCCAGAGCAAGTTCCAATAACAGAGGACATGAAAACTGCGCCAACGAGCCCTTACGGGGAAACAAAACTGGCAATGGAAAAAATGATGAAATGGGCGGAAAAAGCTAATGGGATTAACTATGTAGCTCTACGGTACTTTAACGTAGCAGGTGCACGATCAACCGGTGAAATTGGTGAAGATCATGACCCCGAGAGTCATCTAATTCCTCTTGTTTTACAGACTGCTCAGGGCAAGCGGGACAAAATCATTATTTTTGGAGATGATTACAATACACCCGACGGTACATGTATTAGGGACTATGTTCATGTTGAGGACTTAATTGATGCGCATATTCGAGCCCTGCGTTATTTGCAAAACGGTGGTGAAAGTAACATCATTAACCTCGGCAGCAGCAAAGGTTTCTCGGTTAAAGAAATCATCAAGTCAAGCGAACAGGTGACTGGTCTGCCGATTAAAGTAGAATTGGGTTCACGTCGGGCTGGTGATCCAAGTATATTAATTGCTTCATCAGAACGAGCAAGGGATATTCTAGGCTGGAACCCTAAAAAGCCATCTATCCAGGAAATCATTCAAGATGCCTGGAACTGGCATCAGCATCATTATGATGGGTATGAAAGCTGAGGTGTAGAAATTGATAGGGATACAATTAGTACAACTGCTGATAAATAAAGCAATTAAAATTCAACTGTTGAACGCAGATGATGAAATATATGTGCGAAATCAGATGATGGGGCTGCTGCAAATTAAGCATGTGGAACCTTCTTTCAAGGCAGATAGTAAAGAGGATCTTCCAGATCTTCTTGAAAAACTAGTTGATTATGCGTGTGCAGAAGGAATGATCGAAGATTACGTTGATGAGCGTGAAATATTTGCAAGTAAACTCATGAATACGATGTTGCCTATGCCGTCACAAGTTAATGAAACCTTCTACCGGAACTATCGTAAAAGTCCCAAGGAGGCTACAGATTATTTTTATCGTTTCAGCCAAAACAGTAATTATATTCAAACAAAACGAATTGCCAAGAATATTCAGTATCAGGTATCAACTGAATACGGCGAAATGGATATTACGATTAACCTTTCTAAGCCGGAAAAGGATCCACGTCAAATTGCACTGGAAAGAAAAAAGGGGAAATCAGAAACTACGTATCCAACCTGTTTATTATGCATAGAGAATGTGGGGTATCCAGGACGAATAGGGCATCCTGCACGGTCTAATCATCGCTTGATTAAAGTGGATGTACCAGATGAAATATGGTATCTGCAATACTCTCCATACGTTTACTATAATGAGCATTGTATTTTATTATGTGAAGAGCATCGAGACATGAAAATCAGCAGAGATACATTTGAACGGTTGTTAGTTTTTGTTGAGCAATTTCCCCATTATTTCATTGGTTCAAATAGTGATATCCCGATTGTGGGCGGGTCTATTTTAACGCATGATCATTATCAGGGCGGTCGTTATGAGTTTGCCATGGCTAAAGCAGAGGAAGAGTTCGCTTTTACTTGGTCTACATTTCCGCACATGGAATGTGCCCTATTAAGGTGGCCGATGTCTGTTATCCGTATAAGGAGCAGTGAAAAAGATGAGCTCGTTGAAGCGGCAGAACTCATTTTGCAGGCATGGAAACAGTACAGTGATCCGGATCTTGAAATTTATGCGGAGACTTCCGGGAACAGACATAACGCCATTACACCGATTGCGAGAAATCGAAATGGTCAGTTTGAACTGGACTTAGTGCTTCGGAATAATCGAACGAGTGAAGAACACCCCATGGGTATATTTCATCCTCATGCGGAAGTTCATCATATAAAAAAAGAAAATATCGGCTTGATTGAAGTGATGGGTCTTGCGGTATTACCGGCAAGACTGGATGAAGAACTTCGTGCTGTGGGGAATTATTTACTTGATGAAACTCAACACATTGCAGACTATCATCGTGAATGGGCAGAGCAGGTAAAAGGAACGTATCGGAGTCAGATTTCACGAGAGACAGTTGATGAAATTCTTAAAGAAGAAGTAGGTAAAAAGTTTCTGCAAGCACTTGAAGATGCAGGGGTGTTTAAGCGTGATAAAGAGGGTCAACAGGGGTTCCATAAATTTATTCAACTTTTAACCAAGAACGAAGATAAGAAAGGATAACACATGGCGACAATTAAGGATATAGCAGAGAAAGCCGGGGTATCCATTGCAACGGTTTCCAGGGTACTGAACTATGATGCAACATTATCGGTTGGAGACGAAACGAAAAAAAAATCTTCGAAACTGCCGAGGAATTAGACTATAAAAAGCGTCCATCTCGAAAAGCAATCACACCAAAAATTGCTCTCATTCATTGGTACTCAGAGGCGGAAGAACTAAATGATTTATACTATATGTCGATCAGACTTGCTGTAGAAAAGTATAGCCAGCAGCACGGGTTGCAGGTTGTGAAGTTCTTTCAATATGATTTTGAAAAAATTAAGCAGGCAGATGTACAAGGGATTATTGCCATTGGAAAGTTTAGTCTTGAACAAGTGAAGGAACTTGCCCAAATAACTGACATGATTACCTTTGTGGACTCAAGCCCGGATGATGAGCAATTCGATTCAATTGTCATAGATTTCGAGAAGGCAACCCAAAAGGCTTTGGATCATTTTCTAACAAGAGGACATAAAAAAATTGGCTACATCGGCGGACGAGAAACATATAGAGATTATAAAACCAGTATCGAAGATCCAAGAGAAAAGACATTCAAGGCATACATGGCAGCAAAAAAGTTACTTGATGAAAGCAGTCTATATATTGGCAGTTTTACCGTGGATGACGGCTACTCGTTAATGAATCAGGCCATCCATGACTACGGAGAGAAACTGCCGACGGCTTTCTTTACCGGTAACGATTTGCTTGCCATGGGAGCGCTCCGAGCACTTCATGAAGCAGGCGTAGCGGTACCGGATCGGGTAAGTATCATCGGGGTGAATGATATAAGTGTATCAAAATATGTCTATCCACCCCTAAGTACCATTAAGGTCTACACCGAAATGATGGGGGAAACGGCTGTTGATACCTTGCTTGAAAGAATAGCAGGACGGAAAATTACTAAGAAAATCTTCATTTCAACCTCGCTTATTCTTAGAGATAGTAGTAATTAATCATCCAGAATCAGTAAAGTTTAGTAAAAAACAAATATTCAAAATAAAAAAGACTGACTCGTTAAGGTGTCAGTCCTTTTTGGATGGGGTTCTTAACAACAGCTAAACGAGTACTTATACTGTTAGCTATGAAAAATTGACCTCCATAGTAGGTGAGCATAATCAGCGGGTGGGAATAGGCAACTTCTGAGACAAACATATTCCATGAAAGAATAGAGTCGGATGCCACAAATAGCAGACCACCGACGACGGCAGACCGATTTCCAGTCATAATAGCAGTCCAGCCCATAATCGAAATCACTAGAATATAACAGATAACCGGGATCACCAAATTCGATTGGTCGTTCTGATTAAGTGCCTGCACAACCTGGGTTCCGATTATAAGAGAGTAAACCGCTATGGGCAGAATAGTTAGGGCGCGCAGCCAAGAAAACGTAAAACGTTGAAGGAAGGCCGCAATATAGAATAAATGTCCGATTAAAAAGGCGGACAATCCAACTATGAACCATATGAGCAGCCCATCGCCAAGCATGCAAAAAAACAATCCAACTAATATCAAGACTTGGTACTTCGAAAAAGCTTGTTTTAGTTTGTATGCATATAGAATCATTAATAACATGGGGATAATCTTAAAGGTGATTTTTACAGACAACGGTTCGTTAGGAATCAAGAATATATAAAGCAAACTCATGATGAGTATGAAAGCAGGCAGCCACTTTTTCAATGATAACCCTCCTCTTATCGTACTCCTAGTGTATTCGCTAACCATAGCTAGACTTCCTCTACTCTTCCAAAATAAAAACTCCCATTCTACAAGTAGAATGGGAGTTTTTATTTTTACGCAAGTTTGTTTTCATTTTTTAATGTTTTTTTCAGCCAATCTTTTCCTTCAACAAGACGAGTAACCATCATTGCACTAACGGTATTACCAGTAGAATTCAGTAAAGTTGCAGGTGCGTCAATAATGGTGGAGATGACAGCAATGATTGGAAGAGCTTCAATCGGGAATCCAAATACGGTTAAGATCAACATTTCACCGATCATTCCTCCCCCAGGAATCGCACCCATTACGGCACCAACCAGGAATGAAACACCAAGAATACTTAAAATACTAGTCATGCTTGTCATTTCCTTACCGAATAGGGTAAATAGGAAAACAATCTTTAAAACGCCGCCAAACACGGAACCATCTTTATGAAGATTAGCGCCCAGCGGAATAATCGTTTCAGCAATATCCTTTGGCACCCCCATCTTACGAACATATTCCAAGTTCACAGGAATACTTGCAGCACTTGAGCAGGTGGCGACTGCCGTAACGGAAGGCGGCAGCACGTTTTTCCAATAAATCTTAACCCCTTCTTTACCTCCAGCAATGAATGCATAAAGCGTAAAGAAGCCAAAGTAATAAATCAGGGCAAGAACAAGATATAAAGCAAAGGCGCGTGCATACCCTTCAAGAATTTGCGGTCCAAGCTGGCCAATAATGGCTGCAAAATAACAACCAAGACCAATTGGAGCATAGTACATAATAATCTTAACCATTTTCATCATTACGGCCGTACCAGCTGATAGGAAGGCGGTGACCGGCTTAGCCTTTTCACCGGCTAAAGCGGCAGAAAGTCCAAATAAGATGGAAAAGACAATTAGTTGAAGCATATTACTTTTTGAGAATAGTTCTGAGAAATCCGATACAGTAAACGTCTTAACAAGCTGACCAAGAATCGTAACCTCTTCAACAGCTGCCTCTGGATCGCCGTCTTTCATTAATTCTTGAATCGCAGTGGTATCAGTATTCTCTAACGGATTAATGACAATCGTTCCTAAGAAACCGATAACCGCTGAAATCAGGGCGGTCCCCAGAAAAACAAGCAAAATGCTGCCTAGTATTTTGCCAAGTCTCGCCATTTCATTCATGCTGGCTATTGCGGATGTAATACTGAAAAAGACCAATGGGACAATAATCATGAACATTAGATTAAGGAATAAGTCCCCTAGCGGTTGAACAATTGCTGTTTTAGGTCCCCAAATAACCCCAGCAATTCCACCAATAAGTATGGCGGTTAATAAGACCAGTGAAGATCGATAATTTTTAAATATATGTTTCAAGCTGCTACAACCCTTTCTTTCTATAAATAAGGCTGAAAAAAGTAAAACCTACGAAATTATATTATAACGGTTTGAACAGTGATTAGGAATCAATTTTATAGAAGATTGTTATGTCGGTAAAATGTTATTATTTCCATTTGGCATGCAGTCTACGGTGAAATCCATGGAAATTACCGCTATATGAAAGGAAAACCCACTGTATGTAACGAAGAGATATAGAGAAGTCTAAGGAACAAAAATAAGTACGTGGAGGGGTTTGTATGGCTTTTTTGACGATTGAGGAAGGTGTCGAAGTCTTTTATGAAGAAAAGGGGCAGGGAAGACCGGTTATTTTTCTTCATGGTGTTTGGATGAGCAGCCGCTTTTTTGCTAAACAAGTTCCTTATTTCTCCGAACACTACCGTTGTCTTACGTTAGATTTTAGAGGACATGGACGCTCTACAGAAGTTCATACCGGCCACACGGTAGCATCCTATGCCAAGGATTTGCATACTTTCATAGGGAAATTAAACTTGAAGGATGTTGTACTCGTCGGCTGGTCGATGGGAGCATTTGTTGTTTGGGATTATCTTAAACAATTTGGAGGAGAAAATATTCACTCAACAGTTATTGTTGATGAATTAGCATCAGACTTCAAATACCCTGGTTTTGATATAGGTGCTTTCGATATAGAGAGTTTAACGACATTTATGACTGAAATTCAAACCAATCGAACGGCATTTCTAGAGGGATTTCTTGCTTCCATGTTTAAAGAGAAGCTTCCGGCTGTTGACGCAAAGTGGATGCTCGATGAGGTGACTAAAATGCCGGAATCGATTGCAAGCGCCATTCTATTTGATCAGTCTGTTGTTGATTATCGCGAATTTCTTCCTAACATTACAGTGCCCACATTGCTCTGTTTTGGCAGGGAAGAAAAAGTGATTCCGGTTGCTGCAGGAGAGCATTTGCTTGAACAGATCCCAAATGCAAGATTAGAAATTTTCGAAAATAGTTGTCACTGTCCATTCTGGGAGGAAAGTGACCAATTCAATCATCTGGTTGATGAGTTTATACGAGATTAATAGATGAACGAGTAAAACGGTTATCATTTGATAACCGTTTTTATTATAAAGGCTTTGCTAATCACAAGAATGTTCGATACGATGGTAACATTATTTGGATTAAGAAGGGAAAGAAAAAATGAAACCTGCTATTACCTATGAAATTATTGAGGTTAGCTTACTCGCAGGGAAAATTATGCTCCAGAGCGGTGCTGAAACGTACCGGGTTGAAGATACGATGAGTCGTATTTCAGCAGCATATGGAATATCCACTTCACACTGCTATGCAACACCGACAGCACTCATTTTCTCGATGGAGGGAGAGAATCCGACAAAATTAGTCCGGATATCTGAGCGATCTACTGACCTCAATAAGGTTACTCTGGTTAACGGCATATCTCGGCAGATCTCTGCCGGGGAACTGTCAGCAAAAGAAGCACTCACTTCTTTAAAAGAAATTGAGCTTGCTGATCATACTTACCCGATCTGGCTGCAGATCTTTTCGGCCTTCATTTCCAGCGGTTGCTTTTTAATCATGTTTCAAGGACAGTGGAATGATTTCTTGTTAGCCTGTTTAGCAGGAGGATTAGGCTTCTCCGCTTTAATTTATCTGCATAAACTGCTGGAAATGAAATTCTTTGCTGAATTTCTTTCGTCTTTTATTATTGGAGTAGTCGCAATACTGACTGTGCGTACAGGAATAGGATTGGAAGTAGATAAGATTATTATTGGCTCAGTTATGCCACTCGTACCGGGTCTGTTAATTACGAATGCGGTTAGAGATTTAATTGCTGGTCACCTTATGGCTGGGGTGGCAAAAGGTGCGGAAGCCTTTTTAACTGCCTTTGCGATTGGCATAGGCATTGCAGCAACATTTATTATTTTTTAGAATGGCGGGAATAGCAGATGATTGAACAGCTTATTACCAGCTTCATAGCATCAGCGGCCTTTGGAATCATCTTTAGTGCTCCAAAGGAATCCCTGGTCAAATGCGGCTTTGTAGGAATGGCTGGCTGGTTTTTATATTTCCTGCTTTACAGCAGCAATGTCAGCAGCATTATGGCAACCCTCGCAGCAACACTGTTGGTTGCAATTATCAGCCAAATTTTTGCCAGATACTACAAAACACCCGTTATCATTTTCAGTGTGGCAGGCATTATCCCGCTTGTACCTGGCGGATTATCATATGACGCCATGAGAAATTTTGTGGAAAACGACTATAACATGGCACTTCAGCTTGCTGCTCGTGCTTTTATGCTTTCAGGAGCAATCGCCATGGGTCTTCTCTTTTCAGAGGTAATCAACCAATTAATCAAAAAATCAAAGCAAGTCAAAAACTAAGCTGTATTACATTGTTACCAAAAAAGACCGAAGCTGCTTTCTGCAGCTTCGGTCTTTCCTTGATTATGCGGTAGGTCCTTTATACCCTGTATTGGCTTTAACGAGTATTTCATCAAATTTCTTTTGGTCTGCCTTTTTACTTGATAATAATGTGCCGGCAATAGCGGCAAGAAAACCAATTGGAATGGAGAAAATACCAGGGTTTTCATATGGGAAGAGCGGTTCACCAGTTAGGATAGCTGCCCCTTCAGGAGACCAGACATTTGGGCTTAAGAAGACAAGCAGCAGCGATGTAAGTAAGCCGACAAGCATGCCTGTGACAGCTCCGGTTGTATTAAAACGTTTCCAGAAAACAGTGAAAAGGATAATAGGCAGGTTGGCACTCGCGGCAACGGCAAACGCAAGTGAAACTAGGAAAGCTACGTTCATTTTTTGGGCGAACAGAGCTAGAATAATAGATAGGATGGAGACGCCAATGGATGCCCAACGAGCTGCAACCACTTGTTCCTTATCAGTAGCTTGTCCTTTTCTAAGGATATGACTGTAAAAATCATGTGCAAAGGCAGAAGCTGCTGAGAGTACGAGCCCGGCGACGACCGCTAAGATGGTCGCAAAGGCTACAGCAGAGATAAAGGCAAAGAGGAAGTCACCGCCAAGGGCTTCTGCAAGGAGTGGTGCCGCCATATTCCCAGCAACGTTTGCTTCAACAATTGTGTCATATCCAACGAATGCTGCCGCTCCAAAGCCAAGGAAGATAGTCATTACATAGAAGATACCGATAATCCAAGTAGCATAGACAACGGACTTCCTCGCAGTGATAGCGTCCTTTACTGTAAAGAAACGGATGAGGATATGAGGCAGTCCAGCTGTCCCAAGAACAAGTGCTAGGTTAAGAGAAATTGTATCAATAGGGTTCTTAAATTTATTACCGGGATTAAGGAAACTTTCGCCTAATGGTGTGGCGGTTTTCATTTGTTTAAACATTTCGAAGACACTGTAGTCAAATTTAGCAAGAACGATGAGTGAGATGACAAAGGTGCCGCCCATTAAGAGAACGGCTTTAATGATCTGCACCCAGCTCGTGGCCATCATGCCGCCAAATACTACATACACAGTCATCAGAATGCCAACGATAATAACCGAATACACGTAGTCAATACCGAGTAAAAGTTTAATAAGTGCGCCTGCTCCAACAAGTTGGGCGATCATATAGAATATGGAGATTGTAATAGTGTTAAGGGCAGCAACTCCACGGACTTTCTTTTCGTTAAATCGAGCAGCAATCATATCCGCCATTGTATATTTCCCTAAGTTTCGCAGCGGCTCTGCGACCACATAAAGAACAACTAGATAGGCTACTAGAAAGCCTATGCTATAAAAGAAACCATCAAAACCTGAAAGCGCTACCATTCCGGCGATACCTAAAAATGAAGCTGCCGACATATAATCGCCTGCAATGGCCATTCCATTCTGCCAGCCGGTCAGGCTGCTGTCAGCCGTATAAAAATCGCTTGTAGTTTTCGTACGGCGGGAAGCGATGAAGGTGATTACAAGAGTAATACTAACAATAATTAAAAACAGTGTGAATGCCAACATATTCATGACTAACTTCCCCCAATCAGACTTTGTTTTCTTGAATAATCTTCTCCACCATTACATCGAATTTAGCAGCACGTTTAGAATAAATCATACAAAGCGACCATGTCATGATGAACTGAGCAGAAGCAAAGAGCCAAGCCCAACTGATGGAACCAATTGCAGGCTTGTTAAGAAAGGTTGTGTAGGACGTTAAAACAGGCAGAGTAAAGTAAAAAACCATAAAAAAGAGCGACATAGGAATGATGAACGCGTACTTTTTCTTAATCAGTTCTTGAAAGGATGGTGAATTTGCTATTCGGGTATAATCAGTCGCATCTACCGCTTTCTTTTTTGCTAGTGATCCATTTCTAACCAAATTAATCTCCTCCTTTTTTTCTTCGTGACAGCTCTATTTTTTCAAAATATTTCCTTTCTCTATTATATAGATATGTTAATTAATTGTAAATTCAGAAAATTATATTTACGTTTTACCTTTTATTTGGACAAAGAAGTTTAGTTCATTCAATAACGATTCCTTAAGGAAAAGTTAAGGTTTCACAGAGAGAATAAGATTATTGAGACGACATACCTGAATAAGGAGGAGAAGGATTTATGAAGAAATGGATAGTGAGTATTATTGTAATTGTCGTAATCGCCGGAGCATGCTTCTGGTTTTTTAACAAAGATCAGCGTGGAGAGGCTTTCTTTAATAAGACAATGGCGGCGACGGTTGAAAAAGGTGATCTAAAGGTAGAAATCAGCGGTTCTGGAACAATTGCCTCTGTATATAGTGAAGATATTAATGCCGCTTCTTCTGGTGAAGTGGATGAAGTTCTTTTTGATGTGGATGATGTAGTTGAAGAGGACGATGAACTGGTTACGTTCACGGATGGCAGTGACCCAATAACTGCACCAGCAGACGGAACGATCACTTCTCTAGATGTCGAAAGCGGGAATCGGTTAGCTGGAAGCGGTACGATCGGACACATTACGAATTATAAGAAGCTGCAAACGGTGATTAGCGTTGATGAACTGGATATATCAAGTGTGAAAAAAGGACAAACTGCTGAAATTACTGTTAGTGCTTTTCCGGATGAAACATTCACTGGAAAAGTGACAAAGGTAGCTAAGGAAGGTACAAATGAAAATGGTGTTTCAAGTTTTGAAGTCATCATAACCTTCGATAAGATAAAGGATTTGAAAATTGGTATGTCTACTGAAGCTAAGGTTTTAACCGAAAGTAAAAAAGAAGTGGTATATGTACCGATTGAAGCTGTTCAAACCAAAGGGAATGAAAAATATGTCACGATTCAAAAGTCGGCTGGAACGGATGAAGAAACAACCGCGACTTCAAAACAAACAGTAGAAATTGGGATTAATAATGATCAGTACATTGAAATTAAGAGTGGAGTAGAAGAAGGGCAGATTGTTCAACTTCCTATTACGATTTCAAATGAAAGCTCCAGTGGTTCAGGCAGCCGAGAAGGCGGCATGGAAAGAGGCATGTCTAATGGAGGCGGCATGGGCGGCATGCCTAGTGGAGGAGGAGGCACACCTCCAAGCGGCGGAATGGGCGGCGGAAATGGTGGCAAATAATATGGCTAAATCTCTTATTACAATTACGAACATGTCGAAGTCCTATGAACTAGGTGGAGAGACAGTCAAAGCCTTACAGGAAATCTCTTTGCAGATTAATGAAGGTGATTTTATCTCCATCATCGGTCCCTCCGGCTCAGGAAAATCGACTTTTATGAATATGATCGGCTGTTTGGATCAGCCGGATACGGGTCATTATCTTTTAGATAACCAAGAAGTAAATAAGTTAAATGATAACCAGCTGGCAGCCATTCGCAATGTGAAAATCGGTTTTATCTTTCAAAATTTCAACTTACTAGGTAAGTTGACAGCTTTGGAAAATACCGAGCTTCCACTTGTTTATCGCGGACTTGGAACAAAGGAACGGCGGGAAATTGCGATGAACTGTCTGGGAAAGGTTGGATTGAGCGATCGGCTGAATCATATTCCCAGCCAGCTTTCGGGGGGGCAGCAGCAAAGGGTGGCTATCGCACGGGCGTTGGCTGGTAATCCACCGGTTCTGTTAGCAGATGAGCCGACGGGTGCGCTAGACAGTAGAACGAGTCAAGAAGTGCTGGGGATGCTCAAGGAGTTGAATGCGAGAGGGCAGACGATTATCTTGATTACCCATGATCTCGAAGTGGCGAAAGCCGCATCGCGCGTGGTAAGGATCCATGATGGCAGGTTATATGAAGATGGAGGTGTGTGGCTTGAATCTGAGAGAATCAATGAAGATGGCAATAAGGAGTATCAAAACCAATAAAATGCGTGCATTCCTGACAATGCTTGGCATTATTATCGGAGTCGCATCGGTTATCGTTTTAGTCTCCATTGGACAAGGGTCCTCCAAGTCGGTAAAGGATCAAATTAATGGGTTGGGTACCAATCTTTTAACCGTTAATATTACTGATACGGAAGCAGTTGTGCTAACGGATGAAATGGTTACAGAATTAGCAGACTTACAAGGAGTATCAGAGGTTTCCCCTGTCGTTACAGGCAGAGTTTACGCTAAGAATGGGTCGGAGTCTGCTCAGGTCAGTATGACTGGAACGAATGCAGCGTATTCCTCAGTAAAAGATCTTGAACTAAGTCAGGGACGTTTTTTGTCGGATCTAGATAGTGAGTTACGGTTGAAAAATGTTGTACTTGGATCCGATACGGCTGAAACTCTATTTGGGAATGGAAAAGCCGTCGGCGAAACGTTCCAAATTGGCGGCATTTCCTATCATGTAGTGGGTGTTCTTCAATCAAAAGGAACATCCTTGGGTTCAAGCGGCGACGATGTTATTATTGCGCCGATTTCAACGGCTAAGCGGGCTCTAAAAAGTATGGCAATCGGCTCTGTTTATGTAAAAGCAGAAAGCGAGGATATGCTGACCCCTGCCATGTACAGGATTCAGGGTACACTGACAAGTCTATTTCCTAATCAAAGTGATAACTACAGTGTATCGAATCAAGAAGATTTAATGGAAACAATGAGTTCGGTATCTGATACGATGACGCTTATGCTCGGTGGAATCGCGAGTATTTCTCTACTTGTCGGCGGCATTGGTATTATGAATATTATGTTGGTGTCAGTATCAGAGCGAACGAAGGAAATTGGGATTCGAAAAGCGATCGGTGCTGACCGAAAATCCATATTGCAGCAGTTTCTGCTTGAAGCAGTTGTCTTAAGTTCTATGGGCGGCTTAGCGGGAGTAGTGATTGGAATCGGCTTGGCTGAATTAGTGTCAGCAACAGCGGGACTAACAATCAGCTTGTCCTTTTCAATTACAGCACTTGCTTTCCTGTTTTCCCTATTTATTGGTGTTATCTTTGGGGTTTTCCCAGCAAACAAAGCATCAAAATTAAATCCCATTCAAGCATTACGCTACGAATAAAATGCCGGACCATATATGGTACGGCTTTCTTTTGATATACGGGTAGAATAAAATGAAGCTAAAAGGAGTTCTTGAGGGTGAAGGTGCTGGTAGTAGAAGATAACTTATCTTTGCTGGAATCGATTAAACAAATTCTTTCAGATGAGTATGAAGTAGATACAGCTGATAATGGTGACGACGGATTATTTATGGCTCAACAGAATATTTACGATTGTGTGGTACTTGATGTGATGCTGCCTGGAATGGATGGCTTTGAAATCGTTCAAAAATTGAGAGCTGAGAAACTAGATACAAATGTTTTATTTTTAACGGCCAAGGATGCGCTGGAGGACCGGGTAAAAGGCCTTGAGATGGGTGGAGATGATTATTTGGTCAAGCCTTTTCAAGCTCCTGAACTAAAAGCGCGGATTCGTGCTTTACTGCGCAGGAGCGGTATTCTTTCCATGGATATTCATACTAAATACCGAGGGATGGAATTGCTCAGCAAAGAAAGAGGCATGGTCGTGGATGGGCAGCCTGTTAAAATCACGCTTAAACAATATGAACTGCTGGAATACTTGATTCAGAACAAAGGAAAAATTTTAACCCGTGAACAAATCTTTGATCGAATATGGGGATTTGATTCAGATACAACGATTGCAATTGTAGAGGTATTTATTCATCATTTACGAAAAAAGCTGGAGCCCTTTCATTATCAAAAAGATATTCAAACAGTACGAGGAATTGGGTATATGCTGAAGGCCTCAGAAGGGGAATAATATGTTCCAAAAAACAAGATGGCAGTTAACTATATTAAATTCAATTGTTTTTATTGTTTTATTGGCTATCCTTAGCAGGGCTGTTTATTGGTACACCGAGACACAAATATATAAAGAAGTGAATGGATCGCTCATAAAAATGTTGGAAGAAGACCGCCCGATGAAGGGGAAAAATCCCCAAGGAAGATTTCTAATTGGCCCAGAACCAAGCAGTATTATCTGGGGACCTGATCAGCAGATTATTGAACCAGTAATCAATGAGAATAATCCCTTGCAGGGCAAAGAAAAAGAGTTGTATCCAACTGTTTTCAATTCGGTAGAAGAAGTCAAAGCAGGCGACGCTAATTTTCGTTCATTGGCAGCCAAGCTTCAGACAAGCTATGGAGAAATTACGATTCAATTTATTCGTAATGTAGATTCAGAAAAAGCGCTGCTTAATCGGTTGATGCTTATCCTGCTTGTCGGCAGCGGGATCGGCAGCTTAGTCGCGATAGGTGCAGGGTATTTCCTTGCCGGCCGCGCATTGGTTCCAATCAAGAAAACCTGGGACAATCAACAAAGATTTGTATCAGATGCTTCTCATGAGATTCGGACGCCGCTTGCTGTTATCCAAGCAAAAACAGAACTGCTTTTTCAAAGTCCAAGTGCAACGGTTGAAGAGAAGGCTGTTGATATCTCGATTATCTCAAATGAGGTAAGACGCCTTAATAAGCTAGTCAATAGCTTATTGACGTTAGCTCGATCTGACTCAAATCAGATTGAGCTGAACAAGACTCACTTTTTGCTGAATGAGGAAGTAGACGATATTGTTCTGCAATATGAGGATATTGCTGAATACCAAGGTAAGAAAATAAAAAATAATACAACAGAAAAAGATATTTTGTTTGTAGGCGACCGAGAAAGAATTCATCAGCTTCTAGTTATTTTAGTGGATAATGCCATGAAGTTTACAAGTGATGGAGGAGTCATCGCTCTTTCGTGTTCTAAAACGGCTTCATCCGTCATTCTGAAAGTAGAGGATAATGGAAAAGGTATTCCTGAGCAGGAAATTCCGAATATTTTTAATCGCTTTTATCAGATAGATACTTCCAGGAATGCTAATCAGGGAGCCGGACTTGGCCTATCAATTGCGAAATGGATTGTGGATATTCACCTTGGAACGATTAAGGTTAAGAGTGAACCAGGTCTAGTCACCAGTTTTGAAGTGACCCTTCCAGCTAAATAAAAACCAATGAATTAAGGGAAAGTTAAGGAAGATTATTCATACTGACCTTATTAGATAAGGAGTGTGAATAATATTGAAACAGGTTCGGAAGATTCACTTTTGGATTGGTATCGTCGCAATGGTCTTTTTACTTATTCAATCAATAACTGGTTTAACCTTGTATTTTAACAAAGAGGAACCACAGCTTGGAGGACAGCCTAACAATATCCAGCAAGGCTGGGACCCTGCTAGTCAAGACACGGAAGAAACTGCAACAGATGAAAATGCTTCACAAGACGAATCTCAAGCTGTACAAGGGAAAGGGCCAGGCATGGAAGGCGGAGGTCAGGCTGGTGTAAGGCAACGCCCAGAAGGTATGCCTGGGGAGGATTCAACGGTAAAAAACATCCATGAAGGCATTATGGGGTTAATTAGCGGCATTGGTCTGCTGCTTATGAGTGTAACAGGACTGATTCTGGCAATCATGATGGGTCTAAATAAAAGAAAACAAAAGAAAAGAAAAAAATAATGATAAAAAGAGAAGCCGTCATTTTGACTCCTTCTCTTTTTTATCCCTTTATTCCATTCTGGTCCCTGAAATCGTTGTGCGTATCTTATTAAGGGCCTGCTCGGAATCCTTTTTATTTCTCATCATCACATTTGCATAGAGAGCATCAATCAAGCTGAGTTGACCAATTCTTGATGCCAGTGCTTCTGAGCGGTATTCGGTTTCTTCGGAGCTGGTAAGCAGCGTCACATCGGCATGATTACTTAGATAGGACTTTGGATAGCTTGTAATGGCAATCGTATGGGCGCCATTTTCATTAGCCGTATTGAGAATGTTCAGCGTATCTTTATTTGTCCCTGAATGAGAAATAATGACGGCCACGTCCTTTCCAGTGAGCTGGGATGCAGACATAAGCTGGAAATGGGAATCGATGAAAGCAAACGATTGAATGCCGGTTCGGATAAATTTATGGTAGGCATCCATAGCAATAACGGCTGATCCGCCCGTACCGTAGAAATGAATGCGTGATGCATGAAGTAAGAGCTGAACGGCTTTGTTAAGGGACGCCTCGTCTAAAACCTGTAAGGTATATTCAAGGGTCTTAATATTCGATTTGAAAATTTTTTCAGCAACTATTCGTTCATTGTCATCTTCTTTAATTTCTTCAAGTATTTGCTGAGCGGGGGTCATGATCTCCGAAGCCAGTGCGATTTTCATCGCTTGATAGCCTTTAAAACCAACCCGTTTGCAAAACCGAAACACTGTTGCATCGGCTACATTCAGCTTTTCAGCCACTTCATTGATTGTACTGTGAATGATGGTCTGAGGATGGTTAATAATATATTTTGCAATTATTTTTTCTTTATCGCTTAAACGGGCATAATTAGAACGGATGGTTTGTAAACAACTAGTTGACATAGTGTAAGCCATCTCCCATATTTTTTCTTTTTCAAAAGTATAGCATATAAAAATTATAATAAAATAACTGCTTAAAGGTTTAAATTTTAAAAAAATTTACATATAATTAATAAGTTATGAAAAAATATTTCACTAGAGGAGTCAATAATAATGAAAATTGGATTAATAGGTCTTGGGAAGATGGGCTACAATCTTGCTCAAAATATACTATCTCATAAACATGAAGTAGCAGCATTTGATGTAGATGTAAATAATGTGAATAAAGTGAAAGAAGCAGGCGGTATTGGTGCAGCTTCAATAAAAGAACTAGTTGCAGGATTAGAGGCACCACGCGTAATTTGGATGATGGTTCCTGCGGGTGAAATCACTGAATCCGTATTAACTGAGTTAAAAGAACTGCTTACGCCTGGTGATATTGTGATTGATGGAGGAAATTCTAATTATAAGGACTCAATTCGCCGCGCAGACGAATTGGCTGAAACAGGCATTCATTTCTTAGATGTAGGCACAAGCGGCGGGATGGCAGGTGCTAGAAATGGTGCTTGTACGATGATTGGCGGTAATCCAGATGCTTTTGCAACGGTTGAACAATTATTCCAAGATATCTCGGTCGAAAATGGATACCTATACGCTGGTAAAAGTGGAAGCGGTCATTATCTAAAAATGGTTCATAATGGTGTGGAATATGGCATGATGCAATCCATTGCTGAAGGATTTGAAGTACTTGATAAAAGTGACTTCGACTTTGACTATGAAAAAGTTGCCCGCGTTTGGAATAATGGATCGGTGATTCGATCATGGTTAATGGAATTAACTGAAAATGCTTTTTCAAAGGATGCACATTTGGACGAGCTAAAAGGAATCATGCATTCATCTGGTGAAGGAAAGTGGACACTAGAAACTGCATTAGATTTACAAGTGGCAACACCAGTTATAGCGATGTCTCTTATGATGCGTTACCGTTCATTAGAAGATGATACGTTTTCAGGCAAAGTAGTCTCGGCATTACGCAATGAATTTGGCGGCCACAGTGTAGTAAAAAAATAACCTGTTAAATGGGTGACTTTTGATGCCCTGTCGAGGTACAGGGAGGGTAAATGATGAATACGAAGTATGTAATTGGTGTAGATATAGGTACGACCAGTACGAAATCGGTACTGTTTACAAAAGAAGGCCGAATTATCTCAACTCATGGCGTGGAATACCCATTATACTCACCCACTCCTGAAACAGCAGAACAGGATCCGGATCTGATTTTTACAGCGGTGATTGAATCAATTAAAGAGACGATGCAAAAAGGAAAGATCCCTGTTGAAGATCTTCTATGTGTATCATTTAGCTCAGCTATGCATAGCTTAATTGCTGTAGACCGTAATGGACATCCTTTAACTCAATGTATAACTTGGGCAGATAATAGGAGTTCGGAGTGGGCGAAGAAAATCTCAGAAGAAATGGATGGACATAGCCTTTATTTACGGACTGGTACTCCCATTCACCCAATGTCCCCGTTAGCAAAATTAACTTGGATTAAACACGAGTTTCCAGTAATCGCGGCAAGTGCGTATAAATTTATATCAATAAAGGAATATGTATTTTATAAGCTATTTGGCCGATACGTCATTGACTATTCAATTGCTTCTGCCACTGGTTTATTTAACCTCAAAGACCTTGATTGGGATAAAGGCGCACTTGAAGTGGCTGGAGTTACCCGAGACAAACTTTCAGAACTAGTTCCACCTACGTATCATTTGTCAGGATTAGCTGAAGTATTTGCGAATGAATTGGGAATAATGAAGAATACACCTTTTGTAGTAGGTGCAAGTGACGGTGTACTCTCCAATCTTGGCGTAAATGCAATCAAGCCAGGCGTCGTGGCTGTTACGATTGGGACAAGCGGTGCAATCAGGGCTGTGACTAATAAACCTGTAACAGATCCAAAAGGGAGAATCTTTTGCTATGCATTAACAGAAGACCTTTGGGTGATTGGCGGTGCGGTTAATAATGGCGGAATGATTTTTAGATGGGCACGTGATCAGCTGGGTGCTTCTGAAATAGAGGCAGCTAAACGTCTCGGAATCAATTCTTATGAATTATTAACCGAACTTGCGTCTAAAGTAAATCCAGGTTCTGATGGCCTTCTCTTCCATCCTTATCTAGCAGGTGAGAGGGCTCCGTTATGGGATGCGAATGCGCGAGGTTCATACTTTGGTCTCAGCTTACACCATAAACGAGAGCATATGATCCGTGCTCTTTTAGAGGGAGTTATTTTTAATCTGTATACAGTGCAGCTAGCATTAGCAGAATTAATTGGTAAACCGGAGCAAATCCATGCTACTGGAGGATTTGCCCGATCCGGATTATGGCGTCAAATGATGGCAGATATCTTTAATCAAGAAGTGTCCGTTCCAGAAAGCATTGAAAGCTCTTGTTTAGGTGCAGCTATTCTTGGTATGTATGGAATTGGTGAGATAGACTCCTTAGATGTTGTTTCAAAAATGGTTGGGGGATCACACCGCCATATGCCCATACATGAGAATGTTGAGGTTTACAGTGAATTGTCGCCAATCTTCATTCGTATCTCTCGTATGTTAAAGGATGAATACCAAAATATAACTGATTTCCAAAAGAAACACATAAAAATTGGAATGTAAGTCAGCCGCTTGTGTAGAGATGACCACCTAGAGCTTATTACAACTCAGTGGAGGGAAAAAATGAAGTTTCTAATTGCTATTGTAGGACTTCTTGTTGTTCTTGGCTTGGCCTACTTAATAAGCAGTAACCGAAAAAACGTTAAGATCAAACCGATTCTTTTAATGGTTGTGATCCAGCTTCTTCTAGCTTACCTATTACTAAATACCAAGTTTGGCTTAGTGGTTATTGAAGGAATAGCAGGTGCATTTTCTAAGCTGCTTACTTACGCTGGTGAAGGAATTGCCTTTGTGTTTAGCGGAATAGCAAATGATGGAGAAGCACCGTTTTTCTTAACCGTACTTCTGCCTATCGTCTTTATTTCAGTATTGATTGGGATTCTTCAGTATTTTAAAATCCTACCGTTTATTATGAAATGGATTGGCTTCCTGTTGAGTAAAGTCAATGGAATGGGGAAGCTTGAATCATATAATGCTGTAGCATCTGCTTTGGTAGGGCAATCTGAAGTGTTTATCACGGTGAAAAAACAGCTGGGAAAACTGCCGCCTAATCGTCTATATACATTGTGTGCTTCAGCAATGTCTACAGTATCCATGTCCATTGTTGGTGCCTATATGACAATGATTGAACCTGCCTATGTTGTAACAGCTATTGTGATTAACTTATTCGGCGGATTTATTATTGCATCCATAATTAACCCTTATACGGTTACAGAAGAAGAAGATATCTTAGTCGTACAAGAAGAAAAGCAAAGCTTTTTTGAAATGATCGGCGAATATATTCTGGATGGATTTAAAGTAGCGATTATTGTTGCAGCGATGCTGATTGGATTTGTTGCACTGATAGCCATGATCAATAGCTTGTTTAATATGATTTTTGGAATCAGCTTCCAAGAAATCATTGGTTACATTTTTGCACCATTTGCGATTCTTATGGGAATTCCAGTTGCAGAGTCTGTAACCGCAGGCGGTATTATGGCAACAAAACTCGTCACGAATGAATTTGTGGCTATGATTGATCTCGGAAATGCTCAAGCAAACTTGAGTGAAAGAACAGTAGGGATTATCTCGGTATTCCTTGTCTCTTTCGCTAATTTCTCCTCAATCGGTATTGTCGCAGGAGCGGTTAAAGGATTGGATGAAAAACAAGGCAATGTTGTGGCTCGTATGGGATTAAAATTACTGTATGGAGCAACGTTAGTTAGTGTCCTGACTGCAATCATTGTCAGTGTTATCATATAACGATTAAAGCCGGCAGCAAGTGTGTCGGCTTTTTCTTATGTGCTTGAAAATTTTAAATTCATTGAAGGATGGACTATACTTATGGAAAGAGAATTTACTGGCAAGGGGTAAGTTTGCAATGGAATGTGAGAACAATCAATTAACGGTTGAAACCGCTATATTTGCGGGTGGATGCTTCTGGTGCATGGTGTCGCCTTTTGATCAAAAGGAAGGCATTATTGAAGTAGTCTCAGGTTATAGCGGAGGCAGCATAGAAAACCCAACGTACAGCCAAGTGAAAACAGGACAATCTGGACATATGGAAGTAGTGAAAATAACCTTTAATCCTGAAATAATTACCTATGATCAACTCTTGGATATTTACTGGCAGCAAATCAATCCATTTGATGAAGGCGGACAGTTTTCTGACCGCGGGTCAGCGTATCAAAGCGTAATTTTTTACCATAATCAACAACAAAAAAAGAAAGCGGAACAATCAAAAATTGATTTGGAAGAAAGTGGACGATTTGACCGGCCTATTGTTACAAAAATCTTACAATCTAAGCCTTTTTATCCAGCTGAAGAATATCATCAAAATTTTTATCAAAAAAATGCTTTTCGGTATGCACTTTATCAAAGAAGTTCAGGCAGAGAAGCCTTTCTTAAGAAATATTGGCCAAGAGACCGAAGTAAATTAAAAGATGCCCTAACACCTATGCAGTATTATGTTACACAGGAAAACGGAACAGAGCAACCGTTTGACAATGAATATTGGCAGAACGATAAAGAAGGAATATACGTTGATATTGTCTCGGGGGAACCGCTATTTTCATCAAAGGATCAATATGACAGCGGGTGTGGCTGGCCTAGTTTCAAGAAGCCAGTTATGTCAGCGAGTGTAGTAGAAAATATTGATTTAAGTCATCGTATGACAAGAACTGAAATTCGCAGTCGAGAAGCAGACTCTCATCTAGGACATGTGTTTGAGGAGAGTAACAAGAGTAAACGTTATTGTATTAATTCAGCAGCACTGCGGTTTATTCCTAAGGAATGTTTGGAAGAAGAAGGGTACAGTGATTTTCTCATTTTATTTCGAATGAAGTAATCGCGAGTTAGAGGGGAGAGTATTTATGAGAAATATAGATAAAGAATTGTACCAATACATCTTAGATCATTCGAGTTTGATTACGGAAAACTGGCTGAATATGCGGGAAAAACAGGATGGATCCATCTACTCGGTTAATGCAGCTGGTGGAGTTGAACAACAATTGAGAACCCAGAATACACTTACCATTACCACGGTCACAAGTGCCCTGCTGGATGATTGCGATATATTTAATGAAAGTATGGTGGAGTGGGCGTTAATCGTTGCTGAGAGCAGAGTCAAAAGTGATACACCCATTTATGAGGTGTTAGAAGCGATAAATAAGGTTCGGGAAATCTACTGGAAAACAATTGTTACATTTATAAATGACATGGACAAGGTTACGAAAGAGGATATTATCCGTTGGAACTTTGTCATTCATAAAGCCTTTGACAGGCTGATTGGAAGATTTACTGAACTATATTATGAGTTAACAAGTATGCGTTTGAACGCTCAGCAGGAACTAATTAATGAGTTGAGTGCCCCTGTCATTCCGCTGGTTGACTCAATTGCTGTTCTGCCTTTAACAGGTGACATCGATACACACCGTGCAGGCAGGATGCTTGAGAATGTTGCGGAGAAATGTTCGGCTGCTGAGATTTCACATCTTTTTATTGACCTCTCCGGTGTTACAATAGTAGATACGATGGTGGCTCAACAACTATACCAGGTAACAAAAACATTATCTTTATTGGGAATCAATTCGACAATCTCAGGGATCCGGCCAGAAGTGGCTCAAACTTCAATTCAGCTTGGCCTGGATTTCAGCGGAATTTCAACACACAGCACCTTAAAACAAGCTCTGCAGCGGGCAGGCATTAAGCTGCTTCAAAACTAACAGCCTTGAACTTAGTTTTTATAAATACCCAATGGGGTATAAAAATCAGCTCAGACGGGAATATGATCCTTCTTGACGGGAATACACTAATCTCAGACAGGAATCAGGCTACACCAGACGGGAATAATGCGATTTTGACAGCGAAAAATTTCATTTTTAGTCAAGATACCCCTGGTTAAATAAGAAAAGCAGAAAAAACCCCTCTTCACATTTGTGAAGAGGGGTTTAACTTATAGCTTAAATGAACTTTTTAGTGAGACAATTTGGTTGAAAACCAGGTTGTCTTTTGTTGTGTGTTTTGGATCAACATTATAGTATCCGTGACGGAAGAATTGGAATTTATCCTGTGGATTAACTTGCTTCATGTTTGGTTCAACAAACCCATTCATGACTTCTAACGATTGCGGGTTTACACGCTCTAGGAACGTTTTTTCTTCCTCTTCTTCAGTCGGATTTTCATCCATGATTAACGGTTGGTAATTGCGGAATTCTGCAGGGATAGAATGATTAGCATCAACCCAATGCAGCGTACCTTTTACCTTACGGCCCGTAAATCCACTGCCGCTCTTTGTTTCTTTATCATATGTGCAATGAAGTTCGATAACATTTCCTTCTTCATCTTTTATGACTTCTTCACACTTGATGAAGTAAGCATGCTTTAGACGCACTTCGTTTCCTGGGAAGAGACGGAAATATTTTTTGGGAGGATTCTCCATGAAATCTTCTTGCTCTACGTAAATTTCACGAGAGAATGGAATTAATCTAGATCCCATTTCCGGATTTTCTGGATTGTTTTCAGCTTCAAGCCATTCTACTTCACCTTCTGGATAGTTCGTAATCACGACTTTAAGTGGTTTTAGAACACCCATAGTACGTGGAGCCTTCAATTTCAAATCTTCACGGACAAAGTGGTCAAGCATCTGTGAATCAATCGTACCATATGCTTTAGAAACCCCAATTTCTTGGCAGAAGTTACGTATAGCTTCTGGAGTATAACCGCGGCGTCTTAATCCAGAAATAGTCGGCATCCGTGGATCATCCCAGCCGTCAACATATCCTTCTTCAACCAACTGGCGGAGCTTCCGTTTACTCATTACCGTATTGGTTAAGTTCAAACGGCCGAACTCATATTGCCTTGGAGTGTGCTGCATTTCACAATTTTTGACGATCCAATCATAAAGAGGACGTTGATCCTCAAATTCAAGTGAGCAAAGGGAGTGAGTTACTCCTTCAATGGCATCTTCAAGCGGGTGAGCAAAGGCGTACATTGGATAGATACACCATTTATCGCCTGTATTGTGATGCTCTGTATGAGAAATACGGTAGATAACTGGATCACGTAAATTAATATTCGGGGAAGACATATCAATTTTTGCACGCAGCACCTTTTCGCCGTTTTTAAATTGACCATTGCGCATTTTTTCGAACAAATCGAGATTTTCATTAATAGAGCGATCGCGGTATGGACTGTTTTTACCTGGTTCAGTGAGTGTACCGCGATACTCGCGGATTTCATCTGCACTAAGATCATCTACGTAGGCTAATCCTTTTTTGATCAGTAAAAGTGCTCTCTCATACATCTCATCGAAATAATCTGATGCAAAGAACAAGTTGTCCCATGTATAGCCAAGCCACTCGACATCTTCTTTAATTGAGTTTACATACTCGACATCTTCCTTAATTGGGTTCGTATCATCAAAGCGGAGATTAGTCTCTCCGTTAAATTCATCGGCTACACCAAAATTAAGAATAATCGCTTTTGCATGCCCGATATGCAAATAACCATTTGGCTCTGGAGGGAAGCGAGTAATAATGTGGTTATGCTTGCCGGATTCAAGGTCTTCTTTAATAATCGTTCGTACAAAGTTTGGAGAATTATTTTCCATAATTAGACCTCTTTCTTAAATATTCTACTTATAATTTTACCTGTGAATATACCATAAATACAGACTTTTTTCCATGCCGATGGCTTTAAAGCCGATATCTTGGGTCATTTATAAATATACGGTTATAGAAATAGTAACCAAATTATCGTTGTGTTAGACAGATTTTTGCATCCATTGTCTAGACAAACCTTTATGACTTACTGTTTGACATAGAAAAACCCGCACCTTATTAGGATGCGGGTTTTATTAAAAGACAGTTGTTTGTAAAAATTCTTTTGTGCGTGTCTCTTTTGGATTGGTGAAGAATTCCTCCGGAGGACCGCTTTCAATCACGCGTCCTTCTTGCATGAAAACAATCCAGTCACTCACTTCACGAGCAAAGCTCATTTCATGTGTAACGACAACCATCGTCATTCCATCTTCAGCAAGCTCTTTCATTGTAGATAACACTTCACCAACAAGCTCTGGATCCAGGGCAGAGGTAGGTTCATCGAAAAGCAGAACATCAGGTTTCATGGCCATCGCACGTGCGATAGCTACCCGCTGTTTCTGACCGCCGGACAGCTTGCTTGGATAAACATCTGCTTTATCTTCCAGCCCTACTTTACGTAGAAGCTCTTTTGCTTCGGCAAGTGCTTGTTTTTTTGGGACCTTTTTAACATGAACAGGTGCCTCAATGATGTTATCAATGACAGTCATGTGTGGGAATAGGTGGAAATGTTGAAAGACCATTCCAACTTTTTCACGGACTTTATTTATATTCTGAGTTTCTGGGTTAACTTCTTCACCCTCGATTAAGATTTGTCCGCTGTCTCTTTTTTCAAGGAAGTTCAAGCAGCGAAGCAGGGTGCTTTTACCAGAACCACTTGAACCAATCAGACAAACTACATCACTTTCAAGTACTTTCATATCAATATCCTTTAGAACATGTAAGTCACCAAAGGATTTATTTAAATTTCTGATGCGAAGCATGACTCTTTTCTCCATTTACATATCCTCCTATCGATCACTTATGGATAATTTCTTTTCAATTAAGTTAACTATGATCGTTAAGATAGCGACAAGGATTAAGTAATATACCGCAACGATCAGTAAGTAGGTCATTTCATCAAAGTTATTAGAACCGAGTGTGGTTGCCACATTAAACAATTCATCCATGGAGATAAAGGCGGCAAGAGATGAATCCTTTAGTCCAATAATAAATTGGTTGCCAAGTGGCGGAAGAGCACGACGGAAGGCTTGCGGAAGAATAATACGGCGCAAGGTCAGAGCGGGGCTCATTCCGAGAGAACGGCCGGCTTCAAGTTGTCCTTTTTCAATAGATTGAATGGTACCACGGAAAATTTCCGCAATATAAGCACCATTGTGTAAGGCGAGTGCGAGCGATGCTGCCCAAAAATCCGGTAGTAAAAAGATGCTGCTAATTCCGAAATATAAGATGAAGATTTGAACGATTAATGGGGTACCCCTGACAAGGTAAATATATACATCTGAAATATACCCAAGAATTTTAATATTAGATACTTTTAATAGTGCAAAAAACAGACCAATGATTATCCCTACTACAATTGAAACTACGGTGAGCTCCAGGGTAAGGAGCATGGCGTCTATAAATACATTTGATTTTCCAAAGAATGTTTCGAAAAAATGTGACAAACTAGGCAAATGGACAACTCCCCTTCTGTTTATACGTCTTATTCAGGTTTTGTAGTAATGTCTTCTCCAAAGTACTTTTGACTTAATTTCTTCAGCGTTCCATCCTGTCTTAATTCCTCAAGAGCCGTATTTACGCGTTTTAGTAATTGTGGATTATCTTGAGGAATGACAATGGATTGCTCGCTTCGCTCAATCAGCTGACGACCGACGATGTCAAATCCAGCTTTTATAGCTGTCTTACCTGTAACAAAATCGGTGATTACCGCATCGTGTCTGCCTTCACTCAAGGCTTTTAGGGCAGTAATATCACTGTCATAGGTTTTAATATTCTTTGAGTATTCAGCGGCGGTGTCGGCATACGTAGAGCCTTTTGAAGCGGCTATTTCTTTTCCTTTAAGATCTTCAATGTTTTTTAACTTACTATCAGGACGGACGAATATTTGTGGACCAGAATAATAATAAGGAGTTGTAAAGGAAACATGCTTACTTCGCTGCGGGTTGACCGTGTGACTAGCTACTGCTGCATCAGCACGTCCTGTCTTAACACCTTCAACAATTCCCTTGAACTTAATTCGTTTAGGTACGGGTTCTAAGCCAAGTTTTTCTGCGACTGCTTTCCCAACCTCAACGTCAAATCCAGTGACTTCCATGTCATCTTTTACAAAACTAAATGGTTTAAACTCACCAGAAGATGCAAATACGAATTGATCCTTCTGAATCAGCTTAGTTCCATCCTCAAGCTGTTCCTTTTCAGCACAGCCTGAAAGCAAAACAAGTATAAATAATGTCGATAAAATAGTTATCAATGATTTCTTCATTCGAAAAACGTAACCTCCTTCGCGACTAGACTGATAATTACATACCCAATTTTATAATTGAGTAACCATTTAGTTACTAAGAAAAGTATTTTATGATAATAGTAGATTGAAAAATAGGCAAAAAAATTCACAGGTCAAATGACCTGTGAATGTCTATATTATTTATTTTGTAAGGCATATAAGTGTTCCGATTTCTGACTTACATGTTCAACGTGAGCAGATATCTCTTGGAAAGTGGCAGAAACTTGTTCAATAGCTGTGGCAATTTCAGTGATATTGCCATCATTATACTGATGCTTTTGTTTTAATTCGATCATCGAATTTGAAATCAGCCCACCTTCAGCTGATAGGTGACCAATGTGTCCGGCAATGTCTTGAAGCTGTTGGTTCATACCTTGCTGGAGGTCCATAAATTCATCATAGCTCGTAACAGAGCTACCAATAGATAAGACATTAGCATCAACAATTTAATCCGTTTTCTGTAGTGAGTCTACCACTCGTTCTTTTTCTATCATAATCTCTTTTAACAGCTCTTGAATAAAGCTGGATGACTGGGAAGATTGTTCGGCAAGCTTTCGTACTTCATCGGCAACCACAGCAAATCCTTTTCCATGTTCTCCGGCTTTATCACAGATTGGAATACATTTGATAGGAATGTAAATAAGGACTATACGGAGCTGCGTACATTTTTTGAGAAATCAAAACCTTTGGGAAATAGTACACTTCACGAACTTGGTTTCTTAGGTAGTATCGGCAGGGAAGCTATTCAATCTGGAACCCAAAAAAAGATGCCTTGTTGACCGGGCAGTTTACAGATCCTTCAGGAGTCTATTATGGCGGAACGGAAGATGCAGATTCTACTAAACTCCTTAAACAAGTTTATCAAGATGCACTTGACAGTGACTATTCAAATATTGTTCATATTGATTTACATACTGGTTATGGTCCTAGAGGCCAGAGGCTTTTGATTATCCGCTCGTATTAACACCTGAGTCTGTGGACTTTTACGTTACGAGCGGGGATAATACCGCATATTTTTCAGAGCTTTATCAAAAGCAGGCACCCGGACAAGTCTTTTTATTCGACTACATTTGAATTTGGGACGCTAGGTAATGGAATGCTTGCTTCTATTTCATCACTTAAACAGACAATTGATGAAAAAATCGTCTGTTCCATCAAGGTTCAAGCAATGAAACAACAGAAGAAATTCTGAAAAATCGATATATAGAAATGTTTTATCCCTCTGAAGAAGAGTGGCGGCTTAAAGCCGTTGAAGACTTTAAGAGAGGGCTGACAGGAGTCCTGAATCATCGCGGAATTACTCAGTAAAAGGATGAAGTTTTACACGCGTTCTTTTTTATCAGGGATGCAATGAAGTATAATGAGTAAAAACAAATGAGAGGCAGTTGTTGAAATGACTTCGGGAGTAAAGGATCAACTAAATAATTTTAAAGAAAAGCATGCAAATACGGGACGTTTAATGATCAAATGTCCTGACCAGCCTGGCATTGTTGCAGCAGTAACGGCTTTTTTAAAAGAATACAATGCTAACATTGTTGAGTTGAGCCAGTATTCCATTAATCCTAACGGCGGAACATTTTTTACTCGAATAGAGTTTGATTGTCCTGATTTGACTAACAAGGTATTGCAAATGAAGACATCCTTTACGGAGATTGCTGATCAATTTGCAATGGAATGGACGTTATCGAAGGTAAGCAGTCTGAAAAAAATGGCTATTTTTGTCTCAAAAGAGCCACATTGTCTGCTTGAATTATTATGGGAATGGCAAAGCGGTGATTTAATGGCCGATATTGTACTTGTCATTAGTAATCATGATGATAATCGACAACTGGTCGAATCCCTTCAAATCCCTTTTCACCATATTCCTGCAAACAAAGAAATTAGACATGAATCGGAAAAAAAACAGCTGAAACTATTGGATGATTATGAAGTAGATTTCATCGTATTGGCAAGGTATATGCAAATCCTAACGCCAGACTTCGTCGCAGCGCTTCCACACCGAATTATTAATATTCATCATTCTTTCCTTCCAGCGTTCATTGGCGCGAGGCCTTACGAACGTGCATATGATAGAGGTGTAAAGCTCATTGGTGCTACCTCTCATTATGTGACGAATGATTTAGATGAAGGGCCGATTATTGAACAAGATATTGATCGAGTAGACCATCGTGATAATGCAGAAGACATGAAGAAAATAGGCCGTTCGATTGAACGTCGAGTGTTGGCTCGTGCTGTCAGATGGCATGTTGAGGATCGTGTAATTGTTCATCAAAATAAAACAGTTGTCTTTTAAAGGAACTCCAGCGCGTTTTGAGCTGGAGTTTGTTAATTATATTCATATTCGACTTGAACTCTGGCAGATATAGTGAGTTCCCCTGGTTGAATAGGGGTAGCTGCTGCCTTGCTGAAGACATTTGCTTGATAAAGAACAGGCAGGGTTTCTCCAGATAGTTCAACCACTTTTAGTGGAGTCGGGACTAAGGTAGTTCGAATGGTTTGTGTAATAGCCAGGGCTTTTTGATAAGCATTTCTTAGTGAAATCGACAACGCCTGATTGTAAACTAATTCAGGATTAGCCAATGAAAAACGTATATGTGAAACAGAATTCGCACCATTCTTAACAGCTGTATCCACAATGGCACCGACTTGGTTGATTTGGCTGGTCAGGATTTCAATCATGTGGGTAACTTTATAATTCCTGAATACCTCCTTTCCATCTTGATAGTCATATTGTGGTTCTATTCGATAATCAGTGGTTTTAATCTGATCATCGGGAATGCCTAGTGAAGTCATTGCTTTTAACACGTTAGCTACGATAAGGGCATTTTCTTGCTGAGCAGTGGCAGGATCAATATTTTCTGTTCGGACACCTAAAGTAATCGTTGCTTGATCGGGAGAAGCTTGGACGATTCCTTCTCCATTTACAAGTAACGTATGTTCCTTGTCTATATGCATCTGGTCATTCAAAGCGCGCCATGCTTCCTGAGAATCGTTTGTCATAATATGTACCCTTCCTTTCTGGTTCTTCTCCACCTATTATACGACTTGGAAATTGTTTACATGTCAAAAAAAAGAAAAGAAGCAAGGCTTGGCCCTGCTTCTTTTTAAATATCCACCTTTTTTAAAGGATTCACAGCTGGCCCCTCAAGCACTGTGCCATCAATAGAATAGCGTGACCCATGGCATGGACAATCCCAAGTTGTATCTCCGCTGTTCCAGGCTACCTCACAGCCTAGGTGGGTACATGTTGAATCCACTACATGCAGCTGACCAGTTTGATCCCGGTAACAGCCGGATTTTTTACCATTGACTCGTATAATGGCAGCTTCTCCAATAGACAAATCCTCCAAGCCTTGAGGACTTGCTGATAATTTTCCTTTGATTAATTCCTTTGCAACATTTGCATTTTCGGTGACTAAGTTTTTAAGGCTTTTTGCTTCAAATCTGGAAGGATCAAAAAGAGAGGCGTAGCGATTTTCTTTTTCTAGGATACGATCCGTTAAAATCTTGGCAGCCAGAGTTCCATTGGTCATACCCCACTTGCCATATCCCGTTGCAATTAAAATAGTTGGATGATTTTTAGTTGCTGCCCCAATGTAAGGTACTTTATCAACGGTAATAAGATCCTGTGCTGACCATCTATAAGGAATGTCCGTTACGGTAAAAAATTGATGGCTAAAGGCTTGTAAGGCTTCATAATGCTCCATGGTCGGTATACCTTGACCGGTTTTATGGCTTTCTCCGCCAACAAGGATTAAGCGTTCACCATCAATAATGGTGTCCCGCAGAGAACGTGATGGACTATCAGCGCTCAGATACATTCCGCCTGGGTAATCTTCATCTGTTTTGATGCCTAGTACATAGGACCTTTCGGGATGCATACGAGTAAAATACAGTCCAATTTCGTCATTAAAAGGGTAATGGGAAGCAGTCAATACATACTTACATGTAATGGCTTGACCAGAGGTCGTATGAATAACATGTTTAGACCCCTCATCCTCAACTTTAGCAGCTGTAGTATGTTCATAAATCTTGATTCCGGCATCAATCAATGTTGAAATCAGCGCAGTTAAATATTTCAGCGGATGAAATTGGGATTGATTCTTCATGACAACGGCTGCCTTGCATGGAATAGAGAACGGAATACTCTCTGTATATTCACATGGAATTCCTAGCTTTTCGTAAGCAGTAAATTCTGCCTGGATTTTGGATATGTATTCGTCCGTTCCTGCGTATACGTAGGCATCCTCCGTTGTTAAATCACAATCGATATCATGCTTATTTACGGTGTCCCGTATAAAGTGCATGGCATCATTATTGGCTTCATAATAAAGTTTTGCCTTTTCTTCGCCAAAGTCCTTAATCAGCTGATCATAAATCAGTCCGTGCTGTGAGGTTATTTTAGCTGTGGTATGCCCAGTTGTCCCATTTAACAGGTCACTGGCATCTATTAGTGTTACTGATAAGCCCTTATTTGCGAGTAAGTAAGCAGCCGTAATTCCTGTAATGCCTCCTCCAACAATGGCTACATCCGTTGTAGTATTTTTCTCAAGAGCAGGGAAAGTTGGAAAGGGGAGGTTGTCCCGCCAACAAGGTTCTGGCTGCTTTGGAAGATGATCATTTTGGCTAGTCATATATATGTCCCTCCAGTTCTTGTATTCTTTAGGTATTCTCCATTTATTACCATACCCATATCTTGTTCAATTACTCTTTAAATATTAAATTTGAGAGGAAAAATCATTAATAATTTTTCATGTCCAAACAAGGAAAATATGGATGTATACAAAAAACGTATACATGTATACAAAAAACGTATACATGTATACGAAAAGTGTGTACATGTATACAAAAGTGTATACATGTTGATATGACGGCATGTGTACAAATATGTATACATGTTTACAAAATTGCACACAAGTGTTAGGAATTAGCTTGTTAGATTTTCAGACGATTTTAATAGCTATTATTTCTTGTATTAATCTGTATTTACTATAAAATGAAATGGAAGATAGTAGGTAAGAAAGGGATGGTTAATAAATGAGTTATTCAAGAATCGCAGCAATTGATGTAGGTAATGATGCAATTAAAGCACTTTTTGGGAAACTAGATTCAGAGTTATATATTCCTAATGTCATCGCACAAGACATAGCAGACCGTCCGGTAATCGGAATTGAAGATTTAAATGATAATGATCCAATTGAAGGAATTCATATTCGTGTCCATTCTCCAGCATTACAAGAAAACAATATGATTTACCGTGTAGGAAATCTAGCTACAAAGAGTGATAATCCATCAGAATTGGATCCAGGCAGCAGTAAGTCTGAGGAAGATCAAACATTAATTATGTTATTTGCTGCACTTGCTCTTGATGCTGTTAAAGATGAGAACGCATCAAACTTTAAGAAAGCTAATAATGTAGTAGATGCCAATTACACGCTCGGTACTGGATTGCCGTTAAGAGAAGTTAAAGAAGGCAAAGATGTTGGTTACCGTTCAAGATTATTAGGATCTGTCCATCAAGTAGAGTTCTTGGTTACTCCGAAATATCAAGGAATTAAAGTGAATATTAAATTTGATGAAGTGAAAGTATACCCAGAAGGTTTTGCTGCTTATATCAATTTAGTTATGGATAATGATTTGAACATTATTAATAGAGATTTAATCGACAAACAAATTCTCATTCAAGATATTGGCGGTCTTTCGACAGATATCGCAGTCATTCGAAACCGTAAAGTGGATGATGATAAAGCTCAAGGCTTTAATTTAGGTGTTGCAGAAGCACTAGAATCTATTAGAGAAGAGATCCGCAGTAAACATGGTGTGGAATTAGACAGCAGACGTGACGTTGTTGACATTATTACGAAGAAAAATGATCGCAATCATATTATGGTACGCGGCAGCCGGACAAGCGTTCATGATATTACAGATCGTATTTTAGGTGAACTGGCTAAGAAAGAATACCGCCACCTTCGTAACGTTTGGCAGAAAAATTCTCAAACAGAAATCTGTTATTTTGTTGGTGGAGGAGCAATCGTTCTTAAGGATTATTTGAAGAAATTAAATAATAACTTAGATGGCTATAATATCGACTTCTTTGAAGACGAAAAAGAAAGTATCTGGATGATGGCAAATGCTTATTATAAATTAATTTCTGATTACGCCAAAAAAAATGCTAAACAAGAACAAACTCAAAGCAAAAAGGATGTTCAAAAATCCGGCATGACTAAGTAGGTTAAAGCATGAAAAAGACAACTGCATCTGAAATACAGCGGGGTCAGGCGATTACGTTTCGAATTCCCTCCGACACACCCGACCATGTATTAAGACAGCTCCAAAAGCTAAAAGAAACAGAAAAACGAAATTTTTCTAGTAAAATAGCTGAATATGTGCTTGAGAATGTTGGGAATTCAACTGTGCAGGACCGAGAAATGATCAAAGTGCCTCTTCCGCATAAGCTAAGTAAAGGCCAAAGGGATTGGCTCAAACACGCTCATTCTGAAGCAATGCTTGGAACCATTTTATATCATATATTGTCTGACCCATTAAGGGCGACTTCCTTATTGGCTTCTCTGACTAGTAATGCATTAGAGATTGATGAAGCCCTATATTTGCAGGAACAGCCTGCTGTGGAAGATCAAGAAATGGAAGAAGATATTCACGTACGCTTACCCGTTTCTGATGCTGAATTAGATAATTTTGATTGGAATGACAATGCAGCAGTGGTGGAAGAGAGCAGTGAAGAAGTGAAAGAGGAAAGCCTTGATGATTTATTGGGTGATTTTCTTGCTCAAATGAATAAATAATGAAAAGATGCAGCCGCATAATGAGGCTGCATCTTTTCATTATTAGCTTGCTAAGAAGATCAGTTGGTATAAGAATAAAATAGCGAATACGTATACGAAAGGATGAACCTCACGGATTTTACCTTTTGCAATTTTCATAATAGGATAGGCAATAAATCCAAGAGCTATTCCGTTAGCAATGCTTGATGTTAATGGCATGGAGACAATCACTAGGAAGGCAGGGAAAGCTTCATCAAAATCATGCCAGTTGATGTCTGAAATACTTTTAATCATAAAACAACCTACAATGATTAAACTTGGTGCGGTAATCGCTGCAACATTTGATAAAGCACCAACAAGCGGGCTGAAGAAAGCTGTGATTAAGAATAAAACAGCTACCGTTAAAGCAGTTAGGCCGGTTTTACCGCCAGCCCCTACTCCTGCTGAAGATTCTACGGAAGCTGCAGTCGGGCTTGTTCCAAATACTGCTCCTACAGTAGTTCCTATTGAATCGGCAAAAAAGGCACTTCCAGGTTTTTCAAGCTTACCGTCATTTAGTAACCCTGCCTGACGAACAATTCCCAAAAGGGCCCCTGTTGTATCAAACAACATAACAAGTAAAAAGGAGAAAACAACACCATATAATCCATAATTAATGACATCATTAAACGATGCAATGGGATTTGTAATCAGTGCACCCTCTGGTAAATGAGGCACGGCAGCAATACCGTCAAAATGTAACAGGCCGGTAAAGTAAGCAATTAAAGCGGTGATGACCATACCGATAAAAATAGATCCTGGTATGTTTAAGGTCATCAAGATGATGGTTATGATTAAACCTATCAAGGTTAGGGCTACCTTTGGGTCTGTGAAATCACCCAATGCCACTAAGTTCGTTTCATGATCGGCAACTATACCGGATAATCGAAGGCCAATAAAAGCAATGAATAAACCAATACCAGCACTGATCGCATGCTTCAAATTATCGGGAATAGCTGTGATTAACTTTGTCCTGAATGATGTTAACGATAGAATTAAGAAGATAACCCCAGTTACAAATACAGCAGAAAAAGCAACTGTGTAGGAAATATCATAGACACCCAGTACTGAATAGGCAAAGTAGGCATTTAACCCCATAGCCGGCGCTATAATTATTGGATAATTAGCAAGGAAGGCCATACATAATGTCCCGACCAGTGTAGCAATGATTGTTGCGGTAAAAGCTTGGTTAAAGGGTACACCAGCGTCTGATAAAATTTGCGGGTTAACCACAATTACATAGGCGACTGTCAAAAATGTAGTCAATCCTGCAATAATTTCTGTTTTAACGGTTGTGTTCCGTTCTTTAAGTTTAAACATGATGCCACTCCTTTTAATATAGAAACCTCCCTGCCATGTTAAATCAGATAGGCAAGGAGGAATAGATTGCCGATAAACGGCAATTTTTTTCTGTATGCATTAGTTTGTACATAATTATAAATCCTATAAATTATAATCAAGTTCTCTTAAAAGCACAATAACAGGATAAGGAAGTTTAGCAAAGAACACGTATAAAGGAAGGTCGTAAAACGTGGTATACTTGCAAAAGAAGTAAGAAGAAAAAAACTCTTCGGAGAGTAGGCAGGTACTAAATGAAATTTACTGAACTAGGAATAGATGGACCAATAGAAGAAATGTTGAATTATATGGGGATTACATCTCCAACACCGATTCAAGAGCAGGCAATTCCAGAGATACTAGCCGGCAGGGATGTAATCGGCAAGGCGCAAACGGGAACTGGAAAAACCCTGGCTTTTTTACTGCCAATTATTGAGCACACCGATACAGAGACACCTTATATTCAGTCACTTATTGTCACCCCAACCAGAGAATTAGCTCTACAGATAACTGCTGAGTTGACTAAATTTGCAGAGCAAATTGAGGACTTTCATGTCCTTGCGGTATATGGGGGTCAAGATGTAGACCGCCAATTGAAAAAACTGAAACGCAGTATTTTAGTCGTGGTTGCTACTCCAGGAAGATTGTTAGATCATACTAGAAGAGGAACAATCGACCTATCACAAGTGAAACATCTAGTTCTTGACGAGGCAGATCAAATGCTTCAAATTGGTTTCTTGCCTGAGGTTGAGGAAATCATTGAAAATATTCCGGCAGATCGACAGACCCTTCTTTTCTCTGCCACAATGCCAGAGCAAGTTATTTCTCTGTCTAAACGGTTTATGAATCAGCCGCTTACGATTGCGGTTGAAAACAGCCAGGTTACAGTTAAACAAATTCGTCAGGTGGTCATTGAAACCACAGACCGGGCTAAGCAAGCGTCACTTATTAAAATCATTGATGAAGAACAACCCTACTTAGCGGTTATCTTTTGTCGAACAAAACGAAGGGTCTCTGTGTTAAATGAAGCGTTAAAGAGTGCTGGATACAATTCAGACGAACTGCATGGAGATATCTCACAAGCGAAGCGTGAACGTGTTATGAGAAACTTCAGGAATGCCACCCTGCAGTTTTTAGTAGCAACAGATGTAGCCGCGAGGGGTCTCGATGTCGAAGGCGTTACACATGTCTTTAACTATGATGTTCCCGAAGATGCTGAAAGTTATATTCATCGAATTGGCCGGACTGGACGAGCAGGCGAACATGGTTTAGCGGTAACGTTTATCGCTACCAAAGATTTGCCGATTTTAAAAGATATCGAAAAAGGTATCGAGATGCAAATTGATCGTAGAAAGCTCGAGGGCATTGTTATGAATGAGCCTACAAGGGCCACAGCAAAGCCAAAACGGGTTCAGGGTAATAATGCTCGTTCTGATTTCAATAAGCGACACGGCAAGCCGAGCAGCCCAGGTAAAGGAACTGGAAAACCTTCTGCATCAAGAAAAAGGGGTGCAAAGACAGATAGCAGTTCCAAATCAGGAAATGGACGAAGTGATTCACGAAAAAGATAAATAAGTGTCATTCTGAGCCCTGCTGCACTATGCCAGCAGGGCTTATTTTTATTTCTTTCAGTTGAAATACGTCGCAGGACCTATGTGAAAATACCTCTGCAGCTCATTATAAGAAAACCATCAGATAGCTATGATAGAGATAAGGAAAGGAGGTACGGTTACTATGATGAAAAAAGCAGGGTTAATCATTATTGGAGGGATTGCAGCGATCATTGCTCTTACAAATGTTGGGCCATTAATCAGTTTGATTATCTGTTTAGCAATTCTTTATTACAGCTTTAAACAATTGCTTAAAACAGACAATACAGGAGCGAAAATTACCTGGGCAATTATTGTGCTGGTAGCATTGATGGCGTCTGTATCACATGTACCTGCAATACTGGGACTTGTGGCGGCTTATATCGTCTATCTTGTGTATAAGAAATGGAACGGAGACAAAAAAACACGTAATGAAGAATCATCGGATCCTTTTGCAAACTTTGAAAAACAGTGGGCAAATTTGAAGAAATAAAAAAGCGGAGGAGTGTTCAATATGAATGACTTATTTTCACGAATGAAACAAACACTAACAGCTGATTTTTACAATGTGCTTGATAAAATGGAACAGAAAAACCCAATATCATTGCTCAATCAATATTTACGTCAGGCTGAAGCGGAAACTGAAAAAGTCCGTAAACTGGTCGAGCGTCAGTATCAATTAAAAGCAGAATTTACGAAGGAACTTGCTGAAGCAGAGGGGTTAGCTGAGAAACGAAAGAATCAAGCGAAGATTGCAGAAAAAGCTGGGGAATCAGAACTACAGGCCTTTGCTATCCAAGAAAGTGAACTTTACAGCACCCGTGCCCTCCGAATAAATGAAGCCTTATTAAAATCGGAAAAGCAGTTGAATGAACTGGAGTACAAATACAGAGAAATGAAGCATAAATTAAAGGACATGAACATTAGAAGAATGGAATTAATGGGTAAAGAAAACCTTGCTCATGCTCATCAACGTATGAATCAAGTAATCGATGCAGGTAGTACTTCAAGTTCGTCAACAGGAAAATTTGAAGATACTGAAAACTACTTGGATAATTTGGAGCAAAGAATTAACTCAAACTATCAAAGGCAAAGTATTGATGCCCGAATTATTCAACTAGAAAAGGATATGAAAGCAGAAGAAACACATTCAATTTCGTAATCATGGTATTCTTAAAAGGCGTAGTTAGCTGCGCCTTTTTCGTAATGAATAATCAAAAGTCAGGTTGATGAGAGAGGAGGATCAGGATGTTTAAACAAGTAAACACAGATTATATCAGCTGGATCTTTTTAATTGGCCTTATCTCGCTTATTATGGAACTTGTTTTTTTTGACGGCGGACTTATCTACACCCTAGCCCTCTCCATCGGCTGCTTATTTATAGGTAAAAAAAATACCATCGAAAAATAGGGAAAATACTGTTTTTCATTGGCGTATTCAGCACGATTTTCATTGTGTTAAATATGTTCGTATTCAAATTCTTTCTCCTCGTGATTCTTGCATATGCCCTCTATGGTTTTTATTTATCTAAACAAAATCCTGAAAAAGTACAGTTGATGTTGACTGAACCTAATCAAAATACCGAAGAAAAAGAACAGTTGATTAAAACAAGTTATTTATTCAGTAATAAACTAATAGGGTCGCAGCAAACCCAAAAGTCAGTCTACGAATGGAATAATGTCAATATTCAACGGGGAATTGGTGATGTAGTTATCGATTTAAGTAATACAATTCTGCCAAAAGGTGAAACCATTATTTCGATAAGAAGCATGGTGGGAAACCTAAAAATTAAAATTCCGTATGATGTTGAAGTGAACCTTCACCACTCAGTCGTAATCGGCAGAGCCGTCATCTTTCAGAATCATGAAAAGCGGATGTATAATCAGATTATTTCCTGCCAAACAGAGGGTTTCAATAAGGCTGTTCAAAAAGTGACCATTATCACCTCCGTCTTCATTGGCAATATCGAGGTGAATCGGGTATGAATGTGATGACTCGGCAGATTGTCTATGCTTTTGGTATTGCGCTCATAACCGCAATTGTAGTTCCAGCTCTTGTCTTCTACGTTTATCCTTTAGAGAACTGGCGAAATCTCTGGGAGATGAAACTGCTTAATCTGTCATTTATCATTGCTTTTCCGAGTATCCTTCTATTTGTAGGAATTGTATATGGAATATTGTCAGGAATATACTGGCGCAGACAAATGAATAAGCTTAGTGATGATTTGCATTTAGTTGAATTAGGCCGGCCTATTCAGTCATTTGATGATTATTCCTTACTGGAGTTCAAAGCAATAGCCAAACAGGCAGAGCAGATTCAAAAGCTTGGAGCTGAGCAGGCAAAGTTAGCGCAGAAGCTTGCTACTGAAAAGGCAGAAGATCAGGAAAAGCGGATTCAGGAAATTGTATCTCAAGAAAGAAACCGTTTGGCAAGGGAACTGCACGATTCAGTCAGCCAGCAGTTATTTGCTGCTTCCATGATGATGTCCGCCATTACCGAAAACAATGGCCAGGATCGACAACTTCCGGTTGTGGAAGGAATTATCCATCAAGCACAGCTGGAAATGCGGGCATTGCTTTTACATCTTAGACCTGTACCATTAAGGAATAAATCTCTGCAAGAAGGAATCCAAGAGCTTCTAGAAGAATTAGCTCAGAAGGTGCCGATGAAAATAGAGTGGAAAACAGAATCTATTCAACTTGATAAGGGGATAGAAGATCATCTATTTCGAATTCTACAAGAATCAGTATCTAATACATTAAGGCATGCCAAGGCAAATAGTATCGATGTGCTGCTAATTGAGCGTGACGGGCTGGTCATCTTACGCATTGTAGATGATGGAATCGGGTTTGAATTCGATCAAACGAGGACAGGGTCCTATGGGCTGCAGAATATGAACGAACGAGCTGTAGAGCTAGGCGGATCGCTGAAAATTGTCAGTGTTCCTCGAAATGGAACACGATTAGAAGTCAAAATACCACTACTACAGACTAAGGGGGATACCTAAATGATTAGTGTCTTGTTTGTGGATGACCATGAAATGGTTAGAATAGGAGTGACTGCTTATTTATCTGCACAGCCTGATATTACCGTAATAGCTGAGGCAGATGATGGAGCAGCGGGTGTCAAACTAGCCCTTGAATTACGTCCGGATATTATTTTAATGGATCTAGTCATGAAGGAAATGGACGGGATAGAAGCAACTAGAAACATTATGCAAAGCTGGCCGGAAGCAAAGATTATTATTGTGACAAGTTTTCTAGATGATGAAAAGGTCTATCCAGCTCTCGAAGCAGGTGCAGCAAGCTATATGCTTAAAACGTCAAAGGCAAGTGAAATTGCAGATGCGGTTCGTTCAACTTACCATGGTCAGAGCGTATTAGAGCCAGAGGTTACAGATAAAATGATGAAAAAAATGCGTAGTCATGCTAGTAAACTTCCCCATGAACACTTAACGAATCGTGAGATGGAGATTTTACTTTTGATGACGCAAGGGAAAACGAATCAAGCAATTGCTGATGAGTTATTTATTGCCGTCAAAACAGCGAAAGTACATGTGAGTAATATCTTAAATAAGCTTGAGGTCCAAGATCGTACACAAGCAGTAATTTATGCGTTTCAACATCAACTAGTGAAATAACTTTTTGGAGGATTCTATGTATTTAAAGACAGTTACGATGATAGGCACAGAGTTAGAAAAAGCAGGAATTCCGTATCAGTTTAAAGGACAAGCATCATTAAGGGTCCAAGGTGCATCCATTTCTGAAGAACCAATAATCGAAGCGTCTGTCCAATGGGATGTTTTAGAAGAAGCGAAAAAAATATTTACTAAGTATTCACCGACAGACATTAGCAGCAGTCCAGAATCAGCTGTTTTCAGTTTTACGATTGATACCATTACTATTTACATAAGTTGTGAATTCAATACAACCATTAAGACAGATCCATATCGGATATCAGTAGAACTAAATCAGACAAACATTTGGTGCCGTTCGCTTTATAGTTACTTTTATAACGAAGAAATGGCGCGTTACAGTGACCAAATTCATGCTTTTTTAGCGAAAGAACAGCAGGGGTTTACAGCTGAAAATGAACAAGCATGGAACCAGAACAATTATAGTGCCCTCTTAAATCGTTATGGAAAACCTGAAGCACTTGTTGAAAAGATTAAGCAAAATCCTAAGTGGAGACTCAAACCTTTTTATCAGTATATGGGCAATCTTCAAGGGAAATCAGTGATGCATTTGATGGGCTCAAATGGTGTCAAAGCAGTGGCGATGGCGATTCTCGGTGCGAGGGTTACAGTAGTTGACTTTTCAAAAGAAAATGCAGCATTCGCTAAAGAGCTGGCTGATGCGGCGGACGTTTCAGTCGAGTATATTGTTTCAGACGTGCTCTCATTACCTGATAGTGAAGGGTCAGATCTTGTCCTGATGGAACTTGGTGTTCTTCATTATATGATTGACTTGCAGCCGTTAATGGAGAAGATTAAATCTCTATTAAAACCCGGCGGTCTTTTCATTTTGCATGAATTTCATCCGATTTCGACCAAATTAATCACGTCCAGTGGTAAAAAACATAAAGTCAGCAGCAATTACTTTGAGCCATCTATTGAAAAAAACCAAGTCGCTTTCACAAAACATATGCCTGATGAGGAACAAAAAAGCTTGTCACAAGTAGTTCAGCGGAAGTGGACGCTTGGTGAGCTAATTACAGCCATTGGCCAATCAGGCTTAATGATAAAGGTGTTAGAGGAAGAACCAAATCATAAAGTGCATGATATTGGGATTCCGAAAACATATACGATTGTTGCTGAGAAACTAAATTTAGAATAATTAGAATTATTCATTGCGGTAAACCGACTTTTATAGTAGGATTAGTTTATCTTTTAACCAATTAAATAGTGTCTTATCAAGAGAGGTGGAGGGAACTGGCCCTATGAAACCCGGCAGCCGCTGACATAATGTCAGAATGGTGCCAATTCCAGCGGAGCATATGCTCTGAAAGATAAGTGAAGGCTACTGCGCAAACTTCTTCTTATCGAAGGAGTTTTTTTGTTGTCTTTCCTCTGTTATACCAATAAAAGCAAAGGGGTTTTGAACATGAAGTTTGGCTTTTGGCTGCCTATATTCGGCGGATGGTTAAGGAATGTAGAAAATGAAAATATGCCTGCAACCTTTGAGTATGCAAAACAAGTAACGTTAGCTGCAGAAAAGTTAGGATTTGATACTACACTGGTAGCAGAACTAAATTTAAATGATATTAAAGGTCCTGAACATGATTCGCTTGAAGCGTGGTCAACAGCTGCAGCTCTAGCAGCGGTTACAGAAAAAATTGAGATTATGACGGCAGTGCGCCCTGGATTCCATAATCCAGCGGTCACAGCGAAAATGGCTGCCAATATAGACAATATAAGCAACGGGCGTTTTACCTTGAATGTGGTATCTGCATGGTGGGAAGAAGAAGCGCGGCAATATGGGGGGATTTTTACGGCCCATGATGAGCGTTACGATCGTACAGAAGAGTTTCTAGACATCTTAACGGGACTATGGTCAGCAAAGGATACCTTCTCATATGAGGGCAAATATTACAGCATTAAAGATGCTCACTTACATCCAAAGCCGGTTCAGCGTCCCAATCCGATTCTCTATGCAGGCGGAGAAAGTCCGCGCGGGAAACAGACGATCGTTAATAAATGTGACGCCTACGTGATGCATGGAGGAACGGTTGAAGAAATTACAACGAAAATTGAAGGCATGAAACAACAGCGTTCAGAAGCAGGCCGTGAACCTTTCTCAGCTTTTGGCTTAGCTGCATACGTAGTCTGCCGTGATACAGAAGAAGAAGTCGCTGCGGAACTTGCAAGAATCACAGATGTGAAGGAATCGAGCGGTTATGCTGGATATAACGACTTTATCAGCAAATCACAACTTGAACAGCAAGTTAAACTGTTCGATTATTCTGTTTCTAACCGTGGGCTGCGTCCGAATCTAATTGGAACGCCTGAACAAATTGCTGATCGAATCATTGCTTTCGAAGAAGCAGGAGTAGATTTGCTGTTACTGCAATTTTCGCCGCAGCTTGAAGAGATGGAACGCTTCGCCAAGCAGGTTAAGCCTCTTGTTGAAGCAAAACGCCAAAAAACATCAGTTTAACCAATTTTGAAGGAGGCATCATGATGAGTAAAATCTATATTCTCCATGAAAATAGTGAATGGACTGCCCATTTAACGAAACGTTTAAATGAACTGGAATTACCATACGAAGAGTGGCATCTTGACGAAGGGCTCGTCAATCTTACAGAAACTCCGCCAGAGGGCGTCTTTTACAGCCGCATGAGTGCATCATCCCATACACGTGGTCATCGGTATGCACCAGAATTAACAGAATCTGTACTTGCCTGGCTTGAACAGCATGACCGAACGGTATTTAACGGGAGCCGCGCCCTTCGCTTAGAGGTCAGTAAAGTGAATCAATATACGGCCCTGACAAAGTCCGGCATTCGCACACCGAAAACAATTGCTGCAATTGGCAAGGAAAATATATTGAAGGCCGCAGAGAAAATTGGCGCAGAATCATTTATTACTAAGCACAATCGAGCTGGAAAAGGGCTCGGTGTCCAATTGTTCCACTCTATTGAGGGCCTAAAAGGCTATCTAGAAGGTCCTGATTTCGATGAACCGGTAGATGGCATCACCTTGATTCAGGAATACATCAAGGCCCCTGAGCCGTTTATAACCCGCTGTGAATTCGTCGGAGGGAAATTTGTCTATGCTGTGCAAGTGGATACATCAGAAGGATTCGAACTTTGTCCTGCAGATGCCTGCCAAATCGGGGATCTCTTCTGTCCAGTAGGAGAAGAAGTCGAAGAAAAACCGAAATTCCAAATTGTCCAAGACTTTAATGACCCAATCATTGAAAAGTACGAAGCATTCCTAAAAGAAAACCAAATCACCGTAGCCGGCATCGAATTCATCCGAAATGAAGCTGGTGACATTTTCACCTACGATGTGAACACAAATACGAACTATAACTCTGATGCTGAACAAGCTGCCGGAAAATATGGCATGCTCGAACTCGCTAAATTCCTAGGTTCAAAACTCAAAACAGAAGAATTAGTCTAAAAAAAA
>NZ_AJTN02000194.1 GCF_000305495.1 Peribacillus psychrosaccharolyticus ATCC 23296 | reverse complement strand
CCAAATCCACACACCTCACTTTACCTTAAAAAGTAATAGTATTCAGTATGAAAGTAAAACACAGTTTTTAAACATCTATTTTAAAAATAGAAATAATACTTGCAATTCTGCTAGATTCATCTATACTTTTTCTAGCAAATCCGAAAACTGGTAATTGTAGAACGGGTTGCTTTTTTAAATGAACAGATCGTCATCGGAGCTCTAGATATCAGTCACCGGGACGGCACATAGAAAGGGAGCGAAATAAATGAGCATTTGGTTCACAGAGAAACAAACTGAGAATTTTGGGATTACGATGAAAGTAAATCGGACCCTTCACACGGAGCAAACAGAATTTCAAAAGTTGGATATGATAGAAACAGAAGAATGGGGAAATATGCTTCTTCTTGATGATATGGTAATGACTTCAACACGTGATGAGTTTGTCTATCACGAAATGGTGGCCCATGTGCCGTTATTTACGCATCCAAATCCTGAAAATGTATTGGTTGTTGGAGGCGGAGATGGCGGAGTAATCCGTGAAATCCTTAAGCACCCAAGTGTGAAAAAAGCGACACTTGTAGACATTGATGGAAAAGTAATCGAATACTCTAAGAAATTTTTGCCGGAAATCGCTGGAAAACTAGATGATCCACGTGTGGATGTTCAAGTAGGCGACGGCTTTATGCATATTGCAAAAAGTGAAAATGAATATGATGTCATTATGGTGGATTCAACAGAACCAGTCGGCCCAGCGGTCAATCTATTTACTAAAGGCTTTTACGCAGGAATTTCGAAAGCACTGAAGGAAGATGGAATCTTTGTCGCACAATCAGACAATCCATGGTTTAAAGCAGACTTGATCCGTGACGTTCAACGTGATGTAAAAGAAATTTTCCCAATCACAAGTCTATATCTAGCCAATATCCCAACATACCCAAGTGGACTATGGGCATTTACAATCGGCTCAAAAAAATACAACCCGCTGGAAATCAGTGAAGACCGTTTCCATGAAATCGACACAAAATACTACACAAAAGAATTACACAAAGCAGCATTTGTCCTGCCAAAATTCGTACAAGATTTAATTAAATAAGAAAAGCGGATTCGCCTTGACCAGCTCACGAAGGTGAGACAAAAAAGGTGAAAGCCTTATGAAAAGCGGAAACGCGTTGAAAGGGAGAGGCGCTCTCCCTTTTTCTATGAACAGAAAAGGAGGAATTGCATTGCATTTTGATCCAGCTTATTCAGGCAATGTTTTCATTAAGAGTCACCCTAATTACGAGGAAAGTGAAGCTGTAATTTACGGTATGCCGATGGATTGGACGGTCAGCTTCCGTCCAGGCTCTCGTTTTGGTCCAACTCGTATTCGGGAAGTGTCAATCGGCCTTGAGGAATACAGCCTTTATTTAGACAAAGAGTTAGAAGAAGTGAAATATTTTGATGCTGGCGATATTCCATTGCCATTTGGCAATCCAGAGCGCAGTGTGGTCATGATTGAAGAATTCGTCGATAGCGTACTGGCAGATGATAAATTTCCGCTGGGAATTGGCGGGGAGCATCTTGTGACATGGCCGGTAATTAAAGCGATGCACAAAAAATACCCGGACTTAGCAATTATTCACATGGATGCTCATACGGATTTGCGTGAGGATTATGAAGGCGAGCCGCTGTCACATGCGACGGTTATCCGGAAAGCAGCCGAATTAATTGGTCCAAAAAATGTGTATTCATTTGGAATTCGCTCTGGACTCAAAGAGGAATTTAAGTGGGCAAAGGAAAACGGCATGCAAATTTCACCGTTTGAAGTTCTAGAGCCATTGAAAAAAGCACTGCCGGAATTGGCAGGACGCCCGGTATATGTGACGATTGACATTGATGTCCTTGATCCTGCACATGCGCCAGGAACAGGCACGGTAGACTGCGGAGGCATTACCGCTAAAGAATTACTTGCCTCTATTCACGCAATATCACATGCGAAACTAAATGTGGTTGGCTGTGACTTGGTGGAAGTAGCACCAATCTATGACCCTTCAGAACAAACAGCGAATACAGCAAGCAAGTTGATCCGCGAAATGATTCTTGGCTGGGTTCAAAACCGTAAATAACAACGAAAGGCTGCTGAAAAGGCAGCCTTTTTTGTTGTCTGGGCAAAGTGTCAGAACTTGGGCCTCGCCATGACGGATTAAGCTACCTGTTCAAGCCAAAAGAGTAGTTTTGATCTTTGGGCTGAATCAACTGGGGAAAGGGCAGAATGTTTACACGTTTGGGCCGAATAAATGGTTGAAAGGGCCGAATAAAAAGCAGAATGGGCCGAATCATCTTCAAAATGGCGAAAATTAGGCCTCGCCATGAAGGATTAAACGACCTTTTCAAGCCAAAAGAGTAGAAGATACACTTTTTTGAAAAGAAAAAGAGTAGTTTTGCCTTGAGAAAGGCAGTTTTGATCTTTGGGCCGAATCATCTCCCATATGGCGGAAATTAGGCTTGGCCATGAAGGATCAAACGATTTTTTCAAGCCAAAAGAGTAGAAGATACACTTTTTTGAAAAGAAAAAGAGTAGTTTCAACTTGGAAAAAGGCAGTTTTGATCTTAGTGCCGAATCAGCCGCTAAAAGTGGAACTACAGCTTTCCCAAGGTGGATAACAGCCCAACCCAGGTTGCTCCAAACACCTTTTCAAGTAAAAATAGTATTTGTTAAAAGTTTTGTTTTATAAGGTATGGATAAAAAGTAATTCGTGAAAAATGGTAGAAATTCGAGTTCAAGTTGAAACTTGTCTCGAGAAAATTTATACTTATAAGGTTATTAGAGAAAATGAAGGATGTGTGACGTTTGTCTCTTCATGAAAATAAACAACAAAAGATAAAAGTTGTTCTTCAAACGAAGATTACGCACGAAGGTGTAACGGAGAACTTTGAGGTGAAGACTTCTGGTTTGAAGTTTAGGAAAGGCTCTGCTCTTTATTTTCAGTATGCTGAAAAGACAGAAGCAGGGGATACACAAACAACAATTAAGTATAAAGAGTATGAAACGCTTTTATTAAGAAATGGCGCAGTTAAAATGAGGCAGCTTTTTCGCCCATCGGAAATTACGAACGGGCATTATGAAAGTATATATGGAACTTTACCTATGCGTACTCATACAGAGTCGATTGAGCATCTGTGGAACGAGAATACCAATGAAGGGGTTTTGCGACTTCGGTATACACTTGATGTACAGGGCGGAGAACCGGGGCAATATGAATTGAAATTGAACTATAAGGAGGAAGCGTAAGAGATGAATATTGTTGAACAAGTGCAAGAAAAGTTAAAACAAGAAATCAAAGATGCAGCAGTTAAAGCTGGATTAGCAACAGAAGAACAAATACCGTCAGTAGTTTTAGAGCTTCCTAAAGAAAAATCACACGGGGATTACTCTACGAATATGGCTATGCAGTTAGCAAGAGTGGCTAAAAAGGCACCTCGTGCTATTGCGGAAGCTATTATTGAGAACTTTGACCGTTCGAAGGCATCTATTGAAAAAATTGAAATTGCTGGTCCTGGTTTCATTAACTTTTATATGGACAATGCGTATTTAACAGAATTAATTCCAGTCATCCTAGACGCTAAAGAAGCATATGGTGAAAGTGATTTTGGTAAGAATGAAAAAATCCAAGTTGAGTTTGTATCAGCTAATCCTACTGGCGACTTGCATTTAGGTCATGCTCGTGGAGCGGCAGTAGGGGATACATTATGTAATGTCCTTGCAAAAGCAGGATATGATGTATCACGCGAATACTACATTAATGATGCTGGAAATCAAATTAATAATTTAGCTCGTTCTATTGAGGCCCGTTATTTCCAAGCACTTGGAATGGTTAAGCCTATGCCTGAAGATGGGTATCATGGAGCTGATATTATTGGGATCGGTAAACAGCTAGCTGAAGATTATGGCGATAAATATGCAACGGTTGCTGAAGATGTACGTTTTGGCTTTTTCCGTGAATACGGCCTGAAATACGAAATGGCGAAATTAAAAGAAGATCTTGAGAATTTCCGCGTTCGTTTTGATGTTTGGTATTCGGAAACTTCGCTTTATAAAGACGGGAAAATTGAAGAAGCTCTTTCTGAATTGAAAGAAAGAGGTCATATTTTCGAAGAAGATGGCGCAACTTGGTTCCGTTCATCAGCGCTTGGAGACGATAAGGACCGCGTTCTGATTAAACAAGATGGTTCGTTTACGTATCTATTACCGGATATTGCTTATCATCGTAATAAATTAGAACGTGGATTTGAAACGCTGATCAATGTTTGGGGTGCTGACCATCATGGCTATATCCCTCGTATGAAAGCAGCAATCCAAGCACTTGGCTTTAATAAAGAACAGCTGGAAGTAGAGATCATCCAACTAGTTCATTTATTCAAAGACGGCGAGAAAATGAAAATGAGTAAACGTACAGGAAAAGCTGTAACGATGCGCGATCTTATTGATGAGGTTGGATTAGATGCAACGCGTTACTTCTTTGCAATGAGAAGTGCTGATACGCATTTAGACTTTGATTTAGATCTTGCAGTCTCTCAATCGAATGATAATCCAGTCTATTACGCACAATACGCTCATGCTCGGATTTGCAGTATTTTACGTCAAGGCGAAGAATCGCAGATTAAGTATGATGAAAATGTAGATTTCAGCCTGATTTCGAGTGAAAAAGAAATTGAGCTATTGAAGAAGCTTGGCGAATTCCCGCAGATTATTGCGGATGCAGCAGACAAACGGATGCCGCATCGTATGACGAATTATATTTATGAATTAGCCTCTACTTTCCATAGCTTCTATAATGCGGATAAAGTGTTGGACAAAGAACAGCCAGAACGCAGCAAGGCTCGCCTTGCACTGGTTAAAACGGTTCAAATCACGATGAAAAATGCATTAGCTTTAATCGGAGTTTCTGCTCCAGAACAAATGTCCCGCAACTAGAAGGTTACCAAAGAGCCATTCTGCTTTCACAGCAGAATGGCTTTTTGACTATTTCCAGGCCACCATACCTCCGCTGATACGTTTGACACCTCGAATTTTTGAGATGTCTTCAATGAGATTTAGCATAGCAAGATCCTTTGCTTTTGCTTCAATCATGAAGTCGACATCCTGGTTGATTTCTTTAAGTGCGAGCAAAAGGGGAGTAATAAAGGCTAAATCAACATAATCCGAGTGAGAACGGAATGCTTTTTCACTTTTTGGTGAAGAGATATGAATTTTAGGGGGTATTCCCGTTTGCTCCCAAGTAGCAAATATAGCTGGGAGCAGCTCGTGAAATAATTGTTTCCCTAAATTTGCCTGGTCATGATGGTAGTCAAAAACAAGGGGAATCCCTTCTTTTTGACAAATAGCTAGTGTTTCATTTGTCGTATAGGTTTTGTCATCATTTTCTAGAGTCATTTGCTGTTTAATCAGCTTTGGTAACGAGATAATATTTTCATAGAAGCGTTTTGTTGCGGCATCCTTATCCCCATATGCACCCCCCACATGAATGTTGATTCGAGCATTTGAGAGAACACCCATTGCTTCAAGCATCTGATAATGATAATTCATATCTTTGACAGAATTTTCTGTTATTGATGGTTTGCTGCTTGTAAATAGTGTAAACTGATTAGGATGGAAGCTGACTCTCATCTGATGGTTGTTAATCCAATCCCCAAGTTCCTTCCACTCGCTTTTAAATGGCGTAATAAAGTCCCAATTGACTTCAGGATGCGTGGCAAGCGGAACGATGGAACTTGATAGACGGTAGAGTTGGATTTCATGGGCCGTGTTGTAATAAAGAATTCTCCGTGTATTGTCTAAATTCGTTTTCGTTATCTCTAGTAATCGACGGACGCGATCTTCTTTTGTCAGTTGGCCGTAACGCTTAAATGTCATGGTCCGTGAGGGAGAGGTCTCCCATAGGGAGAGGGCGGTTGAAACATACCCCATTCGAATGTTCATAGATGCTCCTTTCACCTAGAGAAAAGCCGATAGTGTATAGGCGATTTTTTCTTTTATTGACTCAAGTACTTTGATCTTTGCTAAAGAAGCTGCTGGTAAAGCCGTAGAATAGTCAATATCCTCTTGGATTTTTGCTTTAATTTCTTGAATACATTCTGGTTCATAAATGAGGCAGTTCATTTCGTAATTAAGAAATAAACTGCGCCTGTCAAAGTTGGCTGTCCCAATATCACAAACCGTATCATCAATGAGCACAATTTTGGAATGGTAGAACCCTCTCTGAAATTGAAAAACCTTTGCGCCTTCTTTAATAAGAATGCGAAAGTAGGGAAAAGAGGCCTCTTTAACAAATGCATGATCTGCTTTTTTAGGCACGATAATACTGACGTTGATATTACTTTTTATTGCTGATCTTAAAGTCTCAAAGAGAGCGGGACTCGGGATAAAATAGGGAGTGCCGATAATGATGCTTTTTTTAGCATGCTTAATTAGCGTAGTTAATGTCTCCTCAAGGCCGAATCCGGCAGTAGGAATAAATTGATGTCTGCTTTTTCCAATGCAAGTTAAGGGGAAATACACCTTGTTTGATAGTAAGTTAACCTTCGTTGCGGCTAACCAATCATGTAAAAATTCAAACTGCAGATCCTGAATACCCTCGCCTTGGAGTTTTAGATGATAGTCACGCCATGGGTGAAGGATAGGATCCATGTCGATGTATTCCTTTCCAATATTGAAGCCGCCAAGATAACCGATTCGTCCGTCGATAACGGTAATCTTTCGGTGATTTCGTTTTTGGAGAGAATAAAAGATAAAGGGGAGCTTTGGCTTGCAGCTATAGGCAAAATAGACGCCATTTTTCCGTAATTCCTTAATCCGTTTATATGGAATTCGAAACCCGCCCATCCAATCAACCATGAGCCGCACTTCTAACCCATTCTTCGCCTTACTTTGCAAAAGATTTAAGAAATCCTTACTAAATTGATCATATTTCACAATATAAAAAAGGACATGGATGTGTCTTTTAGCTTGTTTAATTTCTTTGAAAAAGTCCTCAAATAAGTCTTTTCCAGAAGTGAAAATATGAATATTACTATGGCGTTGAGGATGGCTGAAATTTTGTTTCCCTTTTACGTGGACGCGGCGTCCCCATGTAAAGTCTAAGAGCAACCATAATAAAAAAAGTATGACTAGTAGAACGCCTAGAATAATTCCTTTCAATACAGCCAGCTCCTTTAACTCATTCATCTGCCTAGTCTGCACAGAATTGCAGGATTGTACTCGATATTCTCAAATCAAAAAAAACAAATTTAGGAAGAAAAAAGTTGACTGAATGCTCATTCATTATATAATAAAAGTAATCAATATCAGAAAATGACAGATTTTCAAAATTAATTGAAATCATCTGACCTATTGTGAAGTCAGGAGGGGGCGGTACACATGAATGGATTACTATGGATTAATTTAGCCGCAACAATAATTGTAATCGCTTACGGAGTTGGCTTATTCACCTATTTATTGCGGACAAGAACGGCTTATGTAAAGCTCGGAAAAAAAGTAGAGTTTGATAAACGAGTGAAAGAACGACTTGGAAAGATCATGGTATTTGTATTTGGACAAAAAAAGCTATTTAAAGATAAAAAAAGCGGGATTATACACACCATGCTTTTTTACGGCTTTATTTTGGTTCAATTTGGCGCTGTTGATTTTATTATAAAAGGGATTAAACCGGGTGCCCATTTACCATTTGGTCCGCTTTACCCGGCTTTTACTTTCTTCCAGGAAATCATAACGCTCGTTGTTCTGATTGCTATTTTTGCGGCTTTCTACCGTCGCTATATTGAAAAGCTAGTTCGGTTAAAACGAGGCTTTAAAGCAGGACTTGTTGTTATTTTTATTACCTTAATCATGGTTACTGTCTTAACTGGTAATGGAATGGCCATGATCTGGCACGGACATGAGGCAGCTTGGTCAGAACCAGTCGCTTCAGGAATTGCTTTCCTTTTTAGCTGGATCGGGGAAACGGCTGCTATCGTTGTCTTTTATGTTGCATGGTGGCTGCATTTACTTACGATTTTGACGTTTATGGTCTATATCCCTCAAGGGAAGCATTTCCATCTTATTGCAGGTCCGTTGAATGTATTCATTAACCGTCTGGATAATCCGGGTAAATTGAAAGCAATCAACTTTGAAGAAGAGCCTGAAGATGAAAATGAAGAAGTGATTTATGGAGCTAAAACGATACAAGATTTTACCGAATATCAATTAGTAGATTTATATGCCTGTGTAGAGTGCGGAAGATGTACGAATATGTGTCCCGCTTCAGGAACAGGAAAAATGCTGTCACCGATGGATATCATCATTAAAATGAGAGATCATTTAACAAATACAGGTGCAGCGATTACGCAAAAACAGCCTTGGGTGCCGACGTTTGTCTTCGGTAATACAAAGGGGAATCAACTAGCACTTGCAGGCGGATCTGAGGGTGCGCAGGAATCAGCAGCAAGCATTGAGCCCTATCATGCAAGCCTGATCGGTGACGTAATTACAGAAGAAGAGCTGTGGGCTTGTACGACATGCCGCAACTGTGAAGACCAGTGTCCAGTTATGAATGAACACGTGGATAAGATAATTGATATGCGTAGATATTTGGTGCTGAATGAAGGGAAAATGAACCCGGATGCACAGCGTGCGATGACAAATATTGAGCGTCAAGGGAACCCGTGGGGCTTAAACCGCAAGGAAAGAGAAAATTGGAGAGAAATTCGCGATGATGTTCATGTTCCAACCGTAAAAGAAATGAATAAAGCGGGGGAAGAATATGAGTATTTATTCTGGGTAGGTTCAATGGGTTCATACGACAGCCGTTCTCAGAAGATTGCCCTTTCCTTTGCCAAACTGTTAAATGAAGCTGGTGTGAAATTTGCTATTTTAGGCAATAAAGAAAAGAATTCTGGAGATACACCGCGTCGTCTTGGTAATGAATTTGTTTTCCAGGATCTAGCTGTTAAGAATATCGAAGAGTTCGAGAAGAATGAAGTGAAAAAAATCGTTACGATTGATCCGCATGCGTACAATATCTTTAAGAATGAGTACCCTGATTTCGGTCTTAAAGCGGAAGTTTATCATCATACGGAACTACTGGCTGAGCTTGTTAGAGAAGGAAAGCTCGTGCCTAAACATCCCGTTAATGAGAAAATCACTTTCCATGATTCCTGTTATTTAGGCCGTTATAACGAAGTGTATGATCCACCACGTGATATCTTAAGAGCCATTCCAGGAGTCGAACTTGTTGAAATGGAACGAAACCGTGAAAAAGGAATGTGCTGTGGTGCCGGCGGCGGGTTGATGTGGATGGAAGAAGAAACAGGTCACCGTATTAACGTAGCTCGTACGGAACAAGCGTTAGAAGTTGAACCATCAATTATCAGTTCAGGCTGTCCATATTGCTTAACAATGATTTCTGATGGGACAAAGGCGAAAGAAGTTGAAGAAAGCGTCGGGACATATGACGTAGCTGAATTACTTGAGAAGTCTATCATGGGTGAACTAAAAACTCTAGTTTCATAATAAATGAACAGATACCTGCTTTGTCATTCTTCTTTTTTAGAAGGAAGCAGGTATTTTTTTAGAAATAATTAACTTATTATTTAATTTTTTCAATTAATTCGTGTAAACTATGATAAAAGCGCTTACATATATTTTTTGATTTCGTCTTGAGCGAGCGTTCAGTCGACGAAACAGAAAATTATAAGGGGGAATATTAGATGACGAAAACAGTAATAATCAGCGGTGTTCGGACACCATTTGGGAAATTTGGCGGGGGGTTAAGCACCCTTACAGCTTCACAGCTTGGCGGCATTGCCATTAAAGAGGCCTTACAAAGAGCGGGAGTAGAGGGAAGTCAGGTAGATGAGGTAATTATGGGGAATGTCCTTCAGGCAGGGCAGGGACAAATTCCATCTCGACAGGCATTGAGACATGCTGGTATCCCTTGGGAAATCAAAACAGAAACGATTAATAAAGTGTGTGCTTCTGGTCTGCGAAGTGTAACACTTGCTGATCAAATCATTCGAGCGGGTGATGAAGAAGTGATTGTAGCCGGTGGTATGGAGTCCATGAGCAATGCTCCGTATTTCCTTCCAAAGGCTAGATGGGGACTGCGAATGGGAGACGCTCCAATGAAAGATTTGATGCTCCATGATGGTTTAAGCTGCAGTTTTACAGGCGCGCATATGGGTACGTACGGAAACAGCACAGCAACAGAGCTGGAGTTATCTCGTGAAGAGCAAGATAATTGGGCATTTCAAAGTCATCAAAAAGCGATAAAAGCAATAGAAGAAGGGATTCTAGCTGAAGAGATTATTCCAGTAACAGTACCGGTTCGTAAAGGAGAGCCAGCCATAGTCGAACATGATGAAGCTCCGCGTAAGGACACTTCTATTGAGAAGCTAGCCAAATTAGGCCCAGCGTTCAATAACGAAGGAAGCATAACAGCTGGGAATGCACCTGGGGTTAATGATGGAGCAGGTGCAATGGTGTTAATGAGTGAGGAACGTGCGGTGAGGGAAGGAAAATCACCATTCGCATACATTGTTGGTCATGCGGAAGTAGCAACAGAAGCAAAGGATTTCCCAAAAACTCCGGGGCTTGTCATTAACGCGTTATTGAAAAAGACTGGAAAAACACTTGAGGAAATCGATTTATTCGAAGTAAATGAAGCCTTTGCAGCAGTTGCTTTGGCAAGCGGGAAGATAGCTGATATCAACCTTGAAAAAGTAAACGTGAATGGCGGAGCTGTAGCACTTGGTCATCCAATTGGAGCCAGCGGTGCCCGAATTATTATTACGTTAATGCATGAATTAAAGCGGCGCGGCGGGGGCTTAGGTATAGCAGCCATTTGCAGCGGCGGCGGTCAGGGCGATGCGATCTTAATCGAAGTACCAAAGTCATAACTTACTAGGGGGAGAACGACATGATTATAGATAAAGTATTAGTAATTGGTGCTGGTCAGATGGGATCAGGTATTGCACAAGTATGCGCGATGAGCGGATATGACGTAATTTTACATGATTTAAAGGATGAATTTGTACAAAAAGGCATCCAGAGCATCTCCAAAAACCTGAACCGCCAAGTAGAAAAAGGAAAGATATCAGACGAGGAAAAACAGAATATATTATCAAGGCTAACAGCTTCTACGGATATACAAAATGCTGCAGGTGTAGATTTAGTCATTGAAGCAGCCATTGAAAATATGGAGATAAAGTCCAAATTATTTACTCAGTTAGACGAAATTGCTCCAAAACATGCGATTCTTGCAACAAATACATCATCGCTGCCTATTACAGAAATTGCAGCTGCAACCAAGCGGCCAGAGCAGGTTATCGGTATGCATTTCATGAATCCGGTGCCAGTTATGAAATTAGTCGAGGTTATTCGTGGGCTAGCTACAGCGGATGAAGTATACGAAGCTATTGAGGATATGGCGAAAAAGTTATCAAAAGTACCGGTAGAGGTTAATGACTTTCCGGGGTTCGTGGCAAACCGAATCCTCATGCCTATGATAAATGAAGCTGTGTATACCTTGTATGAAGGGGTCGCAAGCAAGGAAGACATTGACAGCGTGATGAAGCTAGGAATGAACCATCCAATGGGGCCGCTGACATTAGCAGATTTTATCGGTTTGGATACGTGTCTATATATTATGGAAACGCTTCATGAAGGTTTTGGTGACGATAAATATCGGCCATGTCCATTATTACGTAAATATGTGAAAGCTGGCTGGCTGGGTAAAAAAACCGGCCGTGGTTTTTACGAATATAACTAACAAGAATCAGGGCAGGGGGTATCACTTTGAACTTACACTTTACAGATGAACAGCAAATGATGCGTAAAATGGTTCGTGAGTTTGCACGAGAAGAAATTGCTCCTTTTGTTGAGAATATGGAGAATGGAGAGTTTCCAAGACAACTCTTGAAAAAAATGGGTCAGCTAGGATTAATGGGCATTCCAGTACCGGCGGAATATGGCGGTGCCGAAATGGACTTCATTTCCTATATTATTGCGATTCATGAAATCTCTGTGGTTAGTCCAACCTTAGGAGTTATTCTTTCCGTACATACATCTGTCGGAACCAGCCCCATTGTCTATTTTGGCAATGACGAACAGAAACAAAAATATGTACCAAAGCTCGCAAGCGGGGAGTATTTAGGCGCATTTTGTCTGACTGAACCGAGTGCGGGTTCGGATGCTGGAAGTCTAAAATCAAAGGCAGTTAGAGATGGCGACTTTTACAAGATAAATGGGTCAAAGATGTTTATTACAAACGGCGGTGAAGCAGATGTGTACATTGTGTTTGCTTCTACGAACCCGGACGAGGGCAGCAGAGGAATTTCTGCTTTTATAGTTGAAAAAAATACGCCGGGATTAATCATTGGTAAAGATGAACACAAAATGGGCTTGTCTGGTTCACGCACGGTTCAGCTGACCTTTGAAAACATGATGGTACCAAAAGAGAATCTGCTTGGAAACGAAGGGGAAGGGTTCAAAATCGCCCTAGCGAATCTTGACGTCGGCAGAATCGGCATAGCGGCACAAGCACTTGGAATTGCTGAGGGGGCATTTAATCATGCCGTTTCATATGCAAAAGAACGAGTACAATTCGGCAAACCCATTGCCGCCCAGCAAGGTATCGGATTTAAACTGGCGGATATGGGCACAGCGGTTGAAGCATCAAGATTATTAGTCTATCAAGCAGCTGCCCTCCGCGCTAAAGACCTGCCATGCGGGAAGCAAGCTTCCATGGCCAAACTGTTTGCCTCGAAAACGGCAGTAGAGGTAACAAGTGAAGCCATCCAAGTCTACGGCGGCTACGGGTATACCAAGGATTATCCGGTCGAGCGCTATTTTCGGGATGCAAAGGTTACGGAGATTTATGAAGGTACCAGCGAAATTCAGCACATCGTTATTGCAAAACATCTAATCAGAGACGGGAGATAATCACTATGCAATTTAAATTAACAGAAGAGCACGAAATGATCAGAAAAATGGTACGGGATTTTGCCAAGAATGAAGTGGCTCCAACTGCTGCAGAACGAGATGAAGAAGAACGCTTTGATATGGATATATTCAAAAAAATGGCTGAGCTCGGTTTGACTGGGATACCTTGGCCAGAAGAATACGGCGGCATCGGCAGCGATTATTTAGCCTATTGTATTGCAATTGAAGAATTGTCCAAGGTCTGTGCATCAACAGGGGTTACTTTATCTGCACATACTTCACTTGCTGGATGGCCTATTTATAAATTTGGTTCAGAGGAACAAAAGCAAAAATACCTTCGACCAATGGCACAGGGGGAAACGATTGGTGCATATGGCTTGACCGAGCCGGGATCTGGTTCAGACTCAGGAGCGATGAGAACAACGGCTGTTGCAGACGGTGACGAGTATATTTTAAATGGAACGAAAATATTTATTACAAATGGTGGAATAGCGGATACATATGTTGTTTTTGCTTTGACGGATCCAGCATCAAGACAAAAAGGAACATCGGCCTTTATTGTAGAAAAGGATTTTGCAGGATTTAGTGTTGGAAAAAAAGAGAAGAAACTAGGGATTCGTTCGTCACCTACAACCGAATTAATCTTTGAAAATTGCCGTGTACCAAAGGAAAACTTATTAGGAAAAGAAGGAGAAGGATTCAAAATCGCCATGATGACACTAGACGGCGGGCGAAATGGAATAGCTGCCCAAGCGGTTGGTATCGCCCAAGGCGCATTAGATGCAGCGGTTGACTATGCCAAGGAACGTGAACAATTTGGAAAACCAATCGCGGCTCAGCAGGGAATTGGTTTTAAATTAGCTGAAATGGCAACGAGTGTAGAAGCTGCTAGACTTCTAACCTATCAAGCTGCATGGCTTGAATCAGAGGGTCTTCCATATGGAAAAGAATCTGCGATGTCAAAATTATTTGCTGGAGATGCAGCCATGAAGGTGACAACGGAAGCAGTGCAGGTTTTTGGCGGTTATGGATACACAAAGGATTATCCTGTTGAACGATATATGCGCGATGCAAAAATTACGCAGATCTATGAAGGAACTCAGGAAATCCAGAAGCTGGTCATTTCAAGAATGCTGACGAAATAACCTGGATGACCTGTTTCCGGCTGTTTATGCCGGAGCAGGCTCATATGTAAAAAGGCGGTAGAGTATGGAGAAAAGAGAAGTTCACGCATCCGTAAAGGATGAACAGCTTGTCTCGATGAGACGGACGCAAATGATTAAAGGAGCGGTAACGCTGTTTAAGGATAAAGGCTTCCACCGGACAACAACTAGGGAAATTGCTAAAGCAGCAGGATTCAGTATTGGAACACTTTATGAATACATCAGAACAAAAGAAGATGTTTTATATTTAGTTTGCGATTTTATTTATGATGAAGTAAAGGACCGGCTTCAAAAAGAAGTTAATCAAAATCGAGGAACCATTGAAAACTTACGGCTGACGATTGCCTACTTTTTTCAAGTGATGGACGACATGCAGGATGAGGTACTTGTAATGTATCAAGAAGCGAAGTCCCTCTCAAAAGATGCCTTGCCCTATGTACTAAATAAAGAAATAGAGATGGTTAAGATGTTTGAAGTAGTCATCTCACATTGTGTGGAAAACGGGGAGCTGCGCCTATCAGAGGAAGAAATCAGCCTTGTTGCTCATAATATTTTTGTTCAGGGTCAAATGTGGGGGTTCCGAAGATGGGCACTGCAGAGGGCGTATACACTTGAAGACTATATTGACATTCAAACGGAACTGTTAATTGGGGGATTGTACGTTCATAAATAGAATGACTTGTCTAAACAGATTTCAAATCGCATTTGCGAGGGATAAGGGGGAGCAAAATGAGTACAGTTGAGGTATATAAGCCAAAACATCATCTTCGCTTTGTAACAGCTTCAAGTTTGTTTGATGGACACGATGCTTCAATCAATATTATGCGGCGCATTATGCAATCAAGTGGTGTAGAGGTCATTCATCTCGGTCATAATCGTTCAGTGGAAGAAGTCGTCAATGCGGCCATTCAGGAAGATGTACAAGGAATTGCTATGTCCTCCTATCAAGGCGGTCATGTAGAGTATTTTAAATATATGTATGATTTGTTAAAGGAAAAAGGAGCCCCGCATATTCGAATCTATGCAGGCGGCGGCGGGGTCATTGTCCCACGAGAAATTAAGGAGCTTCATGACTACGGCATTGCTAGGATTTTCTCGCCGGAAGACGGAAGAGAAAATGGTCTGCAGGGGATGATTAACCTCATGCTTGAGGAAAGTGATTATTCGACGGAATGTTGGTCCCTTCAGAATCATATAGATGAGCTAAGAGCAGGAAATATGAAAACGATTGCTCAGTATATTACGTTTGCTGAAAACCGGCTCGAGCTCTCTGATGAGGCAGCGGCAGCAGCAGAAAGTCTTCTTGATCAAATTAAGACGTCAAATCAGCAGGTTCCGGTCGTTGGAATAACCGGTACGGGTGGAGCAGGGAAAAGCTCATTAACAGATGAATTAATTAGACGGTTTATTCATGAGATTCCAGAAAAAAAGGTTGCTGTTCTTTCTGTGGATCCTACTAAGCAAAAAACAGGCGGGGCACTGCTGGGCGATCGAATTCGGATGAACGCCATTTTTTCAAATCGGGTCTATATGCGCAGCTTGGCAACCCGCCATTCAAAAACCGAATTGTCTCTGGCAATTAGAGATGCTATTTCGGTCGTCAAAGCAGCTGGATTTGATTTAGTCATCGTGGAAACGAGCGGAATTGGTCAAGGTGATGCTGAAATTGCCGAAATCTGTGATGTCTCACTGTATGTGATGACTAGTGAATTTGGTGCGCCTTCACAGCTTGAAAAAATTGATATGATCGATTATGCCGATTTAATTGTGATAAATAAGTACGAACGAAAAGGCTCAGAAGATGCAAAGAATCAAGTTCAAAAACAGTTCCAGCGCAGCCGCATGCTTTTTGAAGAAAATCCATCCGGTATGCCTGTTTACGGAACGATTGCTTCTCAATTCAATGACCCAGGAACCAATGCGCTTTTTGCAGCATTGATCGAGAAAGTAAATGAAAAAATGGGAACCGATTGGGACTCTGCCTTTTCAAAAGACGTCGATGTTAAAAAGCAAAACATTATTATTCCAAATGATCGCCGCTATTACCTTAGAGAAATTTCTGACACGGTTAGACAATACCATAAAAAAGCTGAGGAACAAGTTTTTATTGCACGCAGAGTGTTTCAGCTGGAGGGAGCAATTGAGGCCGTCAAAGGGAATGAATCAGATGCTGCCGTTCTTACCGCGCTAGAAACCTTAAAGCAAGAAACGGAAGAAAAGCTCACTCAAGAATCAAAGCAGATTCTACATGGGTGGACACAGTTTAAAGAACGGTATGCGGGGAAACAATTCGTGACAAATGTCCGCGGGAAAGAGCTTATAACGGAATTAACCACCAAAAGTCTATCTGGGTTGTCTATTCCCAAGGTGGCTTTGCCAAGGTTTAAAGACTACGGTGAAATCTTAAGCTGGATATATCGTGAGAATGTTCCTGGTGCGTTTCCATTTACGGCTGGTGTTTTTCCATTCAAGCGTGAAGGAGAAGATCCATTACGTCAATTTGCTGGAGAAGGCTCCCCGAGCCGGACAAACCGCCGCTTCCATTACCTGTCTAAGAACGATAATGCCAAGCGCCTTAGTACAGCTTTTGATTCTGTGACATTATATGGGGAGGACCCGGATTACCGTCCCGATATTTACGGTAAAGTCGGTGAAAGCGGAGTGAGTATTTGTACGCTTGATGATATGAAGAAGCTTTATGAAGGCTTCAACCTGTGTCAACCTTCTACTTCCGTTTCGATGACCATCAACGGGCCGGCTCCTATTATTCTTGCTATGTTTATGAATACAGCTATTGATCAACAGGTTAGTCTTGCTGAAACTGAAAAGGGAAGAATTTTGACACCAGATGAATTTGCTGAGGTACGAAGCTATACACTGGAACATGTTAGAGGAACAGTCCAAGCGGATATTCTCAAGGAAGACCAAGGTCAAAATACCTGTATCTTTTCAACTGAATTTGCATTAAAAATGATGGGGGATATTCAAGCCTTTTTTATCGATAATCGTGTCCGTAATTACTACTCAGTTTCGATATCGGGCTACCATATTGCTGAAGCAGGTGCGAATCCTATTTCCCAGCTGGCGTTTACGCTTGCGAACGGCTTCACCTATGTTGAGTATTACTTAAGCCGTGGAATGAAGATCGATGATTTTGCATCGAATCTATCCTTTTTCTTCTCCAATGGGCTTGACCCAGAATATAGTGTCATTGGCCGAGTGGCTAGACGTATTTGGTCCACAGTCATGAGAAATAAATATGGGGCAAATGAAAGAAGTCAGAAATTGAAATATCATATCCAAACCTCTGGACGTTCATTACATGCTCAAGAAATTGATTTTAATGATATTCGGACGACATTACAAGCGCTGCTTGCCCTTCAGGATAATTGTAATTCGCTGCATACAAATGCCTATGATGAAGCAATCACCACACCAACTGAAGATTCTGTTAGACGTGCTATGGCCATACAAATGATTATTACTAAAGAATATGGTTTGTCTAAAAATGAAAATCCAACTCAAGGATCATTTATTATTGAAGAATTGACGGATTTAGTAGAAGAAATGGTACTTCAGGAATTCGATCGTCTAAATGATCGCGGCGGAGTACTTGGGGCCATGGAAACGCAATATCAGCGAGGAAAGATTCAAGATGAATCAATGCATTATGAAATGAAAAAGCATACCGGTGAACTGCCGATTATTGGTGTGAATACGTATCTGAATCCAAATCCGCCTTCTAGTGAAGCGATGGATCAAATGGAACTAGCTCGAGCTACTAAAGAAGAAAAAGAGGAACAGATTCAAAATTTACGAGAATTCCAGAAAAAAATGAACAGCAGGTGGACGAAGCCTTGCAAAGATTAAAAACGGCCGCGAAAAACGGGGATAATATCTTTGTTGAATTAATGGAATGTGTAAAAAGAGCAAGTCTTGGTCAAATCACTCATGCTTTATACGAAGTCGGCGGGCAATATCGCAGGAATATGTAAGAAGAAGGTCCATTTCGGACCTTTTTTTCGCATAAAAGCTATTTTGCCTTATAATAGTGAATAAAAGAGGCAATACTGATGGCGCCTGCCTCATTTGAAATGTTTGGAGATGGAAAGATGAATCTTTTAAAGAAAGCAGGAATTTTGGCAGGTTGTTTATTCTTTCTGTATCTTATAGTTAAACTCTATGAGTATTCGCTGGGGTCTATTAGCTTTTTTCTATTAGCCATCATTTTTTTTATTGCTGCTTATCGTTTGAATAAATAAAAACTGTGAGAATCTGATACTAGACTTACATAAAAAAGGAAGAATGCCAAAGATAGAGGTAGCATAAACCCAATTTTATTGTTTATAATGGATAGTATGTTTAATAAGGATTTTCTGTAGAGCAATAGACCCTAATATATTTACGTAAGGAACACAAGTTGTGTTTGAATAGAGAAAGGAAGTGCGGGGATTGAGTTTAAAACAATTACCTAAAGAGCAATTGGCAGAAATGTCGTTAATAGAAATTGCTTATGAACTATTAGTAGAGAAGAACGAGCCTTATGTATTTAAAGAACTGACAGCAGAAATTGGAGCTTTAGCAGGACATTCAAAACAGGAAGTTAAGAGAAGAATTGCACAATTCTACACAGATTTAAATGTAGATGGCCGCTTTACACCACTTGGCGAAAACCGTTGGGGCCTGAAAACTTGGTACCCAATTGATCAAATTGCTGAAGAAGTTGTTCATGCAGTTAAGCCTAAAAAGAAAAAGGCGAAAAAAGCAGCAGTTGTGGTTGATGACTTTGATGATGTTGATGAAGAGGAAGATGAAGACTTTATTGAATCAGATGACATTGATGATTTAGACGATGACGATGATGAAGTAGAGGAAGATCTGCTTGTTGATGAAGATCTAGTTGATGATGACGACGATGATGATGACGAAGAATTAGATATCGATGAAAAAATTATCGATGAAGATTTTGACTTAGATGATGAAGAAGACGAAGAAGAAATAGATGAAGAGGATAACGAGAAAGAATAATATCCCTCTTGACTTTTTTCTGAGGAATTTGTAGAATCATTTTTGGGCTCCTTAAAAAAGGACACAGTAAAAAATATACCGCTCCCTTACTTTTGTAGGTGGAGCGTTTTTGTTTTTTTATAGAAAAACAAAAAATAAAAACGCTGTTAAATGGTGCATTGATGAATGATTCATTCAAATATCATCATTTTTTTATTTTTAATGGAAAAACTACAAATGAATTTAATGGATTTGCTTAGGTACGTTGAGCAAAAAGAAAAAACAGTAGGGGGACACCAGCAAATGACAAAATATATATTTGTAACAGGCGGCGTTGTATCTTCTTTAGGAAAAGGGATTACAGCTGCTTCACTAGGAAGATTACTTAAAAATAGAGGGTTAAGTGTTTACGTTCAAAAATTTGATCCGTATATTAACCTTGACCCAGGAACTATGAGTCCCTATCAGCATGGTGAAGTGTTTGTAACGGATGATGGTGCAGAAACGGACCTGGATTTAGGGCATTATGAGCGTTTCATTGATATAAATTTAAGTAAGTACAGCAACGTAACAACAGGTAAAGTCTACTCTACTGTTTTAAGAAAAGAACGTAGAGGAGATTACCAAGGCGGAACGGTTCAAGTCATTCCACATATTACGAATGAAATTAAAGAACGGATTCTACGGGCTGGCCACGAAACGAATGCAGACGTAGTTATCACAGAAATCGGCGGTACAGTGGGTGATATCGAATCCCTGCCATTCTTAGAAGCAATTCGTCAAATTAAAGGTGATCTTGGACGTGACAATGTTATGTATATTCATTGTACACTTGTTCCATATATCAAAGCTGCGGGTGAGTTAAAAACAAAACCAACACAGCACAGTGTGAAAGAATTACGTAGTCTTGGTATTCAGCCAAACATTATTGTGGCTCGTACAGAAGTTCCAATTTCTCAAGATATGAAGGATAAAATTGCGTTATTCTGCGATATTGACGCTCAATCCGTTATCGAATGTGAAGATGCTGATACCCTTTACTCAATTCCTCTTGCTCTTCAAGCTCAACATATGGACCAAATCGTTTGCGATCACTTAAAACTAACATGCGGTGAAGCGGATATGGAAGATTGGAAGAAGCTTGTTGAAAAAGTAACAAATCTCAAAAAAGTAGTGAAAATCGGACTTGTTGGGAAGTATGTAGAGCTTCAAGATGCGTATATTTCAGTTGTAGAAGCATTAAAACATGCTGGATACACATTCGATGCAGATATTGATATTAAGTGGATCAACTCTGAAGAAGTAAATAAAGAAAATGTTGCTGAATGGTTGAGCGATGTTGACGGAATTCTAGTACCAGGAGGATTCGGTGACCGGGGGATTGAAGGGAAAATTTCAGCGATTGAATATGCTCGTGTAAATCAAAAGCCTTTCTTTGGCATTTGTTTGGGTATGCAGCTTGCTTCTGTTGAGTATGCACGTAACGTCTTAGGACTAGATAAAGCCCATACAGCGGAAATCGATATGGATACGCCAGATCCAATCATCGACCTTCTGCCAGAACAAAAAGATGTAGAAGACTTAGGCGGTACGCTTCGTCTTGGCTTGTACCCTTGTAAATTGGAAGAAGGATCGAAAGCTTATGAAGCATATGCGGATGAAGTGGTTTATGAGCGTCATCGCCACCGCTATGAATTTAATAATCATTACCGTCAAGCGATGGAAGAAGCAGGATTTGTCTTCTCTGGAACGAGCCCAGATGGCCGTTTAGTTGAAATTGTTGAGCTGAAGGATCATCCTTGGTTCGTAGCTTGTCAATTCCACCCAGAGTTCATCTCGCGTCCGAATCGTCCACAGCCGCTTTTCCGTGACTTTGTGGAAATGTCATTAAAATTGAAGAAATAAACGATAGAAGCTAATAAAAAAACAGCCTGACCATTTGGTTCAGGCTGTTTTTTTAAAATTCTTGAAGAATTTCTTCCAGGGTAAACTTAACTCCATAATAAGCAAATAAGGCAGTCATTAAATTGGGTATTCCCACGCGGTTTCCAGACTCGTCTGGAATTAATCCTTTTTTCAAGTTTAGATCAATATGTACATCTGCTAGTTCTACTAGTGTCGGTTCATCGGATGGAACGACAGTGGAAATAGCGGCAAAGGGAATATTCTGTTCCTGTAACGTTACAGCTAATTCGATTGCTTCTTTATCTGCCGATGTTCTCGTAATCAATAAAACCCGATCTTCTTGAGAGTAAGGCATATTTTTATAATCGAACGGAAATCCAGGAAAGGGTTCAGCCCCTTCAAATGCCTCTGAGAGGATGCCGTTCATTTCACCAAAGCCTTTGATGTAGATACTTCCATCACCTACTGAGGCTTGTGCCAGCAGCCGTGCGCTATCTTCAAAGCCAAAGGCTTCTTTATCCAATAATCTTGTGAATATCCCGCTCATCTGAGTAGAAAATATTTTTAACATGACTCATACTCCTTTTTCAATCATTATAAAATAAAGCTATTTTTATAGCCACTGAATAGATAATTACTAATTTAAATCTCACTTTTGCAGGGATTTTGAACCATTTTAGCGAATTTAGTAAACATGGTCTGTTTACTGTAAAACCGTATTATGATGCAGCAGAAGATCCTGTTCAATATAGGAAATATACGATAAATCCAAAGGATAAATGAGGTGTAGGAATGTCAGGGAAAATATTAATTGTTGATGATCAATTTGGGATTAGAATCTTGCTAAATGAAGTGTTTCATAAGGAAGGCTATCAAACCTTTCAGGCAGCAAATGGGATTCAAGCTTTAGAAATACTAACGAACCATTCTCCCGATTTAGTATTACTAGATATGAAAATCCCCGGAATGGATGGGAATGAAATCTTAAAACGAATGAAGCAGATTGATCCGGATATCAAGGTGATCATTATGACTGCCTATGGTGAATTAGATATGATTCAGCAGGCAAAAGACCTGGGCGCAATCACCCATTTTGCCAAACCATTTGATATCGATGATATTCGTTCAGCTGTCAGGAAATATGTTCCTGTTCAATCAAGCTGAAGAGGTAAGATAAAAGGACTTCACTCCTTCTGTAACAGGGCTGACACAAACGGAAGCCATCTTTTTTTGGGTAAATCATGAAAAAAATCAGCCGATTTACTTGTTTTTCCCGTTTTATCGTCAAATTTCAAAGGTGAATAGCGTCACTTTGGAAAGCGCTTTAAATATCTTAATAAAACTATTGGCTTTTTAAGTAGTGTATTAGTTGCTGTTTTAGGCTGATATTGATATGCTGAAACGGTAATAAGACACCCATATGGTGCATGTTTGTACGGACAATGGGTATATTATTTAGAGATAATCGTTGTAAGTAGTTTACGTAAAACCATTTACTATTAGGAGGAAACAAAAATGCCTTTAGTATCAATGAAAGATATGCTAAATAAAGCGCTTGATGAAAAGTATGCAGTAGGTCAATTTAACATTAATAACCTAGAGTGGACACAAGCTATTCTTGGAGCAGCAGAGCAAGAAAAATCTCCAGTAATCCTTGGTGTTTCTGAAGGTGCAGCTCGTCACATGGGTGGATTCAAAACAGTTGTTATGATGGTTAAAGGTCTTCTTGAAGATATGAAAATCACTGTTCCTGTTGCGATTCATTTAGACCATGGTTCTAGCTATGATAAATGTATCGAAGCAATTGAAGCTGGATTCACTTCAGTTATGATTGATGCTTCACATCATTCTATTGAAGAAAACATTGAAACAACTAAAAAAGTTGTTGACTATGCTCACACTAAAGACGTTTCTGTTGAAGCTGAAGTAGGAACTGTAGGCGGACAAGAAGATGACGTTATTGCGGATGGCGTAGTTTACGCTGATCCTAAAGAATGTGATTTACTAGTAAAAGAAACAGGCGTTGACTGTTTCGCTCCTGCTCTAGGATCTGTTCACGGACCTTACAAAGGTGAACCAAATCTTGGATACAAAGAAATGGAAGAAGTTCGTGATTTAACAAACGTTCCACTAGTACTTCACGGTGGTACTGGAATTCCAACTGCGGATATTCAAAAAGCTATTTCTTTAGGAACTTCAAAAATCAACGTAAATACAGAATGTCAACTTACCTTCACAGCAGCGGTTCGTGAAGTTCTTAAGAATGATTCTGAAGTATATGATCCACGTAAATACATTGGACCAGGACGTGACGCTATTAAAGCGACAGTTGTTGGGAAAATGAAAGAATTTGGTTCAACTGGTAAAGCTTAATTAGTACGAGAATGTAATAGAAAGAGACCTCTCCTCTACTGAACGATCGCATGAGTCATACGCGTGTTCAATAGAGAAAGGGGTCTCTTTCTTTTTCTGTTCACGAAACATAGAAAACTTAATTTCCATTAATTCCTGAAAGAATTGGAATTTTCATATCTTTTCCTATAAACTTAAGAAGATAACAGACATAATTACTAGAAATTGGAGGGTTTATCATGAAATTTTTTATTGATACTGCAAATATTGAAGAAATCCGTGAGGCACATGCACTTGGAATTCTTTCTGGAGTAACGACTAACCCATCTCTAGTTGCACGAGAGAAAGGTGTTTCTTTCCACGAACGTTTACAAGAAATCACAAGCCTGGTTAAAGATTCAGTCAGTGCGGAAGTGATTGCTCTTGATTTCGAAGGAATGATGGCAGAGGCAAAAGAACTCACTGCTATTGCACCGAATATCACCATAAAATTACCCATGACACCTGATGGTTTAAAAGCGGTTGCGGCACTCTCAAAAGATGGTGTGCAAACAAACGTTACACTGATTTTCAGTGCTAATCAAGCATTGCTGGCTGCACGTGCAGGAGCAAGCTATGTATCACCATTCCTAGGAAGATTAGATGATATAGGCCAAAATGGACTTGATCTTGTATCGGATATTGCCGATATTTTTGCTATACATGATATTCCAACGGAGATCATTGCGGCATCTATTCGTCATCCAATGCACATCACACAGGCTGCATTGAAAGGTGCTCACATCGCAACTGTTCCTTATAAAGTTATTATGTCGTTGTTTCATCATCCATTGACTGAAAAAGGCATAGAAGCCTTTATAAAAGATTGGAATTCTCGTCCAGAAGCGTAAGCCTCTTCAGCTAAGTCTGTTGTGGTTAACATAATCGATGAATTCCTAAAGAAGAATTTCTCTTTTATTACATTAATTTCCGATTTTAGGTGTAAACTATAAAAATAAAACAAAAAAATGTCGATAAAGTCTTATTTTTATAAAACTAATCGATGGTAACTTCTTCAGTGCTTAGTGTAGAAGGGAGCATAATATGGAAAAACTTAAAGTTGCCGGGGGCTATCCTTTAAAAGGCAGCATTCGTGTCAGCGGTGCTAAGAACAGTGCGGTTGCACTAATCCCTGCTACTATTTTGGCAGGTTCAACTGTAACAATAGAAGGGCTTCCAGATATTTCGGATGTCCAAATGCTAAAGTCTTTATTAGAAGAGATCGGCGGCAAAGTTGATTTTTCTGATGGAGAAATGACCGTTGATCCAAGTCAAATGATCTCAATGCCGCTGCCAAATGGACGAGTCAAAAAGCTTCGAGCATCCTATTATTTAATGGGGGCTATGCTTGGAAAATTCAAGAAAGCTGTAATTGGCCTTCCGGGCGGCTGTCATTTGGGTCCGCGTCCAATTGATCAGCATATTAAAGGCTTTGAAGCACTTGGTGCACAAGTAACCAATGAACAGGGTGCCATTTATTTAAGGGCGAACGAGCTTAGAGGTGCGCGTATTTACTTAGATGTTGTAAGTGTAGGAGCAACGATTAATATTATGCTTGCAGCGGTTCTAGCTAAAGGTAAAACAATCATAGAAAACGCAGCGAAAGAACCCGAAATTATTGACGTGGCAACACTTTTAAATAATATGGGTGCAAAGATAAAGGGTGCAGGTACGGATATTATCCGCATAGAAGGTGTCGAAAATCTGAGTGGATGCCGTCATACGATTATTCCTGACCGGATCGAGGCTGGAACCTTTATGATTCTAGCAGCGGCTGTAGGAGACGGTATTATTATTGATAATGTTATCCCACAGCATGTTGAATCAGTCACATCAAAACTTAGAGAAATGGGCGTGTCGGTAGAAGCTGGCGATGATCAAATATTTGTAGCGCCAAGTCCTTACTATAAGTCAGTTGATATCAAGACACTTGTCTATCCAGGTTTTCCGACTGATTTACAACAGCCTTTTACCTCGCTGCTTACAAAAGCAACTGGATCAAGTGTGGTTACAGATACCATTTACGGGGCGCGTTTTAAGCATATAGATGAACTAATTCGTATGAATGCTTCTATTAAGGTTGGAGGCAGTTCAGCGATTATTCATGGACCTGTCCAAATGCAAGGAGCTAAAGTAAAGGCAAGTGACTTGCGTGCAGGTGCTTCACTTGTGATTGCAGGCTTAATGGCTGAAGGAATTACGGAAATCACTGGACTTGAACACATTGACCGCGGGTATAGTCATCTGGTTGAAAAGCTTTCAGGTCTAGGTGCCACCATTTGGCGTGAAGAAATGACGCCCGAAGAGGTTGAACAATTGAAAAATTAATGTCTATTTAACCGTCAATTTTTGTTATATATGTCACTATAAACACTAAATGTGTTATACTATTTATAATATAAAGAGTATAAATAGAGAGAATAGTGATATAGCAAAAATGAGCCTTATATGGTCAGCCAATGAGGGGGAAGCGGTTAATGGAAAGAAGTTTATCAATGGAGCTGGTTCGGGTTACCGAAGGTGCTGCGTTAGCTTCAGCACGTTGGATGGGCAGAGGATTAAAAATGGAAGCCGATGATGCGGCTACTTCTGCAATGCGTGATGTTTTTGATACCGTTCCGATGAAAGGAACTGTAGTCATCGGTGAAGGGGAAATGGACGAAGCCCCTATGCTGTATATTGGAGAAAAGCTTGGGACAGGCTATGGTCCCCGCGTTGATGTTGCGGTAGATCCGTTAGAAGGTACGAATATTGTAGCATCAGGAGGATGGAACGCGCTGGCTGTATTAGCTGTCGCTGATCATGGAAATCTTCTGCATGCACCTGATATGTATATGGATAAGATTGCAGTTGGACCAGAAGCGGTTGGTCAAGTCGACATCAATGCGTCGTATTAGATAATCTTAAAGCAGTTGCTAAGGCTAAGAACAAGAATATTGAAGATGTAGTGGCCACCATTCTGTACCGTGACCGCCATAGCAAAATCATTCAGGAACTTCGTGATGCAGGTGCTCGGATTAAACTAATCAATGATGGTGATGTTGCTGGGGCAATCAATACGGCCTTTGACCAAACAGGTGTAGATATTCTCTTTGGATCAGGTGGTGCTCCTGAGGGAGTGATTGCTGCTGTAGCATTAAAATGCTTAGGTGGGGAGATACAAGGAAAACTGCTTCCCCAAAATGAAGCTGAAGCAGAGCGTTGCTTAAAAATGGGGCTTGATGTAACCAGTATCTTACGTATGGAAGATCTTGTCCGAGGCGATGATGCGATCTTTGCTGCAACAGGTGTAACAGATGGAGAGTTATTACGCGGTGTTCAATTCAAGGGCAACTATGGTGAAACGCAATCCGTTGTTATGCGAGCTAAATCAGGCACGGTACGCTTTATTGACGGAAGACACAGCTTGAAAATGAAACCTAATTTAGTCATGCGGTAATCGATCTATCCTCATAAAAGAATAGAAAGAAC
>NZ_AJTN02000195.1 GCF_000305495.1 Peribacillus psychrosaccharolyticus ATCC 23296 | reverse complement strand
TACAGAGCCTTTTTAGGGATTTCTGCCGAATACCTTTTCAAGTACGCTGCAGGTATGGTCAGTGATCCAGCAATTGGATCCTTCGCAGAATCCTGATAATCTCTGATATCGACAATCACCACATCAGCCTTGCTTATTTCGGCCGTTTCCATGCATGGAACACAGGGCACCGAAACATATCTATTATAAATAACAGCTGATAATAACACGACAAAAATCAGCAGAATCACAATCATTGATGATGCTCCCCCTAAATATTCAGGAATTTTACTTTATGTCACATTTTATACCCATGCGGGTATGGTGTCAATCTTCTGAAACTGGAGGAATCCTTAGCTAACAAAAGTTAAGGTTTAGAGTTTTAGCCAATAAATAAATCAGCCAATTTTTCAATCGTATAAAGAACTTGTTATTGTCCCTTGGTGAAAATACATTTTCCATCTTCCCTCTCTCAATTTCCAAATAGAACTACGCAATGAATGTTTTTTATTTACCTCATTATATATTCGGTAAGTAGTTAAAACAATTTCGTCAGACAAAGGATGAGTTTCAAAATTACTTAACTTCATCCGTACTGCACCTATACCCTCTTCACCAATACTTTCATTTTGATACAACACTTTACCTGAACTTCCAAATTCAAAAAATTCTTCTGCTAATAGATTAGTAAGCTCTTCTTTTGATGCCCGAATTTCTGGTTTTAAGAGCCTTTCTTCCAATTGAAGTAAATGCTCTTTTAAATAAGACATATTTTCCAAGACTACTCACCTTTTTTCTTATAAAATATAGACCGTTTTTTTCTCGAAATTGTACCTATTTAAGATAAAAAGCTAGATTTAATCTGGGTGTATTTAAATATCCCCGTCTTCTAGTTTCTTATTTAGTAACATATAATCATCTTTTTTAAAGGTTATTGCAACTCGATCCAATCTGTCTCCACTTGGATATAAAATCAATTGTTGATTGAATTTTATACCTAAAGGTACGACTGTTTGAAGAATAAGATTTAAGATTTTAAAACTTTCTAAATCCACCCCTTCTTTCAAATGATTCTTAACGTGAATAATTACTAAATCTTCAATATTTTCAAATCTCACTTTCCGAGGAGAAATATCATCAGCCTTACAAAGCCTTTTTAATAATTTTTGATAATGATCGTTTTGCGTCACCTTCATAAATCACCCCAGTTTCTATAAGTTATGATCTAACGTAATTCCAAAGTATCAATATCCAGCTACTAGTTGGATTACCTAATCAGCTATTTATGTAAATTTTTCAAGAATATTTTTCTAATTTGAATGTAAAAGAGGATATAACAAGCAGATAGCTTCCATGAATTTTCAGGGAAAACAATTTGGGACTGACTTGGGTGATTCCATTTGTGGACTCGATAGGACCTGCATATTCTCATGTAAATAGGTTGATATTACCAAAAGGACTTTTTTAGAAACTATCTAGTTTTCAAAGTACTTTCAATTAGAAGAGCAATTAAAACGAACCTTCGTAACCAATTCTCTTAACTAGTTCACCCATCTTCTTTTGAAAATAATTTTACCATATTTCAACATATGATTTCCTTCAATAATTGTTATGAAGTATTCTAGAGTAGATGATTTACCAACGCCAGTGATAAATTCAACCGTCATATTAAGTCTCCATAAAAAGTTTTGATCGGCTAGTTAGAAGATCAATGACGGTTATTCTTCTTCTAACAAATCTATAGAGTGCTGGCCAACTCTTCTAATATGAACACTAAACTTGTGAATAATGTGTCCTTATTCAAACGTGTCATGATAGCAAAAGTTATTTAACAACCTTTATCATCTGCCTGATCGCTCCTAAATGATACGCAGCATGAGCCAACGCACTTATGAGAATAGTAGCCGTAGAAGGTTTAAGATTTTTCTCCTCACTAATGTGTTCACTCATTTTCAAGTATTCACGGTGGAGCCCATTCTTTATTTGCTCCCATTCATCGTTTCCCACCGCTCCAATTTTCCAACTCTCTTCCCAATTGAAATCCTGTTCCTTACCTTCTAATAGTTGGTTATTAGCCCATAAGTGGTAACGTGTATGATCCGTATGAGCGGCAATTGTTACTCCTTCGACTAGTACGGAAGCTTCCTCAGTGCTTAATAAATCAATAGTGCCGAATAATCCACTCCCAGGCTTTGATTCAGTGAACCAACTCCCATTCCCTTTGGGACCTTCAAATGTTTCACTTAATAAGGTCATAATTCCATCATTCATCATTTCATCACCCTTTCTATTGTTATTTAATTTATAGTATTTGATACTAAATATATACAGAATATTTAAAATAAATATTATTAACTTTCTAAACAAACATTGAAATCTTTGGCTGAGATGTTAAAAGGTGTTTCATTTGCACAAAAGTATTCGACTTGTATATGAAACCGGCAGTGAAATTGGCTGAAGAGGAGAATAATCCTCTTCTGTTCAAACAGAATTTCATGGTCAACTCTTTAGTGATATCATCAATGCTAGTATGCTGAACAGATTACTCCTTTGGGATGAATCTCAAGAGAAGATGAAGTTAGTAGCTGAACTAGAAGACATAGTAAATGAGCAACAAATACAAGAGAGATTAGATGAGCTGATTCCTTCCTTTTCGTCGGATTTTCAGCAGGTACCCGATTTATGCTCACCGAAATGACCTCTAGGTTTAGCGCAGTAAACGATCACTAAACAACGCCCGCAGTAAGAATGATCTGCGGGCGCTCCTTAGTGTTTTTTCTTGAGTTCGGATGCTATGGCTTCTGCAAGGTCTTCTGCCATTTGCGGCACGAATGTTTTCAATAACGGGTTGGCGATTGGCGCCTTCAACCCGCTCGCAGTTATATCTAAAAAACCGGTCATCTTCGTATTCCTTGGATCAATTGCTTCTGCTAAAAAGTAGCCGCTGCCAGTAAAAGGTTCATTCAGACCAGTGAGGTCAAATGTTACTTTACTCGGTCCTTTCCATTCAATGATATCGACAATCAGCTCTATTTTCTTCTTCATCAAGCCTAAGTCGCCTTTAAACTTCCAGGTAACCTGATTTTCATTTAAAACAGTATGATTGATGTAGCCAGGAACAAGCGGTGCCCAGTTCTCTACCTTGCTTACAAATTCCCAAATGTCTTCAATTGGTAAAGCCATTTTTATGCTGTGCAGCCCAGTTGGCAAGAGTCCCACCTCATTTTGTCTAGTTACTTTCACTCCTACTGTATTATATTGTCCAAACTGTATAGAACCTTAAGAGTAAAATAGCTAAAATCTTAGGATGCGGTTTCCCGCAAATCAAGTACATGTAATATTTCAGCTTTTATGGAAGCTAAGTCAGGGTCAGTACGATCTCTTGGTTTGGACTGTTTGATTGTGAGTACCTCAGCTAATACACCTGGCTGCCCCTTTAAAATGAGAATACGATCACAAAGATATAAGGCTTCATCGATATCATGAGTAACTAATAGCATCGTCGTATTTTTCTTTTTCCAGATAGAGAGTAATAATTCTTGCAGCTGCATTTTTGTAAAAGCATCTACCGCACTGAATGGTTCATCAAGTAAAAGTACTTCCGGTTCTGTTACAAGTGCCCGCGCAATGGCTGTCCGTTGAGACATGCCTCCTGAAAGATCCTTAGGGTAGTGCTTTTCAAATCCAGAGAGTCCTACCGTATCCAACAGTTCGTGGACGATTGCCTTTTGATCCCCCTTCAGTCCGAAGGCTACATTTTGTTCAACTGTCAGCCAAGGCATCAGCCTCGGTTCTTGGAACATCATTCCGACATCTTCCTTCTCAAGACTAAACTTCCCTGTGTACTCCTTATCCAACCCTGACAGGACGCGCAGCAAGGTGCTTTTTCCACAGCCGCTTGTTCCTAGTATCCCAATGATTTCTCCCTCTTCCACGGAAAAAGAAACATCTATTAAACCAGCCTGTTTATGATTAAATGTCCGTGAAACCTGTTCTACAGATAACATTTTGATTCCTTCTTTCTCAATGTTGATTAGCCAAGCTATCCTGCCACCTTAGTGAACGTTCTTCAATCACTTTCAAGAACCAGTCGGTTAGTTTACCTAGGATAGCGAAAAGAAGAATACTGCCGATTATGGTATCTGGAGAATACGTATTCTGGCCGACAATCAGCAGGTACCCCAGCCCTTTGCTTGCCCCCATAATTTCTGCCGCCACAACAAACATCCATCCAAGTCCAAGTCCGCTGCGGATTCCAGTCAAAAATGATGGAAGTGAGGCAGGAAGAATAATTCTGCGGACAATTTGAAAGGAAGTAAACCCATATATCTTACCGACTTCAATCAGTTTACGATCCACACCCCTTATCCCCGCCACCATATTCAGATAGACTGGAAAAAACACCCCAACTGATATCAGTGTCACCTTCGAGGTTTCACCAATTCCCATCCAGAGAATAAACAACGGCACCCACGCAAGCGATGGAATGGATCGAAGCGCTTGAATAATTGGATCAACTAGTTCTTCTATGATTTTTAGATAACCAACCAATGAACCAATAATTATGGCAGCAAACGTTCCAATAAAAAATCCTGCAAACACTCTTGTTAACGTCGATCCAAGATGTCCCCAAAGAGTTCCTTCCAACACCATTTGATACAAGCTAGCTATAATGGCAGATGGTGCTGGAAGCAAATGGGCTTCAATAATCCCCATATTGCTTGCTGCTTCCCATAAAATGACTAACGACACCGGCAGGATGCTACCCAGCAGAAGTCTTCGATTACTCCGCGGCTTTTTACTAGCAGTTTTAACTTTGTTTAATTGAACTAATTTAAGCGCACGATTACTTTGCTCTAACATCCTATTCTCCCTCTCTTCTCCATTACTTGGTGACTTTGTCCGCGTATGTCGGATTTAGCAACTCAGTTGTCAGCTTACTAACATCGGTTGATTCTTTTAATAAACCAGCTTCTTTAAGTACCTCTCCTGAACCAGTAATAATGGAATTTTGTTCATCACCAGGAACCGGGTTAGAATAATCCGTACGTTCCAGTTGTTTTTTTGCAACCTCAATTGAAATGCTTGCTTCTTTCGCTAGAATCTCTGCTGTTTCATCTGGATGGTCAATTGTCCACTGTCGAGCTTCCTCATACGCTTCAAGAACTTTTTCAACATATTCGGGATACTTCTTGGCAAACTCCTCACGAACATCCAACGTGCTAAAACTATTAAAGTCAGGATTGCGGTAGAAGATTTGAATATCTGATTCTAATTCTACCTTAGCCATATGAGGATCGAGACCTGCCCAAGCATCTACATCACCTGATTGAACAGCTGCAGCTCCGTCACTATGCTGTAAGTTAACAATTTCAACATCTTTCTCTGATAATCCAGCTTCCTTTAAGGCACGTAATAGAAAAATATAAGGATCGGTACCCAGCGTAGCCGCTACTTTTTTCCCCTTTAAATCAGCTACTGATTGTATACTCCCTTTTTTGGCTAAAAGTGCCGTCCACTCCGGCTTTGAGGAAATATAGACGGTTTGAATGGGCGTGCCCTTTTCTTTGGCGAGCAATGCTGCCGCACCAGCCGCTGAACCGAAATCAACACTATCTGAACTAAGGAATTCTAACGCCTTATTTGAACCTTGGCTGAGGACGAACTCGACATCAATGCCCTCTTCTTTAAATTTCTTTTCAGCCAGCCCCTGATCTTTTAATACCAAGCTAACTGGTGAATAGTACGCATAATCAAGAATGATTTTCTTTGGTTTTCCGTCCTTTCCAGTTCCGCTCGCATTGTTTGAGCAACCTGCAAGTACTAATCCTGTTAATGCCAATAATATAGCCCATTTCTTCATCTTCGTACCTCCATTTTTTCTAGAATACCGATTTGCTTACTTGGTTTAATAACCATAAAAAACCCTCTTCAAAAAATAAGAAGAGGGTTTTTTTAAAAATCCTCCCTCATCTTTCAGATCAATTGATCTGCAGGATTTAGCACCTTTTCAAGCTTTCGCTTGATGGTTGCCGGGCTTCACAGGGCCTATTCCCTCCGCCGCTCTCGATAAGAGTGTCATTACTATTTAATTAAGGTATTTATCTGTATGAAGTATATAGCACAAATATTTCATTGTCAATAATATTCTGAATTTTTAATCTTCAAATTGTGATTCTTTCCTAGCGGCCACTTTGACATTATGTAAATGTACATCCTTCATTCCTTCAAAAAATTCATATTGTTCCGTAACTTCTTCATGACCATCACTTTGTCTCAGAGAGTGTAAATAGTGAATGGACTGATTTACACGCTGTTGGATGGCTTTCTCTGAATTCGTTACACTGCCATGTCCAGGAATTAATATCTCTATGTTTCCTGAATCAACTATATTCTTTATTTTGTTAATCGTCTCCAGATAGCTTTCATAGCTGTCATAAATAAAAGGAAACTCTACATCTGATAAGTGGTCACCAGCGGCCAGGACTCCCTCTGGTTCAATGACCGTAAGCAGACCATCATTGGTATGGCCAGGAGCAAGGTAAAAGGTAAGTGCACAATTCCCAACCTTCATTGTTTCGCCGTCATTGGCAACCGCAACCTCTACCTCCGGATAAGAGATCGGATAAAATCGTTTTAGATAGTATTTCGTATCAAAGTCATGGATTTGTTTGACTGGATAGTCCTTTGCCGGATGATTGGTAAAGGCTGCTGAAGCGATTACTATTGCCTCTGGAAATGCTCCGTAACCAATAATGTGATCAAAATCACTATGAGTGAAGAGCAAATAAAGTGGTCTTCCTCTTCGAATAGCAGCTACATAAGATTGGATTTCACTTACTTCTGCCGGTAACCACGCAGGGTCGATTAGCAGCAGAGCCGTCTCTGCATCGATCAGCGTTGAGGTGGTTTGATACAGCGAACTTTGAAAAACGACAACGGTCTCATTCTGAAAAACAATCATTTACATCCCCCTTTTTTAGCCTATTATATCAAAAAAACCCGCTTAAACGATTCGTTCAAACGGGTGTTAGCTTATGAAAAATAGGATTGAAACCAGGCAGCTGCAGCATCTACTTCATTTCGGGTTAACTGATGGCCATACTGTTCCCACTTCACTTGGACAACTGAACCGGCTGCCTGAAGAAGAGTTGCAAGCTCTTCAGTTTCCTTTGGAGCACAAATCGGATCATTTTTTCCTGCACCAATGAACACTGGAGTATTCGAAAGGTCAGGAATCGTGACACCTCGTCTTGGTACCATCGGATGATGTAAAATCGCTCCTTTTAATGATCCTTGATAATGAAACAAAAGACTAGCAGCTATATTTGCGCCATTTGAATAACCGAGTGCAACCACATTTTCGCGATCAAATTGGTACTTTTCTGCAGCCGTATCGATAAAATCATTTAGTTCCTTTGTACGAAAGAGAAGATCTTCTTCATCAAATATACCCTCAGCAAGCCTGCGGAAAAAGCGCGGCATCCCGTTTTCAAGTACGTTTCCACGGACACTTAAAACAGCAGACTGTGGAGATACAATCTCAGCTAATCCAAGTAAATCCTCCTCTGTTCCTCCCGTTCCATGTAAAAGTAAAAGGACAGGTGCTTCTTTATTTCCTTCTTGGAAAATATGTTTCATGATTACTGATCCTCCTTAAGTATTCTTGGTACAGCCGGCAGTAAAGTATTTTCTAATTGAACCCGTCTTTCTTCTAACCAAGGTGGAAGCATCAACTTTGTACCCATTGTTTCAACTGATTCATCATGAGCAAATCCGGGAGGATCCGTTGCAACCTCATATAAGATTCCTCCCTCTTCTCTAAAATAAATTGCATCAAAATACTGGCGATCGGTAAATGGTGTAACATTGTAACCAAAGTTCGATATATGCTCACGCCATTCTTTATGGTCATCCTCATCAATCGCGCGCCATGCAATATGGTGAACCGTGCCTACCCCTATCGAACCCTTCGGTACAACCGTTTTCTTAACATCGATAATATTTCCGATTTCAGCAGTAGATTGAAAACGAATGAAATCTCCTTCTTCATCAACTCTAACTAGTCCAAGCACATTTGTTAGGGCTTCCATCGTCTGATTAGGCCGAGACGACAACAAAACAGCTCCTCCAAAGCCTTTAATTGCTTTATCAGTTGGTACTCCTCCGAACGTCCAATTACTATTCTTACCACTTTTCCGAGCAACCATTTCTAAATGCAAACCATGTGGATCGAGAAAATCTAAATACTCTTCTCCAAAACGAGTTGTTTTTTCAAAATTTATGTTGAACGTTTTGAGACGTTTTTCCCAAAAAGAAAGCGAACCCTCTGGAACAACATATACCGTAATCCCCACTTGTCCAGATCCAATTCTGCCCTGGCGCGCGTTCGGCCAAGGGAAAAAGGTAATGATGGAACCTGGAGAACCAACTTCATCTCCAAAATATAAATGATAGGTGCCTGGATCATCAAAGTTTACTGTTTTCTTGACCATACGCATACCTAATACACCTGCATAAAAGTCTACGTTTTCCTGAGGATTTCCAACAATGGCGGACATATGATGAATACCTGCTGTTTTTTGCACCGTACTTCCCCTCTTTCGTTTTTATCTTGAATTAAAGATATATTAATTCAGAGTACATGTCAATTCTTTTCTAAAATTCAGGGAAATGGACATACTAGTCTGGTCAGCTAATTTATAAAAAGGGGGAATCAAAATGAATAACGATTTCTATTCTGCAATCCGTCACCGACGTTCCTATTATGCAATTGATAACACACCGATTGTGTCTGATGAAAAAATCAAGGAAATTGTTGATTTTGCTGTAAAATATACGCCATCTGCCTTTAATTCACAAAGTGCAAGGGTAATTGTCCTTACTGGAAAAAGCCATGAAAATCTATGGCAGCTCACAAAAGAAACACTACAGAAGGTTGTTCCACCAGATTCTTTTTCCTCGACTGAAGAAAAACTGGCTTCTTTCAGAAATGGGTATGGAACCATACTCTTCTTTGAGGATCAAGCTGTAATCCAAGGTCTTCAGAAAAAGTTCGAGCTTTATAAAGAGAATTTCCCAATATGGTCCGAGCAATCGTCCGGTATGCTTCAATTTACCATTTGGACAGGCCTAGAATTAGAAGGATTTGGTGCAAGTCTTCAGCATTATAACCCTTTAATTGATGATGAAGTAAAAAAGAATTCGATGTACCTGATACTTGGTTACTTAGAGCCCAAATGCCTTTTGGAAAACCACTACAAGAACCAGGAGAAAAAGAATACCCGCCTCTTGAAAAACATATTTACTATTATCAATAAGAACTACGCGTGCAGTCAATCTGCACGTTTTTCTTGTTGAAATTAAGTCATTCTATTATGCTTTAATGATCTGTTCTGTGCAAAACTGCAAATTTGTGTGCAAAAGGAGAGCTTTTCTGTGCAAAACTAATCATTTCAAGTGCACTTCAATCGAATTTCTGTGCAAAACCTTTTTTTGGCTAGTAAGCAAAAAAACTTACATTTTCAAATTTCTCCTATAGACTAATAGATAAATGAATATTTTGGAGGTAGCTAAATGTCAGAACATCACTTTTTTTTGAAAGCGGACTGGCCCGGTGGAAGAAATGACGTGGGGTCCATTGAAAGTGGGAACTTAAAAACGGAGATCAGCATCCCGCATGAAATGGATGGGCCTGGTGTAGGTACAAACCCAGATGAAATGCTGCTGGGTGCGGCATCAACCTGTTACATCATTACCCTTGCTGCTATGCTGGAGCGAAGCAGACTGACTACAACAAGTCTGTCCATGCAGTCGGAAGCGATTGTTGATGTGACAAATGGAGTATTTACATATAAAAAGATTATCCACCGTCCTCATATTATTCTGCCGGACTCAAGCTCAGAAAAGGACTTGGAGCGTACCTTAAAGTTAGCGCAAAAAGCTGAGACCTCTTGTATGATATCTCGTGCCATTAAAGGAAATGTTGAGATTGAGCTCGACGCCCATGTGACTTTTAAATGACAAAAAAGG
>NZ_AJTN02000196.1 GCF_000305495.1 Peribacillus psychrosaccharolyticus ATCC 23296 | reverse complement strand
ATAATACTGCCATCTTTCAACGTGATTGAATCGGCTGTCTTCCGAATGTATTCAATCATTCTTAACCCTGGATCAATCTCTTCGTTCACCTGTGTATAATAACCGATTTTAACCGTTTGACCGATTTCGATTTCACCTGAATCTATTGGAATCGTACCGGCTAAAATATTTAATAATGTTGATTTTCCCGTCCCATTTCTTCCGACAATCCCAATTCGATCGCCTGGTTTAAACAAGAATGAAAAAGATTGTATAAGCGGATCAGTTGTAAAAGATTTAGAGATTTCCTTTAACTCGATCACTTTTTTACCAAGTCGTGTTCCGCTGAGCCCGATTTCAAGACTTTCTTGTTTCGACTTATTTTTCACATTTTCCTCAAGTGTTTCAAAACGCTGGATCCGCGCTTTTTGTTTAGTCGAACGTGCTTTGGCCCCTCTGCGAATCCATGCGAGTTCTGTTTTAAATAAGTTTTCTTTTTTCGCTCTATCCTGCGATTCGTTTTCTTCGCGGATAGCTTTGGCTTCAAGAAAATCAGCATAATTCCCTTTATATTCATAAAGATTTCCTTGTTCTATTTCCCAAATTTTCTTAGCTACATTATCTAAGAAGTACCGATCATGTGTAACAAATAAAACCGAACCAGAATACTTCGCTAGATATTCCTCCAGCCATTTAATACTTTCATAATCAAGATGGTTTGTCGGTTCATCTAGTATAAGCAAATCCGGCGTTTCTATCAGTGTTTTAGCAAGCGCTGCCCGCTTTTTTTGACCGCCTGATAGTTCTGATAAAGATCTTGAAAAGTCAGGCAGACCAAGCTTAGTTAAGAACGTTCGTGCATCTGCACTGGTCTCCCAAGCACCCATTTCATCCATCTTTTGCTGTAGATGTAATAGACGATCCTGTACGGCTGGGTCTTGAGGATTTTCTTGAAGAACTAATAGGGTTTTTTCGTAGTTCTTAATAAGCGTAAATACTGGTGAGTCACTGGCATATAGGTATTCCATAATCGTTAAGGTTTCATTAAAATCTGGATCCTGATCTAGGTAGGAGATGGAATAATCATTTGGATGATCTTTCATTCCCTCATCGTAGTCTTCAGTACCTGCAATGATATTTAATAATGTCGATTTTCCTGTACCATTAACGCCCAAGACACCGATCTTGTCACCTTCTGAAATGGAAAAGGCAACATTATTGAAAATCGTTTTATCACCTTGTGTTTTTTTAATTTTCTCCATGCTGAATACTTTCATAGTAATACATCCCATTCCTTATTAAATTGCTGTAAAAACTGTTGCATATATTGATGGCGTTCCTTGGCAATCGCTTTTGCCGTATCGGTATGAAGCATGTCAGTCAACTTCAATAGCTTTTCATGGAAATGATGAATGGACGTACTTTTTCCATTCCGATATTCCTCTTTGTTCATCGAATCTCTTACAGAAATTGCTGGATCATAAAGCAGTTGTCCTTTTTTTCCACCATAGGCAAAAGTTCGTGCAATCCCTATGGCCCCAAGTGCATCAATTCGATCTGCATCTTGAACAATTTTAGCCTCTATCGATGGAAGAACGGTCTGCCCTTCGCTATATGAAATACTATCAATTATCTGTTTAATCTCTCTCACTTGAAAGGATGGAAGGTTATTCCTTCTAAACCAAGTATCCAAAAGAGCCAGTCCCGTTTCTTCATTGTCATGCAGCTTGTCATCCGGAATATCATGCAAGAGTGCAGCTAATTCAATGATGAAGCAATCACCTATTTGTTCTTTTTTCGTCGATATGTACAGCTATCTTTCTCACACGATCTGAATGATACCAATCATGACCGGTACTATCTTGACCAAGATTCTCTTTAACAAACTGTTCTGCATCTCTAATTGATTGATTCATAAGTCTGCTCCTTTTTGATACCTTACCTATTCTACCATGGAAGGCACTTTTTAGCCCAGAACAGAACGATGTCTTTACTTTTCATTGAACCAGCTGATTCCAAGAGTCTCTGCTCCAGTATGAACGGAAATAGCACTGCCTAATGGATAAATAGGGACCTTTATATCCGGTGTGATTGAAAGAATTTTCTCTCGCCACCGGCCAGCCTGTTCAGGAGTTGATCCGTATAAAATACAGCATTCGCGGATACTTTCACTTGCTGCTCGATACCATTCAAATATCCGGTTCTCCACTTTTAACTCACTTCTCGCTTTTTCTTTAGTTTCCAAGACGCCCTTTTGTATAGAAATAATCGGCTTCAATTTTAACAGGCTTCCGAGAATATACTTTACACTAGACAATCGTCCGCTCCGGTGCAGCTGTTCAAGCGAACCAATTAACACATACGTTTCATGATTACTTCGATAGGTACGTGCTATTTGAAAGGCATCTTCAATTGAAGAGCCGTTTTCTACTTCATTGATTAGCTTTTTTAAGATCAGTGTCATTGGATAAGAAATTAGTTCTGAATCAAATACATGTACCGGAATCGAAACAAGTTTTGCCGCTTGAAGGCTCGAATTAACCGTCCCGCTCAAGCGACCAGAAACATGAACCGAAACAATTCGATCGAAATTTTGTTCAAGCTTTTTATATAACTCAGTAAAGGTTCCAATCGACGGCTGAGAAGTTGTAGGGATAGAAGAAGTATTCTTCATGATTTGAGCTAAATCGTTAGGAAGAATGTTAATGCCGTCCTCATACTCTCGTCCATCAATAATAACAACCATTGTCACGATAAATAGATCATTCCTTTTTTTTAGCTGTTCATCTAAACAACCTGTGCTGTCTGTCACCCATTATCCGTTCACCCATGTATGATCCTCCTCGCTACTATTCACCTAATATGTTCGCTTACGGATTACTATTTCCTCTAAAAAAGTAAAAATCCCGATGCACAATTGGCACCGGGATTAAAAAATTATTTAAGAAGGTTCCTTATCTCATCTTCAAATTCAAATGGTTTTGTTTTAGGGGCGTAGCGATTTACAATATTCCCCTCGCGATCAACAAGAAATTTGGTAAAGTTCCATTTGATTTTTTTTGAACCAAGCATACCAGGAGCATGTTCCGTTAAATACGTGAACAGAGGGTGTGCATGATCTCCCTTTACATCTACTTTCGCAAACATTGGGAACGTTACACCATGATTAAGTTTACAAAAAGAATCAATTTCTAGTTCATCCCCTGGCTCCTGCCCCATAAACTGATTGCAGGGAAAACCTAAAACGGTAAATCCTTGATCTTCATAACGTGAAAATAGTGTTTGCAGCTCTTCATATTGAGGAGCAAAACCGCACTTGCTCGCTGTATTAACAATGAGCAGAACATTACCTTTATATGCCTCAAGAGAAATCATTTCTCCGGTAATTTTTTTCGCTTCGAAATCGTAAATAGACATCAAGCAACACTCCTTCTATATTTGCTTTAATTTTACTTCATTCCCATTATTAAAACCATTATCAGTGTTCCGAAACAACCCTTTCCAGCACATTTTACATCTAGGTCGCCGTCTTCAAAAAACCATCCGTTTTCTTTAATGACTCAATTAGGGTATCCAGCATATCCGTTAAATCGTCCATTTGTTCTTCTTTAATTAAACGTCCAAATGAAATTTTACATTCGGTTGTATAGGTTAATGGACTATTCTTATTATCTCGGTATGTACAATTGATCAGTTCAATATGGCGATCACTTCCCCAAATCCCTTCGATGATAGTTAGAAGCTGCCCGCCTTGAATCCCTTCCAGCTGACGTGCCATTCTTAGAGCTACTGTAATTGTTGAACCCTCGTTAAATGGTGACTGATTTGGAAGCAGTTCTGCACTTAGATTTTCTAAGTTGGCCCCCAGACTGACCACTCCTACTACAGCGGTATCTGACAGAGGAGCTTTTAATTCCATTTCCATTATAAATTGCCTGGATAGATGAGCAAGATTAACGAGATCTTGTCGATTTGTTACTGTTATATCTCCATAAAAATCATGGTCGTAAACAGCTCCCTCTACCACAACTTTCATATTTTCAAATGCTGTTGGATCAAACAACGCTGAACACCTCACATTCTAAAATTTAACTTACGTCCATTGGCCCCTATGGCCCTCTTTAAATTGCGCCTATTTTATCATTTTGCTGAAAATGATAAAGGTTGTACGCTAACTTTTCCAAAAAAGGTTACAATCGTATGAATTTTCTATATAATACAACTATTGATTTTTCTTTAATTCTAATGAAAAAGGAGGCTTCCCATTGCCTATTAATATACCATCTGAACTGCCTGCTAAGGAAATACTTGAGAAAGAAAATATATTTGTGATGACAGAAACTCGTGCCACCAAACAAGATATTCGGCCGCTTAATATCATTATTCTCAATCTTATGCCGGAAAAAGAAAAAACGGAAGCTCATCTCCTCCGTTATCTAGGCAATACACCCATTCAAATTAATATTTCCTTTTTAAAACTAACGACTCATGAAGCAAAAAACACAAGTAAACTTCACCTCGATCAATTTTACGAACCATTTTCAAAAATTAAAAATAAAAAATTTGATGGAATGATTATTACTGGGGCACCTGTAGAAAAGTTGGAATTTGAAGAAGTGGATTACTGGGAAGAAATGATGGAAATTATGGATTGGAGCACCACCAATGTCACCTCCACTCTGCATATATGCTGGGGGGCGCAGGCTGCCTTGCATCATCATTACCAAATTAATAAATATGAACTGCCCAATAAATGTTTCGGGGTATTTTCTCATAAGGTATTGCATCCAAATGAATTCCTTGTTAGAGGATTTGATGACCACTTTTTGGCGCCGCATTCTCGATACACGGACATTGACTTTAACGCTTTAAAACAACACTCTGAATTAACCGTTCTTGCAGAATCAGAAAAAGCAGGGATTTTGTTGATTGCTTCAAAGGACGGGAAAAGAATTATGAGCACCGGCCATTTTGAATATGACTCTGATACGCTCGGAGCAGAATATGTAAGAGATCACGAACGGGGAATTCCCACGAAGCTTCCAGAAAACTATTATCCTAAAGACGATTCATCGAAGATTCCATTGCACCGCTGGAAAAGCCACTGCAGTCTGCTTTTTTCCAACTGGCTGAACTATTACGTTTATCAACAGACTCCCTATGAATGGAAATAGAATCACCGGATAAAATGAAAAATGGCTGTCCCAGCGAATCACGCAAAGACAGCCGTTTTATTTGGTTATGCTTTTTTTAGCTCATCCTCAAAGTAAAAAGTGGAGGGATGTTCATTCACAACATATGAAACCTTCTTCATATTAACAACATAATGCCACTTTTTGATCGTAACTTCTTCACCTGTGCTAGTAATGTTAACCCGTTCTCCAGCCTCGAATTTGTTTTTATTACTCACGATACCACTCCCTCTCCTTACTATTATACCACAAAATCTTCTCTTTTCTGCTTACCTTCAAATGGAAAGATACACTTAATTACATAGTTCCGGTTAATTGGAATTACCTGTCTGAAGTAATCCCATAATAAACCCACATTAACGCATAATATACCCATTTTACTGGTCAATCCGTACACGCTTCGACTTTTTCCACTAATTTACCGCACTTCATGCCCAGAAATAACAAAAACGTTTGGAAAAATCCAAACGTTTCTACTCCTTACCACACGAATAACACCGTTTATCCTGATCATGATCTCCGTACATTCGCAATTCTCTCTTACGTTCGCAAATACGACAAACATCAAAGTCAATTTGTGGAATAATACCTGCTTCTGCTAATGGAACCCATGAGTTTGTATATAAACTTTTACTCATACCGTAATCGATAAATGTCAGTTTGCCTTGTTTATTCATCCCGTAATTAGAACTGTCCTTTAAATCAAAGCAATCAAAATCCTTGTCTAATAAATCTAACACTTCTTCATACAAATTCGGAAGGAGTTGTGCCTCATCGTTCTTATCAAGTTCAAATGATTGATGATTCTTTAATTCCAACGGTTGATAATATTTTTGAATTGAAATAATTTCGTCTACATAATAGACTTTAGCAAACAACTCATGCAGCCCTTTTTCCGCCATTGCACGGTAAATATGTAACTCATTTTTGGATTGCTCATAACCAAGTATATGTAAATGTAATTTAATCACATACTCGTCGACTCTAAATACTTTTCTAGTTGAGCCGATTCCGATAAAATTTTCTTCTCTACAATACTTATTCCAATTTTCACTTAATTCTTTCAGCATTTACTCTCCCACATCCACTCACACCCATAATGACAGAAACGATATTTATTGTTTTTCTGAAAAATAGACTTCCTCAAAAGGCTGTACCACAACGAATCCAGATCCTTCGAATTTCATTTGTACGGATTCCCCGCTTCCACGTCCAAAAAATGTCTTTAAGGATACATCCGTTACGAAATCCGGAGTTAGATGTCCTGACCACGCGACCGTTGCATTAGGGTCCGTATAGACGGCATCTCCCGGCTCAACTAATAAAGTGAGCGGTTCATAATGTGTGGTGAAAGCTACCATCCCGGTTCCTTCAACCTTTACATTGAACAGTCCGCCGGCTAACACTCCAGCAATTTTACGCATTAATTTAATATCCCACTTCAACCTGGGTTCAAAAGCCAGCAAATCATTGCCGTTTATACAGATTGATTCATCAGCCAAATTCAAAATAGAGATTTTCTTTCCTTGATCAGCCACATATAATTTTCCCTGCCCTGTTGCCTTCATGATGGAAGCTCCTTCACCGGTGAAAGCTTTTTTAAACATTTTTCCTAGACCATGTTCCAGGATTCCCTCACGCTCAAACTTGATATTGCCGCGATAAGAGATCATCGAGCCCGTCTTCGCCCAAATTTGGTTTTCCAAATTAATTTCAAGGATCCGGTCTGTTTCTAATTCAAACAGGCCCTGCCCTTTATCCTGTTGTTTTGTTTTTGAAATAAATTCATTAATATGATATTTCTCCACTACTCACATCTCCCTTTAGTTAAATTGATTAGGGGGTATCCTCCGAGTATATCCCCCAAATCGGATTATTCCCGTCTAAAGTCAGCCCACGTTCTCAGACTTCTTAAATACAAACAGCCACATAAAGGAGAGTGCTTGTTGCAAGTCTTTTGAAAGGTGTGTTAGTTTCGTGTAGTCAACGCCTTGCTTGGGTACTCCTGTATCGGCGACGAGTTCCCAGCCGTTTTCTTCTGCTAATTGCCGGAATTCCCAGGCCTGCATCGTATTCATGATTACTTCTTTACCGTAAAGCCGGGGATAACTGTTTGCTCTTGGTCCGGATGTAGGTCCAAGGATTGCAAAGCACCCATATCCGCCTGGTTTAAGAATACGTTTTATTTCTTTTAGAGCATCTAATGGCTTTTCTGTCCATTCGATGGAATTAATGGCCATGACAGCGTCCACTTCTTCTGTTTTAAAAGGCAGCGCTGTCAGATCGCCTTGAATAAAGGAAAGATTATCTTGGTCCTTCGTTTTCTCCGTTGCTTCTGTAATCATTTTCTGAGACAAGTCTAGACCTATCACGTGAAAGCCGCCTCGGGCTAGCTTTAATGAACCGTATCCGTCTCCGCATCCTAAATCAACAACCTTGCCTAGAGGGATATGCTCTACAAAGAATGGAATAATTGTTTTCCTGCTGCCACCATCCCACATTTCTTTGGAATTGGCTGCCCAATTCTTTGCAGAATCGTCCCATTTTATTTGTGCTTCCTTATGCCAGCTATGTACCATTCATCGTCACTCTCCTATCCTTTACTTATTCTTACGAAGAAATCAAAGATAAGTTTCATGATTAGCTGTTTTTCCCAAAAAAAAAGCAGCTTAGGCTGCTTACTTTGTGTTTTTCTTTTGTATGACTTCTAATTCTTCGACTCTTTTCGGCGATTCCTCAAAATATTCGACTAAGTCGCCAATTCGATCGATTGCATTCCAACTCAAATGATGTTCAATTCCTTCAACATCATGATAAATGTTTTCTTCTTTCACGCCGATTAAGCGTAACATTTTTTCTAATAATTCATGGCGGTAAACTAACCTTTTTCCTATCTTCTTCCCATTAGGCGTTAAGATGAGTCCGCGGTATTTTTCATAGACTAAATACTCTTCTTGGTCCAGTTTTTGTACCATTTTCGTGACAGAAGAAGGATGTACGGAGAGATTACCAGCAATATCGGAAACCCTGGCATATCCTTTTTCCTCGATTAATAAATAGATTTGTTCTATGTAATCCTCCATGCTCGGTGTAGGCATCAAGTTATCCTCCCATTCAAACGCATCTTAAAATTTTACTATATTCGTGAACCCGATTCAAGCAGGAGCCTTTTTTTATTGGGCAGATCAGGCCTTTAGGCCTGTCTGCCGCTTGCTTTTGTATTTCGGTCAGGGAATTTCATATTAATTTTCTTACTGTTTTCTTCCCAGGCTAGAATTGCTGCAAAGGTCTTATCCCCTTTTTTAAATCCTTCGATTACGTCTGTTTCGCCTGTTTGCAGCAGCTTTTTAATATTTGCCTGCGTAATATTTTTAGATAAGATTTTTTTGATATCGTAAACGAACACTTTGTTTTTGCATAGCTGGCACAGCCATAAAACTTCCCTTTATCAATGACCTTCCCGCCGCAAATGCGGCATGCACCCATCGATGTTGGCGACCTTCTATTCTTAGAAGTACCCTGAATGGATTCAGTATCCAGTCCTTCAAAATTCCATTCGTTTGAAGAAGCAACTGCATCATTAATAATTTTCATCGACAGCTTTTTCACATTTTCCATAAACGCACCTGGGGATGCCTTTCCTTCACCAATTTCCCGAAGTCGCTGTTCCCACTTTGCGGTCATTTCTGGTGATGCAAGAATTTTCTCACCAATCGCATGAATAAGAACTTTTCCTTTGTCTGTTGCGTAAACCAAGTTTTTTTTCACGTCAATATACTTACGGTCTTTCAACATCGTAATAATTCCAGCACGGGTCGCTTCAGTACCAAGGCCCTCAGTCTTCATGAGGACCTTTTCAAGCTCTTCGTTATCCAGATGTTTTCCAGCAGTCTTCATGAGCGTGATTAACTGTCCTTCAGTATAGCGTTTTGGCGGCTGCGTTTTCCCTTCCTTGACCTTAACCTTAGCCACTTCTCCCTGATCGCCTTGGGATACATTCGGCAGCAAGATGTCCTTTTCTTCCTTCTCTTCCTGAAAAATAACCTTTCTCCAGCCGTCTTGAATTTGCTGTTTGCCTTTCGAGATGAACTCCGCACGCTTATCCACCATGGTTTTAATGGTCGTATAATCAAAAATGGCCGAGTCATAATGAGCAGCGATTAATCTTCGGACGATAAGATCATAGATATTTTTTTCCTCATTTGTGAGGCGGCTCGGATTTGTTACTTGCTCCGTTGGAATGATGGCATAGTGATCAGTAACCTTCTTCTCGTTCACAAACCGTTTATTATTCATAATACTTTCTTTTGGCAACGGAAAAAGTGATTCATACTCTGGCAGCTTGCTCAATTTACCCAGTATTTCCGGAAAGCTTTCTGCTTCCCCTGGTGTTACATGATTGGAATCGGAACGAGGATAGGAGACAATGCCCTTCTGGTACAGACTTTGTACAATATCTAATGTCATTTTCGGAGAATATTTATAAATCTTATTGACTGTTGCTTGTAAGGATGAAAGATTGAATAATAACGGTGGTTGAAACTCTTTTCGTTCTGTATCCATCTTCGTTATTTCTGCTTCTTTTCCTTTGCAAAAAGCAGCTATATTTTCTGCCATCTCTTTGGTATCTATTCTAGATTCATCGTCCTTTTGCCATTTTCCTTGGTATTTCTTGCTGTCCATTTTAAAGTCAGCAAATACTTCCCAGAATGGCTTAGACTTGAATTGATCGATTTCTTGTTCACGTTTAACAATTAAGGCCAAAGTGGGTGTTTGGACGCGGCCAGCTGAAAACACATCTGACATGCCTTGTTTTTTTAGGAGAATGCTAAAAACACGTGAGGCATTCATGCCAACTACCCAATCAGCACATGCTCTTGTATAAGCTTCGTGATAGAGCGGACGCGTTTCCTCTTCTTGCAATAAATTCTTAAATCCTTCATAAATCGATTTAGGGGTCAATGAGGAAATCCATAACCGCTGCATAGGCTTCTTAACCCCACTAAGCTGAATGACATTTCGCACAATCAGTTCCCCTTCACGCCCTGCATCACCTGCGTGAATAATATCGGTTACTTCAGACTTACGTAAAAGTGTTTTCACAACTTGAAATTGTTTTGCTTTTGAACGTGATACCTCATATTGGAATTTTTCAGGAATCATCGGCAGCGTATCAAGCGACCACTTCTTCCACTCAGGACGGTAGCTTTCTGGATTAATGAGCTGACATAAATGCCCGACAGCCCAGGTCACATAGGCCCCATCTGGAAAAAGCTCGTTTGGGAGAATTTCGATAAACCCCTGTTGCTTTTTAGTTTTAAATTGGGAAGCCAATGTTGAACCCTGATCAGGTTTCTCGGCAATGATTAACTTCATGCAACTCACCTTATCTATCTTTTTTATGTCTAACATCTATTCATTATACCGTTTCCTGCATAACGAAGTAAGAGTCAGGTGAGAAAAAAAGACTTCTACAACTCATAGATTAATTAACTAGAGTTCCGTCAACCTACTAATATTAAAGATCTAAAGAAAGATGTTAAGCTAAAAAAAGAAGCAGTCGTACAAATATTAAATTTGTACAACTGCTTGTAGTTAGGATATTCAACTTATAGTTTGGCTGCTGTTTCTTTAACTTTTTTCAAAACTTCCGCAATGATTGTTGCAGCATTTTCGGGATCTTGTGCATGGCCTTCAATAATCACTTCGTCAATAATTTCAAAGCCGAAATAGTTTTTTATGACGGCACGCATATAATTCACAGACATTTCCATAGCATTGATGTAGTTTAAATTTCCAATGGTTAAACTTAGTTCAACTTATTGTTAGTTTTTTTAACCGTTTGATGAAGATTAGAATACCTTCTTTATGTAGTTAATAAGAAAATTTCTATCCTCGGGAAGGTTAATTTTAAAGTCTGTATTTCGTCTAAGTTTTTCCAAGCAATATCATAAATAAGATTATCAGGGTCTTGAAAATTTCTTTTTCCACCCACAATCTTTACAAAAAAATAATGGGCTATAGCAGATATACTGAGATGTTCATAAGTCCTTTTTTGACCTTAATTTCTTCAATAATTTCGACTGTGTATCCCGTTTCTTCTTTGAATTCTCTAATACAACATTCTTCGTGGTCTTTTCCTCCCGATGGAATAGACCACGTTTTTCTCTCTTCAGGTTTCCCTTGCAATACCATTAACAATTGCCCATTTTCATTAATACATACACCTGAAGAACCCAGCCATTTTTGCACTTTAGCTCACCCCCGTTTTTACCTATATAATTAATAAAATTCTATCTATTTAATGAATTTCCTACTAACCTGCTCCGAAAATTAAACAAGGGCATCCGCGATATGGTGATTCCAAGGAATCACATAAAATGACTTCATGCTGCTCAAACTATGCCACTTCTCATTACACCTTTCCAAATAAAAAGGACTCCTGCAAAAATGCAGGAGTCCTTACTTACGTTTATTTTTATTTATACACGATCCACAATGATTAGTATTTTTCCATTGTTTACATCGTCCTCATAACGGCTCGCTTCTTCTGATGTGATTCCAGCGTTTTTAAACGCTCCTGACAAGCCCCCGCCGACAACTGAACCAGCTGCTGCACCGCCGAGCGTAGCAATGATTGGTCCTGCTGCTAATAATGGTCCGATTCCCGGTATAGCAAATGTGCTCATACCGACCAGCAAGCCCGTTAAGCCGATAGCTCCGCCTGTAGCCGCACCAGCGACTAGCCCGTCTCCTGTAGTCGTAGTTACATCATCAGCAGCTTCTTCAAGCTTTTTAGCATTCTTGGCAACAATGGAAATATCGTCTGTCTTATATCCTTTATTCTTCAACTCTTCTAATCCAGCAAGTGCTTGTTCCTCAGTATCATAGACATTAATGGTATGAATTGGCATATTTATCTATCTCCTTTTAAGTAAGTATCTATAAGATAATTACCCGAGAAACAGCTGCCTTAACCTTCCATAAACACCCATCCGCAGATTACTCGCGGATTTGTCCCGTACCATACACAAAATATTTACTAGACGTCATAGCCTGAAGCCCCATTGGTCCACGTGCATGAAGTTTCTGTGTACTGATCCCGATTTCAGCACCATACCCAAATTCAAACCCGTCAGTAAAACGAGTGGAAGCGTTATGATAAACAGCAGCCGCATCGACACTTTGTAAAAAGCGCGCCGCATTACCTTGATCGTTCGTAATGATGGCTTCTGAATGTTTGGTTCCATATTGATTAATATGCTCTACGGCTTCAGCCGTATCTTTGACTACCTTAATGCTGATGGCAAGTGCTAAGTACTCTGAACCCCAATCTTCTTCATTTGCCAATTTAGCTTCTGGCAAGACTTTGCAGATGGTGTGATCACCAAAAATCTCAACGTCTTTATTTACGAGAGATGTTAAAAGCTCCGTGCCATACTTGTTAAACCAGTTTTCATGGATTAACAAGCTTTCAATCGCATTACAAACTGAGGGGCGCTGTGTTTTACCATTTACAACAATTCGTTCAGCCATAGCTGGTTCTGCACTTTCATCGATATAAACATGACAATTTCCTGCGCCCGTCTCAAGAACAGGGACCGTGGATTCTCTTACTACCGTATCAATTAAGTTCTTGCCTCCTCTTGGGATGAGAACATCTAAATACTCTTTTAGGTGGAATAATTCCTTAGCGGTTTCCCTGCTTGTGTCTTCAATTAACTGAACAGCATCAACTGGAAGTTCTGTTTTACTCAATGCCCTGTGAATGGACGTAACAAGTGCCTTATTCGAGTAAAAGGCAGAAGAACTGCCGCGCAGGATGACCGCATTCCCGGTTTTAAGCGATAAGGTTGCCGCATCAACGGTCACATTCGGGCGGGCTTCGTAAATCATTCCAATTACACCAAGCGGCACCCGCGTTTTTTTATAAGCAGTCCATTGTCTTTTTCAATCGTTTCAAGCGTCTCCCCAATTGGGTCTGGCAGCTCAGTGAGAAGGATGATCGCTGATGCCATATCATTAATCCGCTTTTCGGTCAGCATAATTCTGTCCAAAACAGAAGAGGTAAATCCCTTTGCTTTTCCCGCTTCTAGATCCTTACCATTTTCCTGTAAAATAATTTCTTGATCTTCAATGAGTTGTGAAGCGATGCATTTCAATGCTTGATTCTTAGCTTCAGATGACTTGCCGATTAATTGAAAACTTGCCGCCTTTGCAGCACGACCTTTGTCCTTTATTTCGCTCATCCTATTCCCTCCCCGCTATTTGTACCCATTTATCTCTGTGAATGACCTCTACGATTGGATAGTGCAGATCTTTACTCCGTTTCCCCATTGCTTTCATCAATTCTGTATCGGAATATGCCACTTCACCCTTTCCAAGAAGCCCAGTTGAGCCGTATACCTCTACTACATCTCCTGGGATAAAGGAACCCTGCAGCTGATATATTCCCGCTGGCAGCAAGCTGCTTCCACAGCTCACGAGTGCATGCTCTGCACCTTCATCAACAAATAATTTTCCAGCTACCTTTGAATGCAGTGAAATCCATTGCTTCCGGTTTGTAACGGCAGACATTACAGCTTGGCCGATGTACGTCCCGTCACCCATGCCCTCCATTATATCAAGGAGCTTATCTTTGCCGCTTCCTGTTCCAATAAAGACTTTCACACCTAGAGACATAGCCGTCCGAGCAGCCGTTAATTTAGATTTCATACCACCAGTGCCTACTTTTGAACCCGACCCTTTCGCCATGTCCATCATGTCATCTGTAATTTCTGAAAGATAATCAAATTTCTTTGCTGTAGGATTCGATAGAGGATTTGAATCATACACCCCATTTATATCTGTTAAAATCACTAGCTGATCGGCATGGACTAAGCCGCTGACAAGAGCAGAAAGCATGTCATTATCACCAAATGTAAGCTCAGCAATGGAAACCGTATCATTTTCATTTACAATCGGTAAGATGCCTCTTTCCAGCAATTCCGTCAGTGTTGCATAAGCATTTTTATATCTGTCCTGGCTGGAAAAATCATTCCTGGTTAACAGGATTTGAGCGGGAATAATACCAAACTGACTAAATTGCTCTGTATAAGATTGAATAAGTAAACTCTGCCCTACTGCTGCCGCCGCTTGTTTTCCCTTCAATGTAACTGGGCGAGATGAATAACCTAATTTTCTAAATCCCGTAGCCACTGCACCAGAGGAAACCATTAGGACCTCATACCCTGCTTGGCGAAGCTCTGCTACCGCCTTGATATGATCAATAAATTTTTCTTGATCAATTTCACCCTTACTATTCGTTAATGAGCTGCTGCCAATTTTTATTACAATCCGCTTATTTTCCAAAACGATTTCCTCCAAGTCTAATCCAACCAATTTATCCTTTTTTAGGTACAAAAATAACCCTATTCATCCTTATGAAAGGACGAAAAGGGTTTTTCCGTGGTACCACCTTAATTGAACGCAGACTTCCTGCATCCCACTTTACCTATAACGCAGGCAGCGCCCAGATTTTTGATCTGAGACTCAAGAAGCAGGTTCTGCATCCTTTTTGTGGCGGGTCTTTCAGCATTTAACACCGCTCTCTGTCACAACAGGACATGCATACTAATCTTCCTTCAACATTCGGTCAATTATATTGTACATTATCGTACAAAATATCACCCGGTATGTCAATAATCTTGCTGTTTAAAAATCAAAAAATTTGCTGTGGTGTCATACACCTAGAACTCGTTCGATTTGGATATCTTTTTGAAAACGCAGATCGATGATTTGATTATCACTTTGGATTAAGGAATTAATAGGATCATAAGGATCAATCATGATTATTCGTCCAATTCGCTGATTTGTTAAGAGGACTTCTTTGCCTACCAGCGACTTCATGATTTTGTTTAAGAAAATAAGTAACAAGGATGGATCAAACGTTCCGAAAACATCCTCTTTCATTTGCTTAATTACTTTGTAAAATGGCATAGCATCGTGATAGACACGTTTAGAGGACATCGCATGGAACACATCTGCAATTGCCACAATTTTAGCATAAAGGTGGGTGTTAGCTCCTTTTAACTGTAAAGGATAGCCTCCTCCATTCTCACGCTCATGATGTTGTAAGGCCGTTAACGCAATACTTGGCGGTAGATTGGGAATTTTCTTTAACAAACTATATCCGAACACCGTATGCTGCTTAACTTGTTCATATTCTGCTGCTGTTAACTTCCCAGGTTTATGCAAAATCTCCTCTTTCACCATCATCTTCCCTACATCATGAAGAGTCGCAGCCAGAGTCAGTTCTGACAATTGCTGTTCCGTAAGCCCTGCCCATTTCCCAATATATGCCGCTATCACCCCGACACAAATATTATGCCGATACGTGTATTCATCTCGTTGTTTCATCTCATCGTATAAATAAAAGATATGCGGAAATTCTGCTGCTTGACTGATAATCGGAATGATATCACTTGTAATTGCAGCGATAGGTACATTCTCTGACCATTTCACAGTTTTAAAAATATCACGTAATTGGTGAGTTGCTTCCTCGACCTTTAGTGTAATCTCTGCAATTCGTTCTTTTAAACTTCGAGAATCACTGTTCATCGATATGGAAGGCCATTCCTGTGGTTTCGTGGTTAACTTTGCTATCAATAAATCGATATCTGATACCGAGAGTGGTACGTCATTAGGGTTAAGGGTTTGGTTAGTCATTAGCACTCCTCTTTCATGGTGCTTTTTTAACAATAATAACAAAAATTAGTAATTAATGTAACTAAAATTTATTAATTTCCCATCTGCATCCCTTAACCGCCTAATTTATTGCCTATCATTTTTAACTTTTCACCTACCGTACATTCAGAAATACAGAATTTATGAGCATACCGTTTACCTTTTTCCTTTTTAAAATGCTTATATACAAAACAATCTTTACAGTCAAATGAAAAGATATCTTCTACTTCATCAAAATATTTTTTTCGTTCCATTGTCGTTCAAACTCCTTCTGCTCGTGCTTATTCAGTCTCCCTGCTATTTGCAGTCAGATTAAATTTACTGCTGATTTCTTCTCCATTCAGTGCTTGAGTAGCCAATTTATCCGCTTCCGTATTATCTTTTCTTCCGATAGGTTCAAATACTGGGATAATTCCGAGTTGCTTCAGCTTCCTTTCAATCCGATCAAGCCATTGATTTAACACGTCTTCGAAACATGCCCATTCACCAGAAAGCTGGTTAAGTACTACCTGAGAGTCCCCTTTAAAGACGACGCTTTGGTGGTGCACACCTAATTCTTCAAGCTGCTTCACTGCTTCATAAAAAGCTGCATATTCTGCTTCATTATTCGTATCAAGCTCCTGCAGCAGACGATTTATTCTTACTCTCCATTGCTCTTTTCCTTGCCGATAATAGATGACAACACCAAGACCGGACAACTTAGAATTTTTTTGGTAGCCTCCATCAAAATAGACAGTGGCGTCTTGAGGCTCTTCTTCAACTTTGGCAAGCAATTTCCGTAATTCTTTCTTTGACCAAGTTGTACCAAGTTCATCACTTATTTCGACTTCTTTCATTCTTCCTGCTTTTTCAAGATCATCAATAATCGTTAAGGCATCTTGTGCATCCATCCAATCAGAAGAAAAAACTGCGTTTGGTTTTCTTGCTGCACCGTATTTCCAATGCATGATTACCTTCATATTGAATAACTCCTTTAATGGCTTCTATATTTTACGTACCTATTTTTCGTCTGAGCGTCTATACTTATTAGTATTAAGTGAAAATCATTTACTCATTTAGTATAGCAGAGAGGGCTTATTATTAAACAACACTTACATTATAACAGCAGGAGGCATAAGTATGATTGAGGTATATATTGATGGTGCTAGTGCAGGGAATCCTGGTCCAAGCGGGGCTGGAATTTTCATCAATAATAATGGTGATGTACACAGGCATTCTATCCCGCTTGGCAGCTTAGAAAATCATGAAGCAGAATATCAAGCTCTCATACATGGGTTAAAAATTTGTCTGCGTCTTGAGTTCAAAGTGGTTTCATTTCGGACCGACTCGCAGTTAATTTCTCAGGCCATTGAAAAAGAATTTGTAAAAAACAAACGATATTCACCGCTGCTTTCCGAAGCGCTTGAGTTAGCTGAACAGTTTGATCTTTTCTTTCTGAAATGGATTCCTAGTTCAGAAAATAAGGCAGCAGACCAATTAGCCAGACAAGCCATCCGTTTGAATGAAGGAAATGAAGCATGAAGAAACAGTATCTTGCCGATGTTAGTTTACTGCTGGTCGTATTTATCTGGGGCGCTACTTTTGTTATGGTACAAGATGCCATAGCCTTCCTAAAACCATTCAGCTTTAATGCCGCTCGTTTCTTTATTGCTTCTCTTACACTCTTAGCAGGGTATTTGCTATTGACTCACAAAAAGAAAGAGAAAGTTTGGACCATACCACTTGTTGTTTCTGGAATCAAAATTGGAGTCTGGCTGTTTCTAGGGTATGCCTTTCAAACCACCGGTCTACTGTATACAACACCTGCCAAAGCAGGTTTTATTACAGGGCTGAGTGTTGTTCTCGTGCCAATGTTTTCATTGTTGTTGTTAAAACAAAAAATCCCCGTACAAGCGGTCACTGGCATTATTCTAGCAGCCATCGGTTTATATTTAATGACAATGGGCGGACATTCTTATCTCTCTATTGGTGATGTTCTCGTTTTTTTCTGTGCTGTTAGTTTTGCCATGCAGATTATTACGACAGCTGCATACGCAAAGCTATATAATGCCTTACCCTTAACAATTATTCAATTGATAACTGTCGCTGTATTATCCACCGTATCGGCACTATTATTCGAGGATACATCTGTTTTGTTTACTCCTAGTATTATGCTGAGAACGGAAGTAATATCAGCATTGTTAGTCACATCTTTACTCGCCACAGCGTTTGCTTTTTTTGCTCAAACACATTTTCAAGCAAAAACCTCACCAACCAGAGTGGCATTAATATATGCACTGGAACCGGTTTTTGCTGCATTGACTTCATATGTACTGATTAACGAACAATTGACTAACGCTGCGATTATCGGATGCGTTTTAATCTTAATCGGAATGGTTACGGCAGAATTTCCTTTTAAACGCAAAAAAGCCGAACCCATTGATTCAGCTGCTTAACCACCTTGCATTAGCTCAATAATCCAAGCTCCCGGGCATACGCTTCAGCCTGGGGTTTGTTCGTAATATTTTTTTGCTTTAAATTTTCGAGTAAAGATACGTAAAAACTGCCATCGAAATTCTTTTGGGCTTTTAACGTAATTTCAATCGCAATGTTAACTAGAACATCACTCGCTTCTGTATAACGTTTACCAAAAAAAATGAAACCGATGGCGTCTTCACCGAATGTAAAACCTTTCGTTTCCAAAAAGGAAACATACTCTTCTACTGAATAGTCCACAAATCTGTCCTCCTTTGCAGCTATTTCCTCCTACATATTACCTTATCTAACCGTTTTTGCCTATTAATTTATCGACAAATTTCGCATTCGATACAGATTTCTTGTAAATAGTAAGTAATAAGGAGGTGTCTATCATGCCTAAACATAAGAATCGCGGCAATAAAAGCAGAAGCGGAGTCCCGCCGCAAGGAAATATCCAAGGTGACACTAGTCCAAAAAGCGAATTAGAAAACAACGCTAAATATTCCAATACGAAAAGATAGACTAGCAAAAGGTTACTCCCTCCGCTTACCACTTCCCAAACAAAACCAAAAGGCTGTCCAAACCCGCGGACAGCCTCTTTCATTATTAGACTAACAAGCGCTGAAGGCCTTTTAATTCATGAGTTTCGGCCATTCTCGAAACACGTTCCTTATCATATCTAAACACAGAAGTTTCTAAAGGGCAGGCGATCGGTACATCGCATTTAATTGCCGCTAGACTTCTAGATAAATGCAGCATTTCGACAGCTGCTTCAATTTTAGTCCGCTGTGTTTTCGTTAGATTTTGTAGATTTTCGAGAATCCCTTCAATCGTCCCGTATTCAATGAGCAGCTTTAATGCGGTTTTTTCACCTATGCCTTTGACTCCAGGGTAGTTATCCGCTGTATCACCCATAAGAGCCTTTAAATCGACCATTTGGGCGGGTGTGATGCCTTTCCATGTGAAAAAGCTATCACGATCATGCACCTCATAATTACCAAAGCCCTTACGCAGTAAAATAACCGAAATGCGATCTTCAATTAATTGAAGCATATCCTGGTCTCCAGTCAAAATTGAGACGTGACTATGACTTTGTGAAGCTTTAGCAATGGTACCAATGCAATCGTCCGCTTCAAATCCAGAGAGTCCAATGTTAGGAATATCAAAGGCTTCCACAACTTCTTTCACTAAATCAAATTGTGGAATCATTTCCACTGGGGCAGCTGAGCGATTGGCTTTATACTCTGGAAAAAGCTCGTTACGAAACGTTTTGCTTCCCATATCCCAACAAACCGCTACATGGCTTGGTGAGAAATGGTTGACTGCTGTAAGCATATGCTTGAGAAAACCTTGAACCGCGTTAGTCGGCAGGCCTTTGGAATTAATCATGAACTGACCAGTAACGGCTGTTGCATAAAAAGCTCTAAATAAAAGGGCCATTCCATCAACAAGCATGAAGGAAGGCATCTGTTTGTTTTCATCCAATTTCACGTTTACTCACCTCAAAAGATTGTCTGCTTGTATCTTATCATAAGAATCTCTGAAAGGGAGTGTTTTCATCCTATTCATTCTATTTCAACATCAGTGATTACTGGATTATCTTCATAAGAAATCCAATCACTAAAGCTGCCCGTATAGAGTTTTACCCGATTAAAACCAGCTTCCTTTAGAGCCATAAAATTGGCTGCCGCAGTGATACCCGATCCACAATACACAATAACTTCTTGATCGGGATCTAATTGATTGAACCGCTTTTTTTGCTCTTCCCTAGGAAGAAAGTATCCATTTCTAAACGAATCTTCCCAATGATAGTTGATGGCTCCAGGAATATGTCCAGCTTTTTTATCAATGGGTTCCTCTCGTCCTGTATACCGTTGATTTTCTCTTGAATCAATCAGTACTGTTTTTGAATCATTTTGCGTAAAACGGACGACGTCATCATAACTTGCCGCTAAATTTTCGTTGATATCGACAAGAAAATCAACTCGTTTATATGAAGGAATGTCCTGTGTTATCGGATAATTGCTTTCTTTCCAAGCCGAATAACCGCCGTTTAGAAGAAACACCTTAGAATGACCCAGATACATTAAGATCCAGATAAAACGAGCAGCCCCTGCTGATAGTCCATCATCATAAGCAATGACAGTAGTCGAACGACTGATGCCCGAATCCTCTAATCGGTTTTTTAGTACGCTGATGTCAGGTAAAGGATGTCTCCCACCGTGAACCTGAACACTTCCAGACAAATCACGCTCCAAATTAAAAAATACGGCCGAAGGAATATGATCACGATCATATTCGGTTTTCCCCATATCAGGCTTTCCAAGTGCAAACCGGCAATCGACAAGTCTAACATTCGGTTCATTCAATTTTTCCATTACTTCATGTACATCAAGGATCATCTTCATTTTAATTCCCCTTTATACCCAACTTAGTCCTGAACTATCTGCTGAACCTTTTCAATTATTTCCTCGAAATAGTCAGCATCAACGGTTTCTTCCAAGCCCGCCTTCAGTCCCATGAATATATCCTCCACTTCTGCAATCGTCGCCTGCTTAAGAGCGTCTATTTCATTATGAAGATGCACGGAATACTCTTCATACAGACGATTCCCCTGATCACTCACATACGCAAGCGCTAAGGGATCTAAGCGTTCCTGAAGTGCCTGACTCATCATGACTTTTTCATTTTTTTCAAAGAAAGCTTTTGGATTTTTAAACAAACCTAGTTCTTTTCTAAACTCTTGATCGGAAAGATTATGAAAAGCTGGTTGAAATTCAAGCGTTTCTTTTTTCTCAGGATCATAGGGCTGTAAGGATAATGTTTTTTTAACACGTTGAGCCTGTTGGATAAAGGAGGCCTGTTTTTCGCTTACCAACTTATGAACAGTCATTTCGGTCCTAAAGGAAGTTGCTCTCATTTCTTGCCCAAAATCGAAACCGATTGCGTTTAAAAAGTTTCGTAGTGCTTCACGAAGTACAGTTTTAAGGTCTTCCCCTTCTTTAATGACTGCTGGATTAAAAGATTCTTTAAAAAAGTCAGCAAATCGGAAGAACACGCGTTGCTTACTATAATAAATTAATTCATCAATTTCTTTCCGTAGTTTTTGCTGTTCTGCACCATCCTGTATGTCAGCAGCTACTTTCAGGACTTGTTGATAATCTTCGGCTAACTGACGCAGTGCGGCAGCCTTAGATGCTTCATCTTGTTTAGAAGTCGTTAATACCTCTTGCAGCAAGGTTTCGGTTCTAGCTATGGCTGCCATTGCAGACACAATCGCTAAGTTCGTTAAATCTTGTTCAATAAACGCATGAAACACTTTTTCAAAGTGCTTCATTCCGCTATCCTGTAAAAAATGATGGGAGAATGATTGTGCAGCTTGTTTTTCTGCAAGAGCCCCTTTACTTGTGACAGGAAATAATTTCGGAAAACGAATTCCGAATCCACCAAGTTGATTTTGTACATAATCAATTACTTCATCCAGCTCTTCATTATCCTGAGCCAAATCGACTGCATTAACCACAAAAAACATTTTATCCATCGCGAAGGAATCCTTAACACGTCCGAGTTGAATGAGGAATTCCCGGTCTGCCTTGGAAAACGGATGATTATAATACGTCACAAAAAGGATCGCATCTGCATTTTTGATATATTCAAAGGCAGCACCCGTATGCCGCGCATTGATTGAATCTGCACCCGGTGTATCCACTAACACCATCCCCTGCTTTGTAAGTGCGCAGTCATAATACAAGTCAATTAAATCAACAAAACAGGATTTTGCCTCTTCTGCGGCATATGCTTTAAAGCCTGTTAAGTCAACGGTTATTGTTGTACCTAATTCTCCGCTGTGCTCTGGATAGCCTTGAACAAATGCTCTAAGGAAAGATAAATGCGTTTTTCCTTTATCACTACTAGTTTCGCTGAGTATACGAGAAGCTGCTTCGTAAGCAAGATCCAGCGATATCGCTTTTTGCCCAAACGCTTCCAGGGCGATTGAAACATCCTCCAGCAGCATGTCAGCTGTTTTTAGTGTCACATTTGCTGTTCCATGGTCATGATTATGATCTGCTGCTTGAATCTTATTGATTGCCGCCGTAGTCGGATTCGGTGATACAGGAAGAACGGATTCACCGATTAGTGCATTAGCAAAGGAGGATTTTCCTGCACTAAACGCCCCAAATAAAGCGACCGTAAAGGTTTGTCTTTCAAGTCGTTCCGCTTTCTCGACTAACTCGCGGTACAGCGTGTGAAATCCTGTTAAAGGCTGAACCCAGCCTGAAACCTGACGCAGATGATCAGCAGTTTCTTGTAATTTACCTTTTCCTCTTACTTGGGCCTTCTCATGTTTTAAATGACTTACAGCAGTGACAGGTTCTTTCGGTTTTTGTTTTGTTTTTCTTTTATAGAAACTTCCGAATGAATAGTGATCACTGTTTCTTCCTCTGTGCATTCACGCAGGAGTTGGTCAAAATTAGATGCTGGCTCCGTGTTTCCATATAAAATTTCTTCGAGATGCTGTTTGACTGCTTGAGCTTCCTTATCCTTCTGATGCATCAATTCAAGTGCATTCTCATACTCAGCATACTCGGCAAGCTGATCTGATAGTTCCTCGAGACGAATTTCATTTACTTGTAACAGTCTTTGTTTCACCATATCTAAAAAGGTATCAGCTGCTCGCTTAGCTTCTTTTTTCAGTGATTCAGCCAGGTCTTTTGTATAATTCAGGACAAATTCTCCACTACTGTTTACGTCTGACTTAAGGGTATTTAATAAGAAATCAGCAGATAGCGGGATAGAGAGCGACTGTGCAGCTCGCTCACATTCAGCATCGTGGAGCTTTGCCTCAATTAGTGTTTTACCAGCAAGCTCCTTGATATGCCACTCTAACTGAGTCTTAACTTTCTCCTGTAAATCAGCTTCAAACGCTTTCAAACGTTCTTCTTTAACACTTTCCGTTTTTTTCTTTGCAAAAAACAACCCGATTTTAAAGTCTGGCTGATGAGCTTCAAGAAAATCTTTCGCGAGCTCTCTTGTCGGCGCAGGCATGAGATATGCGTTTTTCAAAATTACTTCGAGACTGCGGGTAAAAGAACGTTCGATTGCTGTTGCCGTTCCAGCCATCTGTTCTCTTTCCTGCATAAGGCTGCTTACATTGCTCTCTATAACAGTTCTTTCTTCACTAGGCAATTCAAACAAAGGCTCAAACTCTTCTGCAAAAGCCTCGTCAAATTTGTCCTTTACTGACAGTACATGACGGTTAATTAATCGCTGAGCGGATAACAGCGCTGAGTCGCTGGTGTTTTGGACCCCATTATCAGCAGTCTTGAAGATGAACTCACGTACTTCTTCTAGTTGATTATTCGGATTCTCTAAATCACGGACAGAGGTGTAAAATATTTTTTCTGGATAGACATTCCAGTTCGTAAACGCGTTCTCTACTGATTTTTTAAAATCTGCAAATGTAATTTCTGCTTCATCATGCTTATCAATCATATTTACAATCAGGTAAACCTTTTTCCCTTCATCCATTAATTCCTTCGTAAATAAAAAGTTCACTTCTGATTGAACATGGTTGTAATCCATGACATAAAAAACAGCATCTGCTAAATGCAGCGCAGACTCCGTGGAGACACGGTGCGCATCATCTGTTGAATCAATACCTGGTGTATCCATAACGGAACATGTCGGCGGCAGCGGGAAGGTACTAGAACTAATGGTGATTGACGAGATCGCTGCCCCATCTTTAGCAAAATTTTTAACTGTTTGATAATCGTAAGGTGCCGGGAACAGGTTAGGTTCCCCTTCGTGATAGTAAACTAAGGCATAATCATCGCCTTTTTGCAGCTTTACTGTATTGGCACTGGTTGGTATTGGGCTTGAAGGCAGCACTTGATCACCCAGTAAATAATTAATCATGCTTGATTTCCCTGCAGAGAAATGACCGCAGAAAGCAAGGATTCGTTCTTCCTTTACTAATTTAGCTAGTAACTGTTTCATTTTCTCAGCATTAACCAAATCGCCGCTAGTAAGAAATTGACGATATAGTTCCATAAGTCCTGCAAGTTGTTCTCGTTGTTTTGTTGTTTGCGTATTCATCTATCTTTCCCCTTACCAAGTCGTAGTTCTTTCCATTGTAAACGATTTCCCCCAACAATTATATAACTATGCAAGGCAATTTTGAATAGTAAGAAAGCGGAGCACCTTATCAGTCAGATAAGGTGCTCCGCTCGTCTTTTTTTATATTAAAAAAACCAGATTATATCATCTGGTTGTGTGGGCAGGAATTAAGTTATGATTTCGAACGCTCTCTCTGCTAATCGGCGCTGCAGCCAACTTCCGAACAGGTCTCTGAACATTGTTTAAAACATGTTTCATCACAAACCCATATGCTATAACCGTTGCAAGAATAAAGAACCAAACCATCTTAAAACACCATCCTTTTTTATTTTTCATCTATATATTTTTTAATTGATAATAGTTTTCATCTTCAATTAGAATCTTATCACGAACGATAATCATTTTCAACTAGAAGTTTTTATTTCTTATTATTTTTTGAAAAATGCCCTGCATAGCTGGTTAAGTTGGACAACGCTCTCTCTTCTATTGGAATTCGAACACTCATCATCCAGGCATTTAAACAGCTGAAGATAATAGCCGTAAAGTATGCATTAAATAATAAAGAGATGACAATTATTTCTACTGCAACAATAACGTAATTAGGATGCTTGACATACTTATATGGGCCTCTGCTGACCGGTTCCGCAGAGGGCATGACGATTATCTTCGTATTCCAATAAGGGCCCAGCGAGCTGATTACCCATACTCTTCCCACTTGAGCAAGTAAGAACAGAGAAAGCCAGATTTTCCAATACACTGATGGTGTCTGATCAAGCAGCGTGTATTCTGCAAACAAGGAAATAAAAAAGCCGAGATGCAATAATACGATCCATGGATAATGTGTCGTCCCGAATTCCAGTCCTCCTTCCTTCTTCATCCGTTCCTCATTATTCCGAGCTAAAACGAGTTCCCCAATACGCTGAGCAATTAATAAAAGGATAAACAAATAAAAAATCATAGTTCCCACCTCATTAATAGAAGTTCCGAGCTAAAACCAGGTCCAAGTGCAGCGGCAAGGGCATACTCACCTGGATCAGCTTCGTGCTCCATAAAACGTTCAAGTACATAGAGGATTGTTGCTGAGGACATATTGCCATACTCTCGAAGTACATCCATTGAAATAGTCGTCATCTCACTCGTAAAACCGAGTGAATCCTGATACGCATCAATCACTTTTTTACCGCCGGGATGAGCAATAAACTGCTGAATTTCCTTCATTTCCAGATTCTGTTCCAGCAGAAATCCTTCAACAGTTGGTTTTAACCAATTTTTAATAATATACGGAATATCCTTTGAAAATACGACATACAACCCATCCTTTACATCCCAGCCCATGACATCTAGAGAATTCAGCATCAAAGTGGACTGGGAATTAAGAATACGGTACTGGCCTTTCTGTCTGGAAATGTCTTTGCGCTCCACCTCGTCGCCGCAAATCAAAACACATCCAACTCCATCTGAAAATAATGAAGTTCCTATTAAGTTACTCTTTGAAGCATCATTTTTCTGAAAGGTCAGACTGCACAGCTCCACAGAGAGAACCAGGACTTTTGCTTTCGGAAATGCTCTGCAATATTCACTTGCCCGGGCAAGCCCAGCTGCTCCTCCAGCACAACCGAGTCCCCAAATGGGGATTCGTTTTGTTCGAACAGAAGCAGGCAGTACGTTTAATATCCTTGCATCAATGGTCGGTGCCGCCATACCTGTACTAGAAATAAAATAAATCGCTTCGATTTCCTCCATTGGAATGGACTCTAGTAAAAAAGTTTGATTATCTAAGCACTTCTCAATCGCTTCCACGCCAAACTGAGTTGCTTTTTCAATATAAGAATTATTTCTTTCTTCGAATGAATGGTCATCTTTATACCACTCAAGATCATTCACAAAATAACGGGATTCGACTTCCCCATTTTTAAACGCTTTTAAGAGTCTTTCGATATCTTTAAATGCTGTTCCAAATATTTCCCGAGAAAAATCCATAACTTTTTCCTGTGAAAGTAAATAAGGTAACTGTATATGTGCAGCAGAAAGAATATATGGCATAACCCCACACCCTTTTTCAGTAATTGTGGTTACTATTTCCTAGTTTTGAAATACTATGCAGTGTGGTCTTTGAAAAACCTCGCTTATTTTTCGTCATTTTTCCCATTTTTTCTCTATCTATAGGTACAAATATTTATTTATTTGCTATTATTAGACTATATTAATTTAGGAGGGCTTGTTGTGCTAACTACAAAGATCACTGCAGTCTTAAATAGTACGATTCATGCCATTAATACTGTCATTCCGGTTGAAACCGAAATCAGCGAGCCTTCTATCATTGTTGAACCTTTCGAGCATGCTTCAATAGGTGTACTTATTGGTGTGACCGGTGACGTCCTTGGCCGGTTGTTTATCGAAATGGATAGAGCAACGGTTGGTCGTTTGGGGGAATTCATGTTTCATATGCCGCTGTCGGACGAACTCCTAGAATCATTTGCTGCCGAGCTAGGGAATATGGTTGCTGGCAATCTTTCTACTCATTTATCCAATAAAAAGATTGAGATGGAAATTACCCCGCCAACCGTAATCAGTGGTGAAAGTTTAATGTATGGCTTTAATAAAGCTTTCAACCTAACGTTCCAACTTAAGGACATTGGGAAATTGACCATAATCCTCATGATTGAAAATGAACCTAGTTAAACGATACAATTGGTTGTAGAAACCTTCATTTACGTAATCAATAACTTGCCCCCGGCTATTTCGGGGTTATTTTTTTCAAGTTTCATACTAGACTAAATAATAGCAGGTGGAAAAACTCATCAGGTTCGGACTATCTGCAAACATGTGAGGATGAGTGATTTATGGAAAAAAAAGAGAAATCCTCAAAAAAAATTGCGAGGTATTCCCTATTTATTATGATAGTCGGCTTTCTTGCCACCCTTCCCTTTCAAGATTCCGTTTGGGCAGAACTAATCCGCGGGGGATTTGAAGCTGGGCTTGTTGGAGGGTTAGCTGATTGGTTTGCTGTAACTGCATTGTTCCGTCACCCGCTTGGCATCCCAATCCCGCATACAGCGCTCCTGCCGGCTAATCGCAAGCGAATGACGAATGCATTAGTAACGATGCTAAAAACTAATTGGTTATCCAAAGAAAGTATCCAAGAGAAAATAAAACAAATTCCTTTCACAGAAAAACTGATTCACATTACAAAAAGAGAGTTGGCTAAAGAGGCTGTTCAAAAAGCAATAGTGGAGCTAATCAAGAAAATGATTACAAATCTGCCGATTGAAAAAGCAGTCCCCTTATTAAAAAAACACCTTCTTTCCGTGATTTCTGACATCGAAATCAAACACATCCTGCACACAGCAAGTCAACAACTGCTTAAGGAAAAGTTTGATGAAAAAGCGTTGAATTATGTTTTAAATAAAGCGGATACTTGGTTACGTAATAAAGACACACCTCATCAGTTGGGCAGTGTCTCCATGAATGTGCTTCGAAAGGTTGAAGCAGATGGGATTCTTCAGTTTGCATTAAAGTCTATTCAAAATTTACTGACAGCCGATAAACTCGGAGATATTCTTAGAAATATCTTACTCAATGTAGTAACAAACTTGAAACCCGAAAATGATGCTAATCGAAAAGCCTTACTTCTATATATTCGGAATGAACTGCTGAACATCGAAGATAACGCGGAGATCATTGAAGGAATAGCAAAGTGGCGAAACAAACTGCTTGATACGTGGAACCCTGATCAAATGATCCATTCAAGTTTACAGGGGTTACAACAAAGCGCTGTCTCCATGATTGAACAAGATTCATTTAGAGATAATCTTCTCTCTATTCTTACTCAATTTTTAAACAAACTAGCCGAAAACGGGCCTGCCCTAGATGGCTGGATCAAAAACCAAATTGGGATTCTTGTAGATAATAATCATGAACAAATTGGTTTACTTGTTCAAGAGAACTTAGATAAGTTAGACAATGAAACGCTCATTTATATGATGGAAAACAGCATTGGAAAGGACTTACAATGGATACGTGTAAACGGAGCTGTCTGCGGCTTC
>NZ_AJTN02000197.1 GCF_000305495.1 Peribacillus psychrosaccharolyticus ATCC 23296 | reverse complement strand
GATTAATGTGCGGAAACGGCATATAGTGTGCGCTTGAGGGCCATTCTTGTGCGGAAGGCTTTTTAAGAGAGGAGGCTTCTAGGGAGATAGTCTTCATTAGCCAAACAAGGAAGGCTGTCAAATGTGACAGCCTTCTGTTTGTTACAGATATTTTTTAAACCAATCTCTGATTTGTTCTGTATGCTGCAGGCGCAGTCGTGGAGAACCGCTGCGTGAAACTTCGTGAGTCTCACCTGGGAACGATACGAGAACAGCCTCTTTTTTCTGTCTCTTAAGAGCAGTGAAAAATTGTTCAGATTGTTCGATTGGGCAGCGGAAGTCTAGTTCACCGTGTAACAGCAACAGTGGAGTTTGCACATTCGCCGCATATTTAAGGGGAGAATGATGCCATAATTTTTCCGGAGATTCAAAAATATCGCCTTCAATTTCCCACTCTGTAAAGTAATAGCCGATGTCACTGACTCCATAAAAACTTAACCAATTACTAATACAGCGCTGTGTAACAGCTGCTTTGAAGCGATTGGTATGGCCGACAATCCAGTTGGTCATAAATCCGCCGTAACTGCCGCCGGTAACAGCCAATTGTTGTTCGTCAAGAAAATCATACGTGTTTACTGCATAATCCACAGCTGCCATTAAATCCTGATAGTCCATGCCGCCATAATCGCCGACACAGCCTTGAACAAATTCCTGTCCATAGCCGTGGCTTCCCCGTGGGTTGGTAAACAATATGGTATAGCCCTGAGCAGTGAGTGTTTGAAATTCATGGAAATAGGTATTCGCGTACATAGCATGAGGACCGCCATGTATTTCTAATACTAGTGGATACCGTTTTTCTGGATCAAAGTCCGCTGGTTTCATCATCCATCCATGAATCTCACGTCCATCACTTGATGGAAAACTGATTGGTTCGGCTTCAGAAAGACTACGGGTCTTAAGAAGTTCATCATTGATAAACGTTAACTGAGCAAGTTCGCCGGTTGAAAGATTATATGTATACAAATCGCCTGGCTGAACAGGTGTACTAATAGCTAGAACCGCTTCGTGAGTTTCTGGATTGATTGTCAATCCATACACATGCTGTTGTCCATTTAGGGAAGGATACATCGCTCCATCCACTGACCCATAATAAACGCTGACATTCCCGTGATCACTGATTAGGAAGTAAAAGCCTTGGCTGTCATTTGTCCAAAGTAAACCAGGATCAACGGTTCCAATATGGAAATCTGCGGCACTTACATCGCCAACTTGAACATCCCATTCAGAAGTTAGACAAACGAATGATTGGTCGGTAGTATTGTATAACCAGATTTTACTAAGAGTTGCACCTTGATACTCGCGTTCGTGACCAATAATAGATATCCAAGTACCATCAGGTGACCATTTGGGATCATTGAAAAAGCCGGTACTAGGCGTAATTTTCTCTGTTTTTTCTGATTCGATATCAAGAATAAATACGTCATCAACCAATTGATAATCCCTGTCCGCGGAATCATTTCCTGTGTAAGCGATCTGATTTCCATCAGGAGACCAAGAACTTGGACTATAATGTTGATCACCTTTGGTTAACTGCTTAGTGTCACCCGTCTTAACATCGATTATCACAAGCTGACTAAAGGTATCTTCCAGATAGCCTTTCCCATCTGCTTTATATTTAATGCGATCATAGATTTTAGCGGCCTTTTTTTCCTTTTTAGGTTTCTCGATCTTTTCATGGAGTGTTTTTCCTGATTTAATGGCTGTTGAAAAAAGAATGGATTTCGAATCAGGAGACCATATAGGTGTGGAAGCCCCATTTTCAAGATCCGTCAGTTTGTTAGCTTCACCGCCGGCAAGTTGTAAAACATATAATTGGTTTTTTCCAGTACGATTTGATAGAAAGGCAAGACTCTCACCGTTAGGAGACCAACGTGGAGAAGAATGTCGATGACTGCCGAACGTCCATTGAGTTGTTTGGTTTGTAGGAAAATGATGAACAAACAAATTAGATATGTACTCTTCATCTTCCTTGTCAATGCTTGTTTCTACAAAGGCAACATACGTTCCGTCGGGAGACAGCTGTGGATCGGTAACTGATTTTAAATCAAATAAATCTTCTGCGAGAATACCAGATAGGGTCATTAGAATTCATCCTCTCTATTTCTTACGATATATATTTCGACAACAGAAATAAATATCCTGTCTTTTTATGAAAAAAAGCAAAGATACACTCATCATTACATATCTTTTATACGATTGATAGAAGAGAATGTCGTAGGACTAGTTTGATTGATAAGGTTTAATTCAATTCTTTTAATAGTTGGCTGATAAGTCTTAATGGCGTGTATTAGCTGATTAAGTATCATATTATCTAAGTATTTGGTCGCTTTATCCCAAATAAACAATACTTTTTTTCTGTTCGCCATAGCTCCAGTTACAACTTGATTTATCAGAGAAACTAAAAGAGTAGTAGTAAGGCCATAAAAAGAAGCAGATTATAAAAATTGGCTGTGAGAATTAGAAAACCGGCTTCCAACTCAACACAGGCATGATAAAGGGAAGATTGATATGGATGAATATACATGGAATGGTTCATCAACACATTAAGATTTAGCTCACAATAATACAGCATATGTGTTTGGTGTGTTTAGGAAAGAAGACAATAGATTTCTCCACTTTAGCAAGACATGACTTTCAATGGGCTAGGATAGGTTATACTATACACAATCGGTATTGGAGAAATGGTTAGGAGAAAAAGGCGGTAAAAGCAGCAATTGAGCTCGCATTTAATGAATTGGCTTTCCACCGAATAGAGGCTCATATAAACCTTGATAACACACATTCTTATCATTTAGCCGAGAACGGCGCATTTATTTTTGAATTTGAGGAATGGACCGATCATCTAGTTTGTTACATAAACTCATATGATTATTCACGAAAGATGGGATAGGTTTGCTAGAAATAATGTCTTTATACATAACATCATTTGAAGAAGAAAGACGGATTAGAATATATCTACCTAAAAATTATACTAAGGAAAACCAGAGTTACCCAGTCTTGTATATGCACGATGGGCAAAACGTATTTCAGGATCATGACGCAATAGGTGGAACGTCTTTAAACCTGGAACAGTATTTAGATGAAAATCAATTGAATGTTATTGTTGTAGGGATCGACCAAAATAGTGAAGAGAGAATAAATGAATATTGTCCATGGATAACTGGGGAATATAGCAAGAAAATAGTAGGTCATAGAAGTTTTGAAGGTGGAAAAGGTATACTGTATGTAGATTTTATTGTGAATCAACTAAAGCCATACATAGATACGAAATATCGTACATTAAAAGAACATACGGCCATGGCTGGAATATCTTTAGGAGGACTTATTTCGATTTATGCTATGTGTCGTTATCCTAACGTATTCAGAAATATAGCCGTTTTATCTTCAGCTTTTTACCGTAACCAAGAGGAACTTGAAAAGTTAATCCGAGTTTCTGATTTGTCATTCATTGAAAGAGTTTACGTAGATTGTGGAACGAAAGAAGCTGGAGATGAAGAAACCATCAATAAGGAATTTATAGCTTCGAATAAAGCTATTTATGATTTATTAATAGAAAAAACATCTAATGCGAAATTTGAAATTATTTTAGAGGCGGAACATAATTATTTATCTTTTAGAGAAAGATTACCTGAATTATTTGCATTTTTACAGACATGAGGAGGAACTACATTGGATTATATTTTAGATCATATTGGAATTGCGGTAAGAAGTATTGATGACGCGCTTCCGTTTTATCTTACTGTCTTAAATGGAATAGTGGAGGACCGATATACAAGTGATGCACCTGGGGTGGAGGTTCATGTTGCGGTAGTTAGAACGAATGATAAAGTGATTGAATTACTGTCACCTACAAACAAGAATTCGCCAATGGCTCGGTTTATAAAGCAGCGTGGGAAAGGGGTACACCATATTGCTTATCGAGTGGACGATTTGGATGAAGCGATACAAGAGGCAAGAAAAAAAGGTGTGCGTTTTCTAGAGGATACACTTCGTACGAACACACGTGGTAGGAAACTTATTTATGTTAACCCTGCATCAACTGACGGAACATTGATTGAACTTTGCAGTTATCCATCACAAAAGTAAAACCCAATAACCCCTGACTCGGGGGTTATTGGGTTTGTTTTTTCACTTATTAAGAGGGCATACCCATTATGGTTTTTGGTTCAAGAAATTCTTCAATTCCATAATCTCCCCATTCACGACCAATACCGGATTGTTTAAAGCCGCCAAATGGTGCAGATATATCTACTTCACTGTTATTAATCGTGATTTGTCCGGCTTTAACATGTAAAGCGACTTTCTTCAGTTCTTCTTTATCATATCCGATTATATAAGCTGCAAGTCCATAAATGGTATCGTTGGCAATTTCAATTGCTTCGTCAATATCATTATACGTAATTACTGACATGACAGGTCCAAAGATTTCTTCCTGAGCAATAGTCATATCGTTTTGTACATCTGTGAAAACAGTTATCTGAGAATAGAATCCTTTATCCATTCCATCAGGTCTGCCCGGACCACCGATTGCGAGGGTGGCTCCTTCTTCCTGACCTTTTTTGATGTATGATTGAACGGTTTCCCATTGATCTTTGGACACCTGTGGACCCATAAAAGTATTTTTGTCCTGAGGATCGCCAACAGGGAATTCTGTTACTAATTCTTTCATTGCTTCAATGAAATCATCATGCATTTCTTTCGGTACAATGACCCGCGTTCCTGCTGAACATACTTGACCTGTATTTGTAGCGATTTGACTTAAAGCGGTTTTAGCTGCTACCTTGACATCTGCATCTTTTAAAATGATTAAAGGTGATTTTCCTCCAAGTTCTAATGAGACATTTTTAATCCCATCTGCAGCATTCTTCATTAAGCTGCTTCCAACTGGCCCTGAACCCGTAAAGGATATTAAAGCGACATCTGGATGTGTGCTGATTGCTTCCCCAACGGTTGATCCTGAACCATTTACAAGGTTAAAGACACCTTTAGGAACACCAACCTTATCAAAAATTTCTGCTAGAATAATAGATGCAAATGGTGTTTGAGAGGCAGGTTTCACCACTAAGGTGCTTCCGGCTGCCAGTGCACTAGCTAACTTTGTGGAAATTTGATTGGTTGGGAAATTCCACGGTGTAATCAGTCCTGCTACACCAATCGGTTCCTTTTGGATATAAGAGCTCTCTCTTTTCTCCGTAAACTTGAAGGTTTTCAATTCCTCTGCGGCTTGCTTAAAGTGTGAAAGCCCCATTTGATAATGAATTTCCTCCGATTTAGTAATTGGAGCACCTAACTCTTCAGTCATTACTTTGACTAAATCATCTTTACGGTTTTCATATTCTTTTGCAATGTCCTCTAAAAGTTTAACTCGTTCGTCTATAGATGTCTGAGAGAAGGAATGAAAAGCCTCTTTCGCTGCTCGGACAGCACGATTCACGTCTTCTTCTGTTCCTGCGCTAATCTTACCCATTACTTCTTCTGTTGCTGGGTTAACTACTTCTATTGTGTCTGATCCAGTAGAGTCTACCCATTCACCGTTGATGTATTGTTTTGTATGATTAAGCATAATCAAACTCCTTTATATTATTGACTTATATAAAATGTTCCCTTTTTGATTATTGGTAAACATATGAATGTTTTTTAAAAAGCGGGGGCGTCTTGAGTGAATTACGGAAGGATGAGGCAGAAAAATAAGGAAAATCCTTAAACACGTAATGTAATAGGAAATGATTGACAAATAATTAGGTGGTTGTTAATATTTGATGAAATTAAGACGTTAGTAGTTTGATTTCGGTTTTTGGATAATGAGCGTTTATTTTACTAGGAATACATAAACTTATATTGGATGGTGAATGAAAGTGGGTCCTATAGTAATTGAAATGCCGTCATCACTCGAAACAGATAGATTACTCCTCCGGGTACCTTTCTTGTCGGGTGACGGAAGAGTAGTGAACAAGGCAATTAGGGAATCTATTGCTGAATTAAGCAAATGGCTGCCCTTTGCGCAGGAAATCCCTCCTGTCGAAGAAACCGAGAGCAATTTAAGAAATGCGCACATAAAGTTTTTAGCACGTGAAAGTTTCCGTTTTCTCATTTTTCATAAAGAGACTGATGAATATATAGGAACATCCAGTATCCACAATATTGATTGGGAGGTAAAATCGGGGGACATTGGTTACTGGATTGATAAGAAATATAGCGGCAATGGGTATATGACAGAAGCCATCAAGCGTTTAACAGACTTAGGAATGAACCAATTGGGATTTAATCGGTTAGAAATTAGATGCGAGGCGGCAAACGTAAAAAGCCAAGCCATCCCGGAAAAACTAGGATTCAAGCTAGAGGCGGTCCTGAAAAATGAGGATTTATCAGCAGATGGAAAGACCCTTACCGACACATACGTATATGGAATGATCATGAAAGATTATGAGGAAGCATCCGTTCAATCTTTTGATGTTTAACCATAGCTCTCAGCCTAAGATGTTCTTCTTGGGGTTAATGAAAGAATAACTGATAAAAAAGGCAGTTGAGGAAACCCTCGACTGCCTTTCTCGTTTTTACTCTGGCTTCTCGTGCTTTTGGTGTCTGTGTTGTGGAAATTGAAAACCGTTTTGTTCCATTCTTTGGTAATGTTTTTCAAAGTGGTTGTTTACTTGGTCTGCTTTTTCTTTTGATAGAGCCCCATACTCAACATATTTCTGTATGAGCTGTTTTTGCTTAGCAAGAAGTTCTTTATGAATAGCCCCAATCTCAGCTTGTTGAGCTTGCGTTAATGTGACTGTTTTTTCCTGTTCCGGTGCCGTTTTGGTTTCATTGGCTAATGCTGAAACACTGAAACCTGCACTTAATAAAAAGGTAAATGCCAGTAAACTAAATACGAGTTTTTTCATATACTTGCTCCCTTCTAGTTATCCTGATTAGGATGTGTATCGCCAGATAAATTATCCAGATATTTTTTGGTAAATTAGGGAAGTTCGACAATTAGCTAGTTAAAAAAAATTATTGTGTTTTAAAATAGGTCGTAAGGGTATTTTAAGCATAAGCATTTATTTTTTAACATAAATTATGATTGAACAATCCTTAGAAGAGAGGGAGATGCAGATGTTTTGGACAATAATTGGACTATTAATTCTTTTATGGGTTCTTGGTCTCGTATTTAAAATTGCAGCAGGATTTGTTAATATACTTTTGATCATTGCTGTTATCCTAATTGTGTACAAGGTAATTAAAGGACGGACAAGAGGGTAGATAGGAAATACCCCCGCTACAACAGGCGGGGGTATTTTTTATTGTGGCATTCTAGGTATACCCATCAAACGCTTATGAATCCAAATCGCGGCTTGTGATCCATCTCCCATGGAAATGGTTACTTGTTCAGAATGAGCAAGTAAATCACCTCCGGCCCAAACACCAGTTATATTTGTTTCTTTCGTACGTGGATCAGCAAGGACGTGATTCCGCTGATCATGTTTAACGCCAAGCTGAGTGGTCAACTCATTATTTAATTTATTCCCGCTGAACGCGGTGAATCCACGTTCACAAGAAATTATGTTACCTGATTCTAATTGGATTCCTGTTAATTGACCATCCAAATCAAGCAAAATATCAGTTACAGCTTCATTAATTACTGGTATCTTCAGTTTATTCAATTCTGTCATCAACTTGTCATCTATGGGCGTCTTTGTATGATTAATAAAGGTTAATAGGTGTGTCCAATACGTTAAGGTCAGTGCCATATTAGCACCTGCATTACCGCCGCCAATGATTGCTGTATTCTTATTTGTGATTTCAAATCCATCACAATCGGGGCAAATATAAATCGATTTGCCGAGGCAGGGCATAAGGTTGTTAATCTTAGGTAAGTTATCAGTAATCCCAGTAGCAATGAAAATTGTTTTTGCCTCATAGGTATTGTTCTGAGCTGTTTTCACGATAAAAATATCTGAGTCTTTTTTTACGCTGACCACACGATCCTTTAAAAAAGTGACATTGCATTGCTCAGCATGCTCACGTCCAAGTTTTCGCAGTTCTGGACCAGTGATGCCTTTTGGCCAGCCCAGCAGATTATGAAATCCCCAGGTAATCGTTGAACGGCCTTGTTCGGAATCAATTACAGTAACATCGTGGTTATAACGGCCTAGTTGAATCGCACATTGTAGTCCAGCGATCCCACCGCCAATTATTAGACAATCTTGTTTCGTCAATTAATCACCTTCTTTTTATATAGTTTATGATAAGCAATATACCCAGCTGTTGATTGTTTAAACAGACAATCCATACAATAAGAAAGGAAATATTAAAGGTAGTTGAATTAAGACAATAAACGCGGCAATAGGATAACAATAAATCCGGCAATTAGTAAGACAGTCCCAAAGATTCGAGATAATCGTTTTTCATTACCTGATACTGCATTCCATAAAACAAGATTTACTAAGAAAAGAGTTTTTTTCTTGAGTATCAGAAAACCTATAAACATAATAAAAACTCCAATTAAGAAAGTCATTAAGAGTTCTATTATCCTTCACCTCCAGTAGTTTGATAAACATAACAACCTTGTGTTAATTTTAACGTAAACATCCATTTTTTATATAAGAAAAAAAGGACCTATTAAAGATCCTTTTTCGCTGGTTCATTTTCTTCTTTTGCTTCTTCTGTAATTGATTCAAATGTTACCCATTCCTCACTCCAACGTTGAATCTCCTCAATAACTGGTGCCAAGGCCATCCCTTTTTCAGTCAATGTATATTCTATTCGTACAGGTGTTTCAGGATATACGTCTCGTTTGACTATATTTTCTCGTTCAAGATCCTTTAACCGTTCGGAAAGAATGCGGCCGCTGATTGGAAATGCTGCTTCTATATGACAAAACCGCTGTGGACCATTTAGCAGTTGATGAATAATTAAACCAGCCCAGCGCTTGCTTAGAATTTGCATTCCTTTTTCGAAGCGAGGACATAAAGTAGAAGAACACTTATTCATATACTATCACCTCATATCTTATAGTATAAATGTTTAGCTTAAAAGTAACAAACCTCACAGCTGATTCCTTTCTTTTTTTAAACATTCGGAGCGTTTAGGACGATTATCATGTTAGAAATAGAATTTTTTTGTGAATATTCCTAATTTTTGTTTATTAATTTTTAGACCGGGTATATACTAATAACTGACAAGGAGGATGATCATGATGGCGATAGTGAAAAGTGTTGGTCCATATCTTCTAATTGGATTCGGAGTAGCTGGGGTTTCCTTTTTATCCACAAAGTCCAATCGTGAAAAAGTGATCTGTTCTTATAAGGATGTTAAACATAAAGCATTGAAATTCTGGTATCGACACCGTCCTGAAGTATTGTATGAGGATATTGAAAAAGCCGGTCATCCCGATCCATATGATTTCGGTGATAATCAGATGGTTGACGAAGGCGCGATGTTCAGCGTCAATTATTATAATGATAAAGTTCATTCTTAAAATAAAAGATAGAGGAAAAAATCGTTTGGATGGTTGAGTCCATTCGATTTTTTTTGAAGAAATATACATGTACATAGAAGGAGGACCATGATGAAGTCGGGTGAGAGACTGATTTTTATTGGAGATAGTATAACCGATTGTGGAAGAAATACCGATTCTGAAAAGATAGGTGACGGATATGTGCGAATCATACGGGATCACTTACGTTTGAGACAGCCAGAAGGTATTCCTGACATAATTAACAAAGGAATAAGTGGGAATCGAATTACGGATTTAGCTGATCGTTGGGAAAAAGATGTCCTTGCGCTTAATCCAGATTATGTGTCGATATCAATCGGTATTAATGATGTGTGGAGACAATTAGATAATCCGAATATGAATCAGGTTTACCCAGGTGAATTTGAAAAAATCTATCAAAAGCTATTATCTCTTGTGAAGGTCAAAACGAATGCACAAATTATTATTATGGAACCAACCATTATTGAAGAAAACATTGAATCAGAAGGTAATCGTAAACTGCAGCCTTACATCGATATTGTACGCAGGCTTGCAGTGACGTTTAATGGTGTGCTTGTACCAGAGCATCAATGTTTTATAGCTGTATTAAAAAAACATCCCGAATATAATCTGACTACAGATGGTGTTCATATGAATTCAACTGGTAATTTGTTAATGGCGCGTACTTGGTTACGGGCAAACGGGTTAGAATAATAAGATGAAAGCTCTCAGTCATGATGCTGGGAGCTTTTTCCTGGAAAAGAATCGTTATTGTGCTTTCGCATATTTATGATTAAGATAGAGAGTAATCACTGATTTAAAATGAAAGTGAGTTGATACGCATGAACAGTAGTTCCTACGATCCTGAACCCAGTGAGCACGGGGAAGCTCATGCCATCGTGATTATCGAATATACGATAACGGTTTAGTATCGATTCTATAGCAGATCGTATGGCTTCCTCTAAAAATGAGGAGGTTAAAGCATGATTGAAATTTACAAAACAACAGAACCTAGACAGATAGAGAATTTAACTAAGTTCGAAAAAGGCTGCTGGATTCACCTGACAGCACCAACGGAAGATGAGATACAACAAATCGTAAAAACACTGGATTTACCTGAAAACTTTATTAAAGATCCATTAGATGATGAAGAACGACCTCGGATCGAACGTGAGGAGAAGGATGTATTAATTATTGTCGATTATCCTTATCTAACTCACGATGAAACAGGTACGCCTGTGTATGAGACAATTCCCATTGGACTTATTTTTACCGAAGATTATTTTCTAACTGTTTCATTGAAGGATAGTCCCATTTTGACTAATTTCAAAAACAATAAAATTAAAAGCTTTTATACGAATAAAAAAACGCGGTTTGCTTTGCAAATTCTTTCAGAAATTGCTTCATTCTATTTACGTTATTTAAAGCAAGTTAATAAAATTACCAATGATACTGAGCGTAAACTGCATCAATCAATGAAAAATAAAGAACTTTATACTTTTTTAGGCTTAGAAAAAAGCTTGGTTTATTTCACAACCTCGCTTAAATCAAATAAAGTCGTGCTGGACAAAATTCTACGCTTTAATTATTTGAAGATGTATGAGGAAGATAAAGATTTGCTTGAGGATGTTATTATTGAGACCAACCAGGCAATTGAGATGAGTGAAACATACAGTTCGATTTTAAGCGGGATGATGGATGCATTTGCCTCCATCATCTCGAACAATGTCAACATTGCGATGAAGTTTCTCACCTCCGTCACGATCATTTTAACACTGCCGACGATGGTGGCGAGCTTCTTCGGAATGAATGTGAATTTACCCTTTTCACATCACCCTCACGCCTTCGCAATAACCTTAACAATTGCAGCAGGATTGGCATCAGCTACAGCTTTCTTTTTCTGGAAAAAGAAATACTTTTAACTGTAAAGATTGCTTGCGACCATTTTACGGTGGTAAGCAATCTTTTTTGTATTCGAGAAAAAAGGCTGTCGAGGGAGCTCAACAGCCTGAAAGGCTGATTTAACTTTGCTTTTGCTTTTTCCTTGATGAAGATGCTTCAACATTTCCTGTTTCTATGTTCGTGGTTCCCTGTCCTTTTACTTGAGATGACCCAAGCTCACTTTTAGATGGATCTTTTTTTGTTTTGTTGTTCATGGCTTTCACCTCCATTAATAGGGTCTGCGATGAAAGATAAAACTATACAGCGTTTCGAATGATACATAACTTCCTTTTAATTGGACACATTACCAGGAGGAGGTGTTTATTTTGGCTAAAATCGCCGTTGATCCATCATTGAGTAATATTCAACAGGCACTTCGAGATAAAGGGTATGAAGTGGTCGAATTGAAAAATGAAACAGATTCGCAAAACTGTGATCTTTGTGTAGTAACAGGACTTGATTCAAATGTGATGGGAATCCAAGACACATCTACTAAGGCTAGTTTTATTGATGCCGATGGAATGACTGCTGACCAAGTGTGTCAAGAGATTGATCACAAGCTTCAATATTGAA
>NZ_AJTN02000198.1 GCF_000305495.1 Peribacillus psychrosaccharolyticus ATCC 23296 | reverse complement strand
AAATCCTGCTAATATTATTACTAATGCAACAAGAAGCCATTCATACAAGAAGAACAATGATTCATTGTGGACGGCAAAATAATATCCAAGCATAGATAACGGTATGATTGTGAGCAGTAAATATCCATTTAGCTTGAGATAAAAGGTGTCTTTCAATTTTCTTTCACTCCTTTTTCATATTCCATTTAAATCAGGATGCCTATATAGAATAAGATTTAGATAAGGTCATTGTCTAAGACTAAAATGTTTAGAGATCTCCTACATCCTCATTCTATACACCCTGCCCTCAAGACTCTATCGTGCTTGCTCGTTAAAGTACTTTTTAATTTCTTTCTTTTTTGTTACCACCACTATCTTGTGATTGTATATCCCGTATTTTTTATAGAAATGAGGTTTTCCTACGTCTTCAAAGTATCGATTCCACTTAAACATTTTGAAAAATATCGTTAATGTAGGTTTATAGTTTGATGGTTCTATTCTTAGCTTTTGTAAGATAAATCTTTTTATAATACGGTAGGTTCTGACTGAATAGTTCGTATCTAAGAAAATGATGACTTCCGCCATTTCAAAACTAGGCGCTACCCATTCTTCATTGTGAACTCCTTCTACAATCCAGGTATCAGTCTGAAGTATTCTAGTAAAATACGCTTCTCTTTCTTCTTCAGTTCTCCTTCTGTCGCCTGACTTATCTCTTTTCCAAACAACATTATCCATTTCATAAAGTGGGATAGAAAACGTCTTGGATAATTCTTTCGCTAAGGTTGTTTTTCCACTGCCGACTGACCCAATAATATGTATTTTAGTTGGATTGTATGTGTTGATAAAACCACCACCGTCATAGGGGTTTTTCTATTGCACTTCCAAAGTCGATTCTAACTGTTCATTTCTGACTTCTAAAATATATTTCTTATATACAAACTCTCTTCCGCCGTATTTTTCATACCAATCTCTAACTCGTTTAACGTGAGCCTCATCACTTCGCACTTTATTTTCAATTTCTACATAATCTTCATAACTGTCATATTCCCAAATAGCAAATATCTCTACGGTATGATCCTTATTCTCTTTCATCCATCGGCCTATTAATCGAGAACCGTATTTTAATTGACTAGGTAAGTTTGTGTGGTTAAAGTGCTTATTAAACACTTCAACAAAATCACTTTTCACGGTATAAAACTTCCTTCTATAAAACATACACACTCCCCTTTTCCACTTTCTTCCTAACGAATAAATTCTCTATCAACCTGAATAGTTCCTGCCGTAATGTGTCGATTAAATACGCTTGGTCTCGAAATTTTAAAGAAAACACAAAAAGGCACCCGATTGGCTGCCTTTATTTAGCATCCTATTAAGTTGAACCTGCTAATTACTTTGTTGTTTGGTCATTCGATGAGTCAGAAGTAAATAAATTGCTATTCCACCAAACGTAATGCTGCTTGATAGGACTACTTCTGTACTAGGTTGAACATCGATGAACGTTAACAAATAATCCGGCAAAACGAGTAAAGCTAACATAATGAGTACGACCCATGTTTTGGACCAGAATGAAAGGCCAATTAAAAAGCCAAGCGTCACGATTACAGCGATCATCGTTCCATAGCGACCAAACGTGAATATTGGTGTCTCTATGAGACGATTTAAATAAATTAATCCTACGAATAAAACGATTGGCAGCATGCCCATCAAATAATAAAGTGCATATTCTTTCCTTTTTGATAGATTAGCTGCAGCCATGTATTTAAATACGCTACCGATTGAAAGGATCAATACTAAACTCACAGCCACTGTTCCAATCATTTCTAACAAGGAGTAGGAAAGTTCGTCTTTACCTGCATTCGTTAAAATTGAAAAGGACAGTGCACCAAATAGAATAATCATGATTACTTTAAACAAGCTGCTCGTATTTGTATTCATTTCATTCGATAACTGTTTCATATATTCTTTGGGTGAGTCACCCACAATATGATCGACGGTTTTCCCTCTTGCTTCAGCCTCTATTAAATGATCTTCTAATTCTTCAACAATTGAATGTATTTCCTTTTCTTCTTTCCCGCTGGAAATTAAATAAAGCCGTAAATTTTCTAAAAACGACTGACTTTTTCTTGATAAATCCACCATCATTCATCCCCTTCTTATCGTTTTTTCATTTTAAAGGCAGCACGGAGTTTACCGAGCTTTGGAGCTTACTCCATCTGCTGATAAATTGCTGCAATTCCTCTTCGCCTTTTTGAGTCAGTGAATAATACTTTCGTTTCGGACCTGCAGTTGATTTTTTCAAGGTTGAAACAATCAATTCTTCTTTTTGCATCCGTAAAAGGAGCGGATAAATCGTCCCTTCACTAAAAGAATCGAAGCCATATTGCTCCAGTTTCTCTGCTAGTTCATACCCATAAATTTCTTTTTCATGAATGATGGCTAAGATACATCCATCGATAATCCCCTTTAACATTTGCGTTGTAGACAAAAAGTGTACACCTCCTCCTTACTCTTGCATTGCAAGGTACTGATTCAATAATAACCTGCAGTATATTGTAATGCAAGATATTGGTAAATAAAAAATGATGACCTCTAAATAATCATGAGGTCATCTTGTTCCGGATGCCCAATCAAAAATAAGACATTAATAAACGCTATCACATGTTCCTCCAATTGGTTCATAAAAACAATGTTGCTTATATTGACCAGTTAATGGCTGATTGTACCATGTCGGCGGGCATTCTCCAGAAGGATTAAAGTACCAAAGAGCGTATTTCCCAGGATGTTCTCTCCAATAATCCAAAGCCTGTTTTGCTAATCGTTTTTCAGCCGATCTCGCTCTGTTATAAAATACATTCCCTTTTTGAACCGCTTCAAAGGAATAATTCCCACCTTGTACTTGGTAAATAGCCTGTGGTACGGTTCTTACATTTTTAAAGTCTAAACAATCTGCTATTACTCGATTCACAATTACATTTCCAACATATAACATCCCTTGTTTCCCTTCCCCTTCGGCTTCCGCTCTCATCATCCTTGCCATTAAATCAACATCTGAATCTCGGTATTTTACTCTTGGCATTTTTTTCACCTCAAAATTATAGTATGAAAAAAACCCACAATTATGTTAGTTGGGTAAATAACTAAAGAATTTTTTAACCTTACACTAAAGAAGACTAATCCATTTAGTTATGAGTTCCCTTATGACGAATAAGATAAAAAAGGGCTCAATTATCAGATTCTATCGAACTCTTTGATCAAAATATATTCCCTAAACACTAGCGAATACAAAAAAAACGCAAGTGTTCACTTGAACACATTACGTTTATCGTATTCTATCTATCTACTATCCTTTTATAACGCTATCTCGATATTTTTTGCCAGCTAAATCGTTGTATAAACATTTACCTAGATATAGCAGTACAGCTGCATCATCAACTTGTCCAAAACCAATAATAAAATCCGGGATGAAATCCGTCGGTAAAATTACATATAACAAGGAGCCTAGCATAGCTATCTTTGTTTTTTTGGTTAATCGATTAAACACTAAAAAGCCACCTCCTTTATGGTGAGCATTCCATTCATTATAACGTACATTTGTAGTGAAATCGATTTTAATGCTGAGGGGTGGCCTGGCTTCTTCGTTCGGAGAATGAAAAAAAGAACCATTTAGGGCTCTTTTAATTGTATTCAAACACCCTTAATATTTGTAAGATTGTCGCCTGTCGATTGGAATGACGGCGGCATTGATGAAGCCTGCTTGTTCTGAAAGCAGGAAGGCGACCAAGTATGCACTTCTTCCGGTTTTCCAAACCTCTTCATTGGATTGACGCTGACGAATTCTTTACCGGCTTCCTCCCATTGGTCACCGCCCATTTGTTTCAAAGATGCTTCTACCATCGGCGTCATGATCGCCCCTGGTGCAATCGCCTTAATGCTGATTCCATACTGACCATACTCGATTCCGGAGTTGCGTGTCAGTCCGACAACACCGTGCTTGCTTGCCGCATAGCCAGACTGGTTACCCACGCCGCGGATTCCACCGACAGATGCTGTATTGACGATTGTGCCTAGTTTTTGCTTTTTCATGACTTCCAGAACGTATTTCATTCCAAAGAAAACACCGTTCAAGTTGACGCCAACGACTCTGCGAAACTCATCGACTACTCCTCTGTCAGATTCTGTTTACCCTCAATGCCCGCATTATTGAAAAAACCGTCGATTCGGCCAAACTTATCCACCGTTTGATTGACATAGTTCTATACATCTTCTTTTGACACGTCCGCCGTAATTAAGAGTACTTCGGCCTCTGGCACAGCTTCCCGAATCATTTTTTCTGTTGTCTCCAAGCCCTCTCTTTTCACATCTACCAAGGCAAGCTTCGCGCCCTCTTTTGCCACCTGAAGAGCGGACGCCTGCCCCAACCCGGAACCGCCACCTGTAATCAGCACGACTTTATCTTCAAAACGATTGTTCAATATTTATTCCTCCTCTTATATAAGCAACCAGACTCTCCGTTATTCTTCCCTATCTGGTTTCGCTAATACCTCCTTTTTCTTTTGAATCCCACTACTATTCAAAAGAAAAAGGAATGGCGTGTCCCCCTGATTGGGCTCATGACTTGTCATGTTAAAGGCTAATGGATAAGAGTTGTGAAAGAGTAAAGCAGGCTCAACAAAAACTTTCATCCTATTTAGTTGCAATTCGAATGGAATAGTCATAATATAAGTATATTCTTATATATAAATATAAAGAGGTGTTGTAATGGATTTTCTTTTACTGGAAAAACAATTAAAAGCAGTTGCAGATGCAAATCGATTAACCCTTCTTTCTTGTTTAAAAAATGGCGAAGTATGTGTATGTGATTTAGTCGATGTACTTGGTTTATCGCAGCCTGCGGTTAGTCAGCAGTTGAAGAAGCTTGAAGAATCCGGTATTATTACAGCCCGTAAAGTAGGGACCTGGAAGCACTATCGTTTAGTAGAGGACCAAACCCCTGTCATGCAGGCCATTCTGTCACAGTTGGAGAACAAAAGTACTTGCCAGTGTACAACTGAATGTGAATAAGTTAGTTAATACTCTATATTTGTCTTCTGACAGCAGTAGGAAGATTGTGTGAATTTAAATTCGTTAAAGCGATTAGATATAAGGAGATTGATTATGGCAAATACCATTTATTTTTTATGCACCGGTAACTCATGCCGAAGTCAGATGGCTGAAGGATGGGCTAAGAAGCTCTTGTCTGAGAATTGGGACGTCAGGAGTGCTGGACTTGAGGCTCATGGATTAAATCCGAATGCTGTAAAAGCAATGCATGAGGTCAACATTGATATCACATCGCATACGTCGAATATCATTGACCCAAACATTTTAAATACGGCTACGCTTGTTGTCACACTCTGTGGACATGCCGATGAGCATTGTCCACTAACCCCTCCACACGTGAAGCGTGAGCATTGGGGATTTGATGACCCAGCAAAAGCAGCAGGAACAGAAGAAGAAAAGTGGAAAGTATTCCAAAATGTGCGAGATGCAATCGGTTCTCGTATTGAACAATTTGCAAAGGAGCAAGGATAATGGAATTTTCATTTGATGGAAAGAACTATTTAACACAAGTCATGGAAGCGTCAGAGGCTAAGACCCTCCGATTCTATGGTATTTCCGGTTGTTGCGGAGTAAATCTCGGTGTTGGATTAGATGAAGCACAGAAAACTGATGAAATCCTAACCATCGATGGACTAAAAGTCGCTATTGATCCCCAGGTTAAAGATCAGCTCACCGGAGTAACCATTCATGCCGAAGAAGAAAATGGCGAAATGGGATTAGTATTACTAGGCTATCAACAAAAAAGCTGCTAAATAAGCGCAGCCTAATTTTTTCGCAACTATATAAGTAAATTCTTATTTATGGAGGCACATTTTATGAAAACATTTAAGATCTTAAATCAACAGACTTGTTGTGATCCTTCAACAAATTGTTGTACACCTGAATCTTCCCTGCCGGTAGCTATTATTGGAGCTGGACCTATTGGGTTAGCTGCCGCTGCACATCTTGCCGTACGAAAACAACCCTTTATCCTTTTCGAAGGATGTGAAGAAGTCGGTGGAAACATTCGTACATGGGGGCATGTCACTTTATTTTCTCCTTGGCAATATAACATTGATTCATCTGCGAAAGACTTGCTGCAACAAGCAGACTGGCAAGAACCAAATGGAGAACTCATCCCAACAGGACAAGAATTAATTGATACTTATTTACAACCATTAGCCGAGCTCGAACAATTAAAGCCTTCTATTCATCTTAATCATCAAGTTATAGCCATCACACGAAAATACAATGATAAAATGAAGTCAAAAGATCGTAACGAGCAGTCCTTTCTCCTTTATATCAAAGAAAAAGGAGAAATCAAAATAGTTGAAGCGCGTGCAGTCTTAGATGCAACCGGTACATGGGGAAATCCAAATCCTGCACAAGGAAATGGTGTATGGCTTCCTTCTGAACAAGCCTTATCTGAAAACATTGATTACCATATTCCAAATGTGACTGCATCTCCTTCTCTTTACGCAAATAAAAAATCGCCGTTATCGGGAGCGGGCATTCAGCCATTAATTCTTTACTTAATCTAGCTGAATTGAAAGATAAATTCCCTGATACGGACATTACATGGATTTTACGGAAAAAACGTGTAGAAATGGCGTATGGCGGGGAGCAAAATGATGAACTTGCTGCACGTGGAGCACTCGGCTCCCGTATTCATCAACTTGGAGATGATGAGGACATTCATGTTGTCACGGACTTCTTTACTTCCTCTGTAGAAGGAAAAGATAAACTTTCTATTATTGGTACCCAGCAAGACCAAAAACATGTTTTAGAAGGTTTTAATCGCTTAATCGTTAATACAGGCAGCCGCCCTGATTATACGATTAACGGAGAGCTTCGTTTAGCTATTGATCCGACAACAGAAAGTGTGGCAGCACTAGCTCCACTCATCGATCCAAATGAACATAGCTGCGGGACAGTAGATGCGCACGGTGAAGCAGTTTTACGTCAGCCAGAAAAAGGATTTTATATTGTAGGTGCAAAAAGTTACGGTCGTGCTCCAACGTTCTTAATGGCCACTGGTTATGAACAAGTTCGCTCGATTACTGCCTTTTTAGCCGGAGATGAAGCAAGTGCAAATCGTGTTGAATTAAGCCTGCCGGAGACCGGTGTATGTAATAGCACCTCCGGGGGATGCTGTTAATATAGTGACCATTTAAAGGAAATTGAAGGATAAAAAGACTGAGACTGCTGGATGAATTATCTATGAGTAGTAATGACTTTTTCACTCTCAAGTGATATAATTAGCACAGCAGTGTGCAGCGACAAAGTGAGGCCATCTGAAATGGGTCTCACTTTTTTTCGTGCTAATTACGAACGTCTGCCATCTGAAATATTAATTTATGGAGATGACAAACATGCACAAAGAAGCTAGACTTCCGCAAAATGCAAAAGAAGGCATCATATTTTTATTAATTATTTCGATCATTTCAGTAAACACCATTGCGCCTATGATTGTTGGATTAGAACGTGGGTTTAGCAAAGATGTCTATCTAGACACATTAAAGATTATTCCATTTATGTGGGTTATTGTTGTTTTGTTAGTAAGGTTGGTTTCGGGACCAATCGTTGGTAAAGTCCTGCCTAAATTCGTCGGTAAAACGGATGGATTTAATGCTAGAATTTTATTAAACACACTCCTGAATGTTACGGTATTATCAATCTGTCTATCTATAATAGGTACATGGGTCGGTACAGGTGAAGTAAACTTAGAACCCTTTACAAACTTCTTTCATATTTGGCCAAGAAATTTTGGCGTAGCATTTTGGATTGAACTTTTAATCGCACAACCCATAGCACGATTTGTCATGAAAAAGATGCATGCGAGACAAGCACTGCCAAAGGCGTAAATTCTTCATCCTAAAACATATAAAAGAACTCATTTTGAACATTTTTTGTTCAAAATGAGTTCTTTTTATTTCCCCAAATTATTCTAAACCTTTTGGAGCTGTATTCTATTTATAATTTATTAGCAAATTGTGTGAGTTTTTTTGCCAGTTCTTGAATTTCCTCGATAAAAGCAGATGTTTGAGAAATAGAAACAGCCTGCGCTTGTCCAATATTAGCAATTTTTTTGTATTGAGGTCCCCATTAAATGGGTTACTTCTTTGATATCATTCATTGTTTCATTAATTGTTTGCGTGGAAGCTACCGTCTCCCTTGAGAACTTCCGAATTTCGTTGGCTACCACTTCAATCCTCTTCCCTTTTCTCCAGCACGTGCCGCCTCAATTGCTGCATTTAAACCGAGTAAATTGGTATGATCAGCAACCCTTTTAATGATCGAGAGTACTTCAGTAGATTTCTCTACATCCTCACCAGCGTTGTGAGATTGAAGTAAGAGTTGCTGCGAAAAATCAGCTAATGATTTGGATCCATCTCTAACACTATGTATTTGTTCATTAGCTTGTAAGAGTGACTCAGAAATTTGGTCTGCAATCGTTCTTAATTCCGTCTGTCTAAGTAATTGAACAGCGATTCCACCAATCATCTCACCACTATTATTATGTAAAGGGGCCGCCGTTCCAGTGAATTCAAAACCATAAAAATCAGCCGGCACATTTTCCTTCAATGTTTTATTCTCCCGTAAAGCTAGAGAAAGCGGCTCTTCTGGGTTTAATGGCTGGTTAACACGAATGTTTAAATTTATTGTTTCACCAGGAAAATAGGCAATAAATTTCTCTAAATTACATATCGCGATGGACAAGTCAGCTGGTACGGCTTTTTTTATCATAGGAACCAAGGAAACCAAACTACTTAAAGATTCTATTTTGTTATACATTCAAAGTAACTCTCCCTTTTGATGATGTCTACTGTTGGAATATCCTTCTAAGAGTTCTCCTATAATCGCTAAGTAAAAAAGTACTGTATTCCTTTGTAAACATGTTCGTTACTTCTGTGTAAGAATAAAAATGTTCTAAGGAATTCAAGCACATTACTCAACGACGTCTATATTTTAATTTTTAAATGCTGCATCTTTACTCCTTCGCTAGTCCAAAAGACTATCCACATCTTAATATCGACCTATTTCTTACATTTTTAATAGGAAATACAAAAAACGCTTGGATTTCTCCAAGCGTTTCGTACCTTCTATTTATTAATAGGTAGGTGATTTTTCAGGTAGTTCTTTTTCAGTTACCACTGAGTCAGTAGTCGTTGATTTAGTCATGTTTTGAAACGTATTTTTTACCTTTTCAACTGTCTGTGGATCTACATATGATTTTATTTGGTTGATTGTTTTTTCGCGAGTTTCTTTGTTACGCATGAAGTAAGCCGCTGCGCCTAATGCTGCAACACCTAGTAATTTATTTGAAGCCATAAAATATTACCTCCTTGTAATGTCTATATCTATATACTTCCCTCTTAGACAATCGGTAAACGTAAACGTCTTCTCATATTTCAATCAGGACGGTCGGACAATGCCTCTTTATTTCAGTAATAAAAGCCTCACTATCTTTAGGTGAGATTTTTACACTACCTAGAGTTGCCGAGGTATAAAATAGTTCAATCCCGTCTTTTGATGATAACAGTTGATAACCTGTAAAAATTTCTTTTAGAGGTGATATTCTTGTTATTTTGTCATAGGGAATGCGACTGTTAAAGAGTCCGCCTTTAACCAATAAATGGTCTGGGTAGAAAACATATTTAATAGAAAATGAAGTCCACAAAATAAACCCAACGGATAAAGTACATAGCGCTAGGACAACAATTATGTCAGTAATGGTTTTATCATCGTCTAAACTGAGTGGAATGATAAATACAGCCAGTATCACTAAACAAGCAATGGATATAGTCACGATAAAATATTTGTCTATTTTAGAACGAAACTCCAAACTCCCCCGCCTCCTAAAACCAGGATATAAAACACCCCCATACTATTATACAGAATTTTCACTTAATATAAAACAAAGCCTTTTAAAAATGTAAATATATGTACAATTATTCCATTTTCGTTTATTATGTAATTATATAAACGATTGATTGATTAATCATTGATAAGGAGATGTATGATGGGACTATCTGATGAACAATTGTTGAATATGAAACTTAAACGCAACAGTATTTTAGAAACCGCGATTATTCTTTTTTCTGAAAAAGGTTATCAGGGAACGACTGTTCAGAACATTGCAAAATCTGCTGGTGTTAGTTTTGGCAGCGTCTTTACCTACTTTGACAACAAAGAGCATCTTTTCCATTCTGCTGTTATTGAACCCTTACAGACCTACTCACAACAGCTTCTTAATTTTAATCCTGATGCAGAAGATTTCATGAACGAACTTAAAAAAATGATTACAGATCATATTGATGTTTTTGCAGGACTCAGTAATTATCTAAACTTAGTTGTCTTTGTCATTGCCCAAAACAAACATCATAAAAGCACCTTTGAAGAACTAGATGATTTCCATGCAAAACTTAAGGAAAAACTGATTATCCTTGTGAAGAACGGTCAAAAACTAGGGCTGTTAAAAATCCAAGATCCTGCCTATACAGCGATTTCCTATATTAGTTTATTAATGGGGCTGCGTTTAAACCTTACAGATGAACCACAAAGTACTATGTGGCAAAATTTCGTACCTTTTGCGATACAGCTTTTCGGACCGAAGCTAAATTAAGGTTCGGTTTTTTTCAACTCACGAGTGATTGATTAATCAATCATAAACCAAGGAGGGAATTATGAATTTTTTTACCTTTAACAAAACCATTCAGATCAGACTCTTATTGCAATTTCTAACGACGCTGTCCACTATGACCGTATTGCCTTATATTATTATTTATTTCTCCAAAACAGTAGGAATCTTTATAACAGGTTTCATGTTTATATTTGTTTTAACAGCAAGTATGATTGGCTCTCTTACAGGTGGATATGCAGCTGATCACGTCGGCCGAAAAAAAGTCATTGTTTTATCTGAAACGATCGTGAGTTATGGGTTTGCCTGTGTAGCCCTTGTTAATTCTCCTTTGTTTACTATGCCATATGTTACGTTCTTCTTATTTATGGTCATATACTTTTTTAGCGGTGCCGCTGAACCAGCCTATCAAGCTCTTCTAATAGATGTCAGCAGCCCAGATAATAGACGATCTATTTACACCTACTCTTATTGGCTGCGAAACTTAGCTATCTCAATAGGCGGCATTATTGGTGCATTTCTGTTTTTCAACCACCATTTCATCTTATATATAGGAATCGCTTTATGCTTATTTATTTCTCTAGTCATTACAATAAGCTGTATTAAAGAAACCTATACGCCTATACCGCCTGAGAATATACCTAAAAAGCGTAACACCTTTTTAAAAGGATATAGTCAGGTCCTCAAACATAAGTCATTTACAGCCTTTATTGTAGCTAATTTACTTCTCATCTCGATGGAAGAACAATTGACGAATTATATGGCTATCCGCTTAACGAACAACATACAGGAGCCGCAAGCCTTTTTATTCTTTAAAGCAGATGGAATCAATTTAGTTGGAATACTAAAATCTGAAAACACACTTTTAATCGTCCTCTTCACCATTGTCATTTCTTATTTTGTAAAAAAATATAATGACCGATTTGTTATATTACTAGGCGTCAGTCTCTATTTCTTAGGATATATAATGATCAGTTTAAATGATGTACCTCTTTTATTAATCGCTGCGATGTTTATAGCAACGTTAGGTGAAATGATTTACTTACCTGCAAAACAGACCTTGTTAGCTGATCTCGTTCCTGATCACGCACGAAGCACTTATATGGCGGCCTATTCATTATTTTCATTTATCGGCATTAGCACTGCAGGTATTTTCATTTTGATAAGTACGTGGCTGCCAGCTGCGGTGATGTCTTCGATATTTGGTTGTATGGGCTTACTGTGTCTACTTATTTATCTGAGACTAACTGAAGTAAAACGGCATTCTAGTCACGGCACCACATAATTCCGTCTAGTGGGGTATAATTCGAGTTTCTAGTTATCCCCCTTAATAGGTAAACCACTCTAGGTGCCATTTGTTTTTTAATGTTTTATAGCCATGATTTTCAATCCATATATGAATAATCTCATATGATTTCTTAATCTGATTGTTTAATCCTTCATGGATTAAAACGGCGTACCTTTGTGAAGGTATGGTTAATGTGATCATGTCTTTAGGTACTTGATGGAAGTCTTCTACTTGGACGCAAACATAATACTCATCTTGATCAGCACACGTTTCTTCGACAATAAAAGCGCCAATTTGATTTTCAGGATGGAGGATTTGTTGAATGTCTTTCATTCGAATGTTTAAAGTCTTAGCTGTTTTTTGAATGTCTCTTAGATACTCATTTCCAGTCCTTAAAACACGCAATCCAACTAACCTTAATTCCCCGAGTTCCTTTATACGACCCTCGAATGTGACCATCTTTTCCGTCAGAATAATCCCTCCCTCTCATACTCTTATGATTCAACATATTTCGTACAAAACCCTCTAAAAACAAAAAATGAGCTGCTGCAGTAAATAAACTAAAAAAAACTAAGCAGGGATTTTCCCCGCCTAGTTCAGTTTGTCCTGCTTTAAGTGTTTATTTTTCATAAATTGATAACTAATATATGCAATATATAATGGAATGGCGATGTAAATAAAGTAAGGAAACTCCTGGTGTTTCGTTTTAAAGATGATGAAAATGATGATCCCTAAAAAGACCGTAACAATAGTACCATACTTTGGTAAAGGAATAGATTTAAGACTAGGTATTCGAATGCGGCTCACCATCAGAAAACAAAGTGCCGTAAATGAAACACTAATCACGATATTTGGAATCCAGTCGTGAATCAGTGTTAATAAGGTCAAAATACCGCCAGCAGCTGTAATCGGAACGCCGCGGAAATAATTCATGGATGACTTTGAGGCATTAATATTGAATCTGGCAAGACGATAAGCACCAAACAGCGGGAATAATCCAGCAACGATCATGCCGGTAAGCCCATAGATGGCGAAGGAATAGTAATACACTAATACTGCTGGAGCTACACCAAACGTCACTATATCTGCAAGTGAATCAAGTTCTTTACCCATTTCAGATTGAACTTTTAACATCCTGGCAATTCGTCCATCCATACTATCTAACATCATCCCGATTAACACCAATATCCCAGCGTTTCTATAATCGCCGTTGGCTGCAAACAAGATGGAAAGAAATCCACATAATAAATTACTTAATGTAAAGGCATTGGGGATTGCTGCTCGTAACACTAACATCACTCCTATAATATGTACCTGACTATTATTAAAATAAAAAATCACTCCTTTACACTATACCGTAAAGGAAATGAATGTCTATGTATTGGATGGAAAATAATACTAACCACACTTACCTCTCTAGTTAGGTAGTTTAAATATACCACAGCCAGCGAAAAAATGGAGCAACAACATAATAATGGGACCATGTTCTTATAAAAAAATGGCTGTGGATAGAGCTATAAAATTCCCTGTCTATCCTAGATAATCGTATTGCTTAAAGTGAATTTCCTAAATAAAAGGCATCCATTGCTTCTTCCACAACTCTACCGTTCTCATTAATAAGATAATACGCTTTTGCCTCTGGTCTCGAGGATATCGTTTTGCTTACCTTTTCGTCGATAAAGTGTAAGGCCGCACCATCATCCACAGCATATCCTGCACTAATTTCTTTTGTAGTGAGCATCCTTTGGTATGAAAATCGCCTTTTCTCCTCGCCATCATAATGTGGGCAATGGCTCCCATGGAGAAAACCTAATCCGTTGATTTTATAAAGGGGGCCATTTAGGGGGTCTGTTAGTCCTTCTTCAAACCAACAAATAGATCCAGCACTCAGTCCCGCAAGTACAGTTCCGTTTTGATACGCTTTTTTTAGGATGTCATCTACTCCCCATTCTTTCCACAATACCAGCATATTTCGTGTATTCCCGCCGCCTACAGAGATAATATCCTTCTCCAGTATGTATCGCTCTAAGTCTGTGAAGTTTGGTTCAAATAAGGATAGATGTGAGGGTAGACATTTCAATTCTGTAAAGGATTGATAAAACCGCTTAATATAGAGCTCTTGATCCCCACTTGCTGTCGGTACAAAACAAACACTTGGTTGTTCTTTATGACTTTGATTGAGTATATAGGTATCCAGCAGCAAGTTCTCAGGTTCCATTGAGAACCCTCCGCCGCCCATAGCAATAATTTGTCTCATCTCTAAATCCCTCTTCTAACTAAAATATTGATACTGGACATACATCAGGAAGTACATGAAGGCAAGTCCAAGGTCAAAAAGATAGTATTTTCGTTTTTGTTTATGCAAGTACCCTTCCACTCCATCTATCAGGGAAACTAATCCAAACAGTAAAAAAACGACACTAAAATCTTTAAAGGTAAATCCCATGAATAGTGAGCGGACTACCACAACGATCAAGCCAATATAGATCAAACACTTTAGTACGATAACTGCTTTCTTACTTTTAACTTTTGGTCTCTCTTCGAAAAACAGTCCCATTTTACCTCATCTCCCTTCTAGTAATCTAGCTGAATTTTTCTGTTTTTTATCCACTATTTGTTATATCATAGTTAATAAATCATTTTTATTTTTCCAGTTGAAGGAAAATACATGAAACTCACTGAAATAGCAGAGCTGTTTACAATTGTTCAAACGATTGGAGAATTAACGGTTGAGATTACCGGTTTAGAAATGGATTCCAGAAAAATAAAAAAAGGAAATTTGTTTATTTGTGTGCCAAGTATAGACGGGTTTCTTCGGGATCGACATCTTTTTGCGGCAGATGCTATTGAAAATGGAGCAGCAGCACTTCTTGTACAGTGCGAGCTTCCCTTAGGTATTCCACAAATCATTGTTAAGGACACTCGTTCAGCAATGGCCGTCATTGCCGCCCATTTTTATGGGTGTCCTTCTCATGAAATGAATTTGATTGGAATTACAGGTACTAATGGAAAAACCACGACTTCATACATGATGGAAAAAATCTTTGCAGATGCTGGATTTAAAACAGGGCTTATGGGCAATAACGGCGTCAAAATAAATGGTCAGCTTTATCCAACAGATATCAATACACAGGAACCACCCAGTCTTCAAAGAAATTTACGTAAAATGAGAGATGCAAAAGCAGACTATTGTTTTATGGAGGTTTCTTCTCAAGGACTGGATATGGGACGAGTTACAGGCTGTCAGTTTAAAAATGCTATTTTCACTAATCTCACTCCCGATCACTTGGACTATCATACAAGTTTCGAAGACTACAGAAATGCAAAAGGATTATTATTCTCCCGACTGGGAAATACCTTTCATTCCGACAAGAAGCAATACGCCATAATAAACAGTGATGATGCTTCATTCTCCTATTATCGGAAATTACCTTCCTCGGAAATTATTACTTATGGAATAAAGAATGAAGCTGATGTTAGTGCAAGCCAAATTTCAGCTGATTCACATGGAATTCATTTCTTACTCACTTGTTTTAAAGGAACGATTGATATTAGCATTCCGTTGGTGGGCCGCTTTAATGTTTATAACGCATTAGCAGCCATTGCCTGTGCATTAGTCGAAGGCATCCCTCTTGAACAGATTCAAAAGAGTCTGGCTGCACTACAAAGCATTGATGGCAGAATGGATATTGTAGACGCAGGACAAGATTTTTTAATTTTAGTAGATTTCGCCCACACCCCTGATGCTTTAGAAAACGTTCTCTCTTCGATTAAAGAGTTTTCTGAGGGAAGAATCATCACCGTTTTCGGCTGCGGCGGTGATCGTGACATAATCAAAAGGCCACTTATGGGTGAAATTGCAGGGAGAATGAGTGATTATGTCATTATAACCTCTGACAACCCTCGCACTGAAGACCCTCTATCAATTGTTCGAGATATTGAAAAAGGGCTTCAACAAACAGGCTCCTATGAGACGATACTTAACCGTGAAGAAGCCATTAACAAGGCAATCCAACTAGCCTCAGTAAAGGATACCGTTTTGATTGCTGGAAAGGGTCATGAACGCTATCAAATTTTCATGGAGAAAACCATTTCCTTTGATGATCGAGCCATTGCAGATAAAGCAGTAAGGACTACTAAACGATAAGTACTAAGGCATCGTACGAACAAAAACCATTTTCTATTCCTATGTAAATCGTTTCCCGTGAGGGCTTGTTCAGGTTAAATGATTATGCCGCGAGGTTTGACTAGTTTCGTTGCAGGATACTTTCATCAACATCAAATGTCTGAATTAAACAAGCATCCTCATCAATATGTTCCTCCACTTCTTTAAATGAAATATTCAGCTTCTGGTATACTTTCTTCCAAAATATGATGGCAGGTTTGTTTGCTGATAGTTCGATAATATAATAGCTGCCCGGCTTAGATTGAAATAAGTTTTCAATTACTTCTAGTCCAAGTCCTTTTCCTCTGTATGAATTAAGAATAAAAATATCATTGACGCTATAATCTATTTCTTTTTTCAAATAGGGTCTTTCTAGCAATAACAAAAACCCAATTAAGTGATCGTCATACTTAATTAGAAAAGGTGAAATTCCAACTTCTTCCCAAAGATAATCCAGGTCATCAAAAACAAATGAACCATCTGAGTGGATTGTGAGTCTCTCCGTATACGCTGATAAATCATGTAAATAGAGAGAATACAGGTTAGCTAAAATGGGTTTGTCTGCTTCTAGGGCCGGTACTAGCGCAAGTGTCATCCTATTCACTCTCCTCACAAATTAGTTTTATCGTTATATTCATAATAATTCAAAAAATAGGAAAAGAAAAGCCAGTGAAGCTTATTGTCAGCTTCACTGGC
>NZ_AJTN02000199.1 GCF_000305495.1 Peribacillus psychrosaccharolyticus ATCC 23296 | reverse complement strand
AAATTACCTTTGGCAAACATTAATTCCTTAAACGTATCTTCCTCTATATCTGAATGCCTTGTCACAAATTTAATTACTCGTTCTTGCATTTTGTCTAAATACTCAAATGTTTGCGGGACACCAATAACCATTCCTGTCAACCGAATCGGATGAATAGTCATTGTGGCCGTTTCAGCTATAAACGAATAATCACAAGAGACCGCAATGGGCACCCCTATTGAATGACCTCCTCCTAGAACAATCGAGACCGTCGGTTTAGAAAGTGATGCGAGCATTTCTGCAATAGCCAAGCCTGCTTCAACATCTCCCCCCACCGTATTCAAAATAACCAATAATCCTTCAATATTAGGATTTTGTTCAATTGCGACAATCTGAGGGATAACATGTTCATATTTAGTTGTTTTATTTTGCGGCGGCAGCTGCATATGACCTTCAATTTGCCCGATAATCGTTAAGCAATGAACTTTTGAGTCTTTTGACAATTGCGGGACATTGGTTTGACCCAGCTGTTGAATTTTTTCTATTAACGTTGAATTTTTTACTTCCTGACGCCCTTCATCCGGGTTTGGTGTTTGCTCCACTTTTACGTGCCCCTTTCTATTTGCGTATGAATTTATTATTGTCCCTGTTGCAAAAGTTCATCCCTTTTATGGGCAGAATCAAAATAAAGCCCCTGACCATCACCAGTCAAGGGCTTCATTGATACGTTTATGAAATTTCCATAATGATTGGTAAAATCATCGGGCGTCGTTTTGTTTTTTCATATAAAAATGAGTTAAGTGTATCGCGCATATCCTGCTTGAGAGTCGACCAGTCAAAGGGCTGGCGCGATCCATTTTTCTTAACCACGGCCGTAACAACTTCCGTTGCTTCTTCAAGTAGTTTTTCAGACTCTCTTACATAAACAAAGCCGCGTGAAATGATTTCAGGTCCTGCGGCAATTGATTTATCTGACCGATTCAAGGTTACAACCACAAGCAAGATTCCATCTTGCGAAAGCAGGCGGCGATCACGAAGAACGATATTCCCGACATCCCCAACCCCGCTGCCATCGATCAGAACATTTCCTGCTGTTACCTTAGAAGCTAGTCGGATTCGATCATTTTTCACTTCAATGACATCGCCCTTATCGGCTACGATAATGTTCTCTTTCGGTATTCCTGCAGCGATTCCCACTTTTTCATGAGAAAATAAATGACGATATTCCCCGTGTACTGGAATTAAGTACTTAGGCTTCATCAAATTAATCATCATTTTCAATTCTTCTTGGCTGCCATGTCCGGACACATGTACACGCTGCTTAGATGAAACCACATTGGCGCCGACTCTAAAGAGCATATCAACGGTTTTAGACAGAATTAATTCGCCCCCTGGAAGCGGTGAAGCGGCAATTAACACCGTATCTCCTTGCTTAATTGCAACTTGCTTATGTGATTGCTTAGCCATTTTTTGAAGTGCCGTAATCGGCTCTCCCTGATGACCTGTTGAAAGGATGACAATTTCTTTTTCTTCATACTGATGGATTTCCGATACAGGTATAATGCTGTCTTCTTCCACGTCTAAATAGCCAAGGTTTAAAGCTGTTTCATATACCCGTTGGAGGCTCTTGCCCACAACCGCAACTTTTCTGCCCGTTTGAACAGCAGCATTAAACACAAGTTGAATACGATTAACATTCGAAGCAAAGCAGGCTACAATGATTCGTCCTGGCGCATTATAAAAGGCTTGGGCCATTTCTGTAGCAACCAGCGCTTCCGATGGGGTATAGCCTGGTTTTTCCGCTCCTGTACTGTCAGACATCAGACAAAGAACGCCTTCTTCCCCGATTCTTGCCATTTTACCAATTTCGGGCTTGTAAATACCGGCAGCTGCTTGATCGAATTTAAAATCACCCGTATAGACAATAGCGCCTTCTGATGTATGAATGACAATCCCCACTGAATCCGGAATGCTGTGGTTGGTCTTAAAAAAGGTGATATTCGCTTCAGGAAACTCAAGAACAGTGTCGGATGTAATTTCTACAAATTCCGCATCTTCATAATAATCTGCTTCTTTAAGATGTGCTTGTATAAGTGCAAGTGTAAGCTTTGCTCCGTAAACAGGTACATCAATATATTTCAAGACATAAGCAAGGGCTCCCATATGATCTTCATGTCCATGACTGATAAAGATCCCTCTTAGTCTATGTTTATTCTCTAAAATATAACTTATATCTGGTATGACAGCGTCAATTCCCAGCATTTCTTCTTCAGGAAACATCAATCCTGCATCAAGCATGAATAGATCTTCATTTACCTCAACTACATACATATTTTTACCCAATTCGCCTTGTCCGCCAAGGGAAATAATTTTGATGCCGTGGTTCTTTTTATCTCTAGCCAATCCGGTTTCCTCCTTCAATATATCGCCGTGCACGTTATTCTTTACCCATTATAACCGATGAAGAAAAAACATGACAACTTATTACTTTTTTACGGATTTATGTAAGTTCATAAAATACTGAAAAATCACAAGAGAATAATAGTAATCGCCTTCATCTATTTATAAAAAAACAAGTCAATCCACTTAGGATCGACTTGTTTAAGTAAAAAAACTTATTTAGACAACAGGTCGCTTAAATTTGTTCTTTCTTGTTCAGTTAGTGGAACGAGTGGAAGCCGTACACCTCCGACATCGATACCAGAGAGCTGTAGAGCCGTTTTAACAGGCGTAGGGTTAGGTGCTGCAAATAAAGCAGTAATCAGCGGCAAGAGCCTCTGGTGTTCTCTAGCAGCCTCCCTTAGGTCGCCGGTTACGAATGATTGAATCATCTGCTGCATATCATTTCCTACAACATGAGAAGCTACGGATACAACCCCAGCGCCGCCAATGGCTAACACAGGAAGTGTAAGTGCATCGTCCCCGCTGTATAATCGGAATTCATCGTCCGTATTCGCAATTATTTCAGTCATTGCATTTAAATTACCGCTCGCTTCTTTAACTGCGATAATATTAGAAATTTTAGAGAGCCTGCAGATCGTTTCAGGTTCAATATTGACAGCTGAACGGCCGGGAATATTATAAAGCATAACCGGCAGGGCAGTACTATCCGCAATCGCCTTAAAATGCTGATAAAGTCCCTCTTGATTCGTTTTGCTATAATAAGGAGCTACCAGCATCACTGCATCAGCACCGTTTGCTTCTGCCTTTTTCGTTAACTCAATTGAAGCATATGTGTTGTTGCTCCCTGTCCCCATAATAACAGGAACCCGTTTGTCCACGACGTTTACAACATGGCGGAGAAGAGCAATTTTTTCTTCTGCTGAAAGCGTTGGAGATTCCCCCGTTGTTCCAGCAATAACCAATGAATCTGAGCCGTTTTCAATTAAGTAATTAATCAGCGTGGCCGTCTTGCCGAAGTCAAGGTTACCCTTTTTATCAAATGGCGTAACCATCGCTGTAGAAACTCTTCCAAAGTCAATCATTAAACACACCTCTTTATAAAAATACTATCTTTCTGTCAGCGGAGATGCCGATGCATCTTCATGTAAATGGAAAGCATCATGAAGTGAGTTTACAGCCTCCACCAGGTCTTCAGCTTTTACCAGCACCCAAATAGTTGTATGGCTGTCTGCCGACTGCAGAATTCCAATTCCTTTTTCTGAAAGGGCTGTGACGATTTTAGAAGCTACCCCCGGCACACCATTTATCCCGCCGCCGACAACAGACACCTTCGCGCAGTTTCGTTCAACAAAAGGCTCATAGCCCATGTTCTGCAATGTATCGATAGCTCGTTCAGTCATTTCTTCCGTCACCGTATATACGACCGCATTTGGTGATATATTGATAAAATCAACACTGATTGAAGCTTTTGCCATGGCTTTAAAGACCTCTGATTGTAAATTGTATTGATCTTTTTTTGCTTTCACCTTGATTTGTGTGATTTTAGAAACATGAGCAATTCCCGTTACTAACCTTTCGCGGATATCGCTGCCCTTCGTTCCCTTCGTCACGTTTGTTACCAGTGTTCCGATACCATCCGTATAAGTTGATCGAATACGAATCGGAACCTTTGCCTGCATTGCGATTTCCACCGCTCTAGGATGTATCACTTTTGCTCCCTGGTATGCCATGTTACAAACTTCATTATACGTTACGACGGAAAGCGGTCTTGCATGTTCTGCTATCCGAGGATCAGCTGTCATGATTCCTTCTACATCAGTAAAGATATCAACCCATTCGGCTGAAAGTGCTGCTCCTAGTGCTGCTGCAGAAGTATCGCTGCCGCCGCGGCCAATTGTTGTAATGTCACCCGTTTTCGCAGCTCCCTGGAACCCAGCTACTACAACGACATCATTGGTCTCTAATTCTTTTACCAGCCTGTCACATTTCATTTCCATTATTTTGGCATTTGTATGATCGCCGTTCGTATGGAAACCAGCTTGAGCGCCTGTAAAAGCTGTAGCCTTTATATCATGCTGAAGAAGCATATTCGTAAATACTATGGAAGAAATCGTCTCTCCGACCGAGAGCATTAAATCCTGTTCACGTTTGGTTAATTTACTTTCAGATCCTCCCGCAAGAGAAAGTAGTGTGTCAGTTGCGTACGGTTCCCCTGCTCTGCCCATTGCCGAGACTACAGCCACTACCTTATAGCCTTCACTTATTGCTTTTTTTATATGTCGCTTAGCATGTGAACGGCTTCCCTCGTCACGGACCGAGGTTCCCCCGAATTTCTGGACGATGATTTTCATTTAGCACACCTCAAATACAAGCCAAGATTAACCCTGGCGCTGCGTTTTCATAGTACATTTATTTAATAGTCACTAATTTTAATTTAAGCAGGCTTTCTGCAATTTGTACAGAATTCCACGCCGCTCCTTTAAGAAGGTTATCAGAGACAATCCATAAATGGAAGCCTTTTGATTCATCAAGGTCTTTTCTTATTCTTCCGACAAACACTTCATTTCTGCCAACAGATGTGGCAGGCATAGGATAAACTTGGTTATCCGGATCATCTTGAAGAACAACTCCCGGCGCTTCACTCAGTAATTCTTTAATATCTCCTGCTGAAACCCCATCCTTGTCAATTTCAACGTAAACAGACTCAGAATGGCCTGTTTCTACAGGCAAACGTACACATGTAGCTCCCACACTTAACTCCGGCATATGCATGATTTTTTTAGTTTCATTAATCATTTTCATTTCCTCAAATGTAAACCCATTGTCCTCAAACTTATCAATCTGCGGGATAACATTAAAAGCTATTTGGTAATGATTCTCCCCGCTGCCTACTGGAAGAATCTTAGGTTCAATTTCTTTGCCTTCAAGAAGGTCGCGAGCCTGCTCCTTTAATTCTGCAATAGCAGCAGCTCCTGCTCCCGATACAGCCTGATACGTTGAAACAACTACTTTACTGATTCCGTATGCTTTGCGCAGTGGTTCTAAGGCTGCTACCATTTGAATAGTCGAGCAGTTCGGATTAGCGATAATTCCATTATGTTTAAGAAGATCCTGTTCATTTACTTCTGGGACGACGAGTGGAACATCTGCCGCCATACGAAAAGCGCTTGTATTATCAATTACGATTGCGCCGCGTTCCACGGCTGCAGGAGCCAATTCTTTTGATACACTTCCTCCTGCACTGAATAAAGCGATATCTATTCCTTCAAAGCTTTCAGGTTTTGCTTCCTGAACAACGTATTCTTTATTCTTAAAGGTAATTTTTTTCCCTGCTGAACGAGCCGAGGATAAGAGAAGAAGTTTTTTTATAGGCAGATTTCTAGATTCAAGTGTTTTAATCATCTGCTTTCCAACCGCACCGGTCGCTCCAATAACTGCTATGTTTAGTCCCTGTATCTCTACCATTGTCTATTTCCCCTTTTCATTAAACCTTGACTGTAAAAAGCCAAAAGTGTTAGTTATCATTTTTATGTTAGAATATCACCCATTTTAACATATTAACGTCTCAAAGAAATAGACTTTTACTAATTATTCGGGATATATAGCAGTTGATCTGGAACTCATTCACTTATTCGTCTTTATGGCGCTCAATAATCACAGGCTGCAATTGTTCTCCGCTTAGCGCAGCCACGATTGTTTCCCGAATTAAACTCATTCTTGCAACCATACTGTTCGGTTTATTAATCGGATCATCCTGCCCATAGGGAACAAAATATAAATCTTTTGCTGCCATTAATCTCATTAAATTAACACCATTAAGACCTAATGCATCGTTGGTGGAGATTCCGAGAACTACCGGCCGATGATTCCTCATGGTGGCCTTCGCAGCCATTAATACAGGGCTGTCAGTCAATGCGTTAGCCATCTTGCTCATCGAATTCCCCGTCATAGGAGCAATAACCATGCAGGCTAACGGCATTTTAGGTCCCAGCGGTTCTGCTTTTACAATTGTATCGACTACAGGATAACCCGTCAATTTTTCAATACGAGCAACCCAATCTTCCCCCTTGCCAAACCGAGTTTCCGTATTCTTTACTGTCCCAGATACAATGGGAATAACATCTGCACCCTCATTAACCAGCTTTTCTATTTCAGGATACACATCATCATAGGTACAATGGGAACCTGTTAACCCAAAACCAATTCTGACACCCTTAAGATTCATTTTTGCTTTCCCCTTTCATTTTTCAAATCTTCTTCAATCAGCTGTGATAAGGCATTAGCTAAGATTCTCCCTGCCGTTTTAGGCGCAACAATTCCTGGAAGGCTCGGTGCAAGTAATGCTTTAATCCCCCTTTTTTCAGCATAGCGAAAATCAGTGCCTCCAGGCTTTGAGGCTAAATCAATAATGAGTGTATGAACTGGCATGGCTGCAAGTACACTGGCTGTAAGAATTGGATGTGGGACAGTATTCACACAAATATCAACATCCCTCATCACATGAACCAACTCATTAAAATGAAATGGTGTTAACCCCATTTCTATGATACGAGCGATATCTTCACTCTTGCGTGCCCCTACCTTTACTTTTGCCCCCATAGCTTGAAAGGTTCTAGCGGTCGTCATTCCAACACGTCCAAGTCCGAGCACGGCAATCGTAGAACCATGAATAGTAAAGTCAGTATGCTGAATGGCCATCATAATAGTCCCTTCAGTAGTAGGGATGGAATTATAGATAGCGACATCATCTCGCTCAAATAGCAAAACTAAACGACGATTCGTTTTATTAACCAGCGTATCTAAATAAGTATTGCTGATTCCGGAATAAATCGTACAATGCGACGGAGTTTTAGAAAGGACATCATCTGTAAGGTACACTTCTTCATTCGAAAAGATGGTTTCCACCTTTCCCTCAAGATTCGTTCCTGGAACAGGCAGAATAATGGTATCAACTTCAGAAAAATCAACATCTTCAACTTTCTCTTTGACTGCACCAGTAAAGGCATGATCGAGTTGTTCAAAGCCTATTAAACTAAGCTTCGCGTCCATTTCAGTTAATTTACGGATAACCTCAAGCTGACGTGCATCTCCACCTATTACTGCAATTTGCATGCCTGTTAGCATCAAACGGTCACCTACTTTATTGAAAATGGCTTCTTTCCGTAATTCGTACATTCACAGTGTATGTGGTTAAAAAAAATGAGTGTTTGGACTGTAGGTAATGATTTTATCTTCCGCAGATTCACTAAGAAAAGCAAAATAAAAAGCCGCTTAACAGCGGCTTCAACCAGAGAGACTATTCGATTAATGAATTTGTTTACATCCTGTTGCGCTAATACAGCCTTCCCCACAGAGAAGCCTCTGAAGTACTTTGGAACCTAAATCAGTTCCAAGTACACAGAAATTGTCTGCTCCGCACACTTTTTCCCTCTATTCCGCAAAAAAAACTCAAAACCTGTCTCAAGTACAGGTTTTGAGTTTTTTACTTCCAGCCGTCCATCGGACTGACTAGGGATACTGAATAATGATCAGTAAAGATACGATTAGCAAGCACGTTAACACTTTCAATTGAAACTTCGTCAATTAAGTATATAATATCGTCCAGTGAACGATGATTTTTAAGGAGCAGCTCATTTTTACCATTACGACTCATTCTGCTGTTTGTTGATTCTAATCCTAACATCAAACTGCCTTTTAGCTGTTCTTTGCTATTTCTTAGTTCTTTTTCACTAATGCCTTCTTTCTTTAACAAGGCAATCGTCGATTGGATCGTTTCGAACAAGCTGTCAAGTTGATTAGCACCTGTTCCTCCATAGACCGTAACCATTCCGCTGTCTTGGTATGCAGAATGATACGAATAGACTGAATAGGCTAGTCCTCTTTGTTCACGCACTTCCTGGAAGAGCCGGCTGCTCATGCTGCCGCCAAGAATATTATTTAACGTGATCAGGCTGTACATATCGGGATCACCCATTGGCAGCCCTTCAAAACCGAGACATAAATGGGCCTGCTCTGTTTCTTTTTTACGCGTTAATTTGTTTTGATGGAAAACGGGTTTATCCAGAACATGATTCGTTGTTCCGCCGGTATACGAACCAAAGAAATCTTCCGCTTCCTTAATAAGTTTTTCATCTACATTTCCAGCAATTGAAATCACTACACGATCTGGAGTATAAAAATCATGGACGTATTGCTTCATTGTGCTGCTTGTAAATGTTTCAAGCGTACTTTCTGTTCCGAGTATTGGATAACCAAGTGCGTTATCCTCATAAACAGCTTTGCTTAACAAATCATGGACAATGTCGTCAGGTGTATCTTCATACATCTTGATTTCTTCGTAAACAACATTTTTTTCTTTTTTCATTTCTTCTTCATCAAAAGTAGAATTAAAGAACATGTCAGCTAGAATTTCTAAGGCAAAGCTCGCATGTGTATCAAGAACTTTTGCATAGTAGCAGGTATATTCCTTTGAAGTGAAGGCATTAACCTGCCCTCCGATGCTGTCGAATGCCTCAGCAATTTCTCTAGCATTTCTAGTCGTGGTCCCTTTAAAGAACATATGTTCCAAGAAGTGAGAAATACCATTTAATTCAGGTGTTTCATCTCTTGAACCTGTTTTAATCCATACACCAATTGCAACAGAGCGGACTGTTGGGATATTTTCTAGTACAACTCTTGCTCCGTTTTGGCATGTATATTTCTTAATCAACAAACATTCCTCCCTAATTCTTGTTGCTCATTTCGCTCTCACTTACTCATGCGTATGAACGATTCTCTTTTCATTTACTGCTTCTGTTACAGTCACAACATGAAAGTTTTGTTTCTTAAACTCCGTGATTAACTGGTCAAGTGAGTTTGCCGTCGATTCTGTCGGATGCATCAACACAAAGGCACCAGGGTGAATTTTGGAAAGGACCCGCTTTTGCAATAATTCCGGACTCGGTTTTTGCCAATCAATGGTGTCCACACTCCATAATACCGTATTTAAACCGAGTGAGTCTGCAATTTTGACTGTTTCTTCTCGAAAACTTCCACTCGGCGGAGCAAACCAGGTGACATCCTTGCCCGTAACTGCTTTTATCACTTCAGTAGTCTTTTGAATTTCATCCTTGGAAGCTTGACTTGAAATCCGTTCCATATCCGGATGTGAATAGGAATGGTTGCCGAGTTCATGCCCGCCTTCTGCAATCATCTTAGCCAATTCAGGATTGTTTTTAGTCCATCTTCCTTCTAAAAAAAGGTCGCTTTCACTTGATGTTTTTTGAGGACTGCCAACATATCCTGGAGATATTCATTCCCCCATGCCACATTAATCAGCAAAGATACGGTTGGTTTCTCTGGATGGGCTCGGTAAATAGGTACTGGTTCTAGGTCGTTCATATGGACGGCAGGAGGGATTTGATTGAAAATGAGTTTCTTTTTATCGAATACCCCGTTCTTTTTCATCAGCTTGTAGGAGTCCTTAACGTTTACCTGCAGGCCATTTAACCCCGGAACCATCTTCCATACCCGATCAATTCGCGCGTCTTGTGGAGCTACCTCATACTTAGAGGCACTTTGTTCAATTTCTAAATAAAGCGAATCCTTCTCTTTAACCGTACCTGTAACGGCAACAGATGATTTTGTTAAACCAGCTACATATTGATCAGTATAAGGATTTTGCACCAATAACCATGATATACCTGCTATCATACAAATCGCAACTAAACGTTTCCACTTATTGCCCATTTCCACTGCCTCCTTCATACATACCTTGCAGTCGCAAGTACCCTTAGGATGGCTTTGCTCAACCTCTTTAGTCATAAAAGATATACACTCTTGTTCCCAAAGAAAAGAAAAAAGCTCTATTCCCTTGTCCTTATTAAAAAGAGTATGAAATAGAGCAGTGGCATAGAACATTGAATGGGTCTTTAGAATAGCAAAAAAAGGCAGTGCGAATTCACAAGGAACCGCCTGCCTTTTTCTTAACTCTCATTATTCTTGAGAATTGGCTGCTTCTTTTTGAGCTTTTAAAACGGCTTTGCGAGAAAGATTAACCCGCCCTTGCTTATCAATTTCAGTAACTTTCACTTCAATTTCATCACCAATTGCCAAGATATCTTCTACTTTGCCGACTCTTTCTTCAGCAAGCTCAGAAATATGGACTAGACCGTCTTTACCAGTAAAGATTTCAACGAAGGCACCGAATTTTTCAATCCGTTTTACTTTACCAAGATAAACTTCGCCAACCATTACTTCACGAACGATATCTTCAATAATTTTCTTAGCCTTTTCGTTCATATCTTGTTCAGTAGACGCAATGAAGACTGTTCCATCTTGTTCAATGTCAATCTTCACACCAGTCTCTTCGATGATTTTGTTGATTTGTTTACCGCTTGGTCCAATAACATCGCGAATCTTGTCAGGATTGATTGACATCGTTAATATTTTTGGAGCGTATTTAGAAAGCTGAACACGTGGTCCATTGATTGTAGCAAGCATTGATTCTAGAATGTGCATACGGCCGCGTTTTGCTTGCTGTAATGCTTCCTCAAGAATTTCTCTTGATAGTCCATCAATCTTTATATCCATTTGCAGTGCAGTTACACCTTGAGCTGTTCCGGCCACTTTAAAGTCCATATCGCCAAGATGATCTTCCATGCCTTGGATATCAGTAAGAATTGTATACGCTTCTCCTGTTTTAACCAAGCCCATAGCAATACCAGCAACTGGTGCTTTAAGTGGAACTCCAGCATCCATCATGGCCAGTGTACTTGCACAAATACTCGCTTGTGAAGTCGAACCATTAGATTCAAGAACTTCTGAAACTACACGTACAGTATAAGGGAAATCTTTATCATTCGGAATAACTGGTTCTAATGCACGCTCACCTAATGCTCCATGTCCGATTTCACGACGGCCGGGTCCACGTAATGGTCCTGTTTCACCAACACTGAAATGAGGGAAGTTATAATGGTGCATAAAGCGTTTTGACTCTTCTGTACCCAATCCGTCAAGAATTTGCACATCGCCCATTGCACCAAGCGTACAAATTGAAAGAGCTTGAGTTTGTCCACGAGTGAATAATCCAGAACCATGAGTACGTGGAAGAATTCCCACTTCTGAAGATAATGGTCTGATTTCATCTGGATTACGGCCATCTGGACGTACTTTTTCTTCCGTAATTAAACGGCGTACTTCAGATTTAACCAGTTTATTTAAGATTTCTTTAATTTGTTTAAGTTTATCTTCATCGGTTTCTTCAGTATAGTTTTCCATTACACTGTCTTTAACCGCTTTGATTGCTTCTTCACGTGCATGCTTTTCTTGAACTTGTACAGCTTTGTTCAAATCAGCTCCACACATGCCTTTAAGTTCAGCTTCTAATTCTTGATCAAGCTGATAAAGTTTAACTTCCATTTTTGGTTTGCCGATTTCTGCGGCAATTTGCTCTTGGAATTCAATCAATTTAATAATTTCGTTATGTCCAAACATGATTGCTTCAAGCATAGTTTCTTCCGGTACTTCTTTTGCTCCCGCTTCTACCATGTTGATTGCATCTTTTGTTCCGGCAACAGTCAAGTTAATATCACTGTTTTCCATTTGTTCAACAGATGGATTGACAACAAATTCATTGTTGATACGGCCGACAATTACACCAGCAATCGGACCTTCAAAAGGAATGTCAGAAACACATAATGCAAGAGACGAACCAAACATCGCAGCCATTTCAGAAGAACAATCTTGTTCTACACTCATTACCATGCTGATGATTTGAACATCGTTTCTGAACCCGTCAGCAAACAGCGGACGAATTGGACGGTCAATTAAACGGCTCGCCAAGATTGCCTTTTCACTAGGACGGCCTTCACGTTTAATAAATCCTCCAGGAATTTTACCTACTGCATATAATTTTTCTTCATAATTAACAGTCAACGGGAAGAAGTCGACGTTTTTTGGTTCCTTTGAAGCTGTAGCTACACTGAGTACGGCTGTTTCTCCGTACCGAACTAGGACTGCTCCGTTCGCTTGCTTAGCCAATTGGCCAATTTCAACAGTCAAGGTACGGCCTGCCCATTCGTATGAGTACGTATGTTTTTCCTGTCCCATTCTTTAAAAAACCCCTCTCTAAATCTTCACTATAGAGGTTCGGTATCTATTACCTAAACCTTTACTAACATGTATGTGTTAAGTTGTTGAAAACTAATTAAACCAAACTATTCCTATTATGCACGAAAAAAACGTGCATTAACAGCAAAATGAACGTTTCTATAAAATATCTATTAAGCGTTCACTGCTTAAAACATGACTCCTTATGTATAAAACCGTTTTTACTGTACGGTATTTACTTCTAATAACATCAAAAAAGCGGGAAAATTCCCGCTTTTACTGATTGCTTATCGACGAAGGCCTAAGCGTGTAATTAATTCACGGTAACGTGCTACGTCATTGTTACGTAGGTAAGATAAAAGATTACGACGCTTACCTACCATTTTAAGAAGTCCACGACGTGAATGATGATCTTTTTTGTGAACACGTAAATGTTCGTTCAAGCTGTTGATATCTGCAGTAAGTACAGCAATCTGTACTTCTGGAGATCCTGTGTCAGTGTCGTGAGTACGGTACTCAGCGATAATTTCGTTTTTGCGTTCTTGTGTAATTGCCATTGTTAAATTCCTCCTAAAATTTCTTGTAAAATCACCAATTACTGAGCCAGCGCCGGAGTTGCAACTAGCCGAGAAACGGTTATTTCATACTTATAAAGAATACATCTTTTTCGGCACATTTGCAAGTCTATTGATTTAACTGCATAAAATAGTTTACGGCATGTTCTTTATCGGCTTCAATTTGTTTTACCAATGCATCCAATCCAGAGAACTTCTGCTCGCTCCTAATTCGTTTATGCCAAGCTACCTGCAGCTTCTGTCCATATAGATCTCCAGCAAAGTCGAGAATATGGACCTCGACAGACGGAAACTCCGGTTTTTCTTCATTGAATGTAGGTTTATAGCCGACATTACAAACTCCGTTGTACCATGTTTCGTTTATCTTCGCACGAACCGCATACACTCCAGTGGCTGGGAAAATATATGCATCATCTATTCTAAGGTTAGCGGTTGGAAAACCAAGTTCCCTTCCCCGCTTTTCTCCATGAATGACAACGCCTTGAGAAAGATAATAACGCCCAGTTAAATGATAAAAACCAGTGAAATCTCCCATCTTTAAGACGGACCGAATTCGAGTCGAGCTTATTTTTTCATTCTCTAGTGTTTGTTTAGTCACGACGGTAATGAAAAACTGGCCTTTTGAGTGGCTTTCGAGCGTTTCCATTGTGCCTTTACCATAGTGGCCATAAGTATAATCAAAACCCGCAACAACATGCTTAGCGTTAATCGCGATCAAATATTGATCAACAAATTGCTCTGGTAAGAGGCGTGCAAATTCCTTAGTAAACCTAATAATGAATAAATAATCTACACCAGTATCCCTGATTATAGCTATCTTATCATCTAGAGGTGTAATGTAACGGATATTTTCATCCTTCTTGCCTAACACAACAGAAGGATGGGGATCAAAGGTCATAACAGCAGATTTCAGGCCGAACTCCTCCGCTTTCGATCTTGCTGTTTGAATGACCGCTTGATGTCCAATATGTATTCCATCGAAAAAACCAAGTGCGATTGAAAGTTTCGGGAAATCGGCTTGGTTAAACGATTGGGGATGCTCAATGACAATAACTTCCACGACAAATCTCCTCTTTCTTACATTTCAGACTGCTATTATCTAATTTCTAATATTTTTACAGGTTTAATCAACTGGTCCTTTTCAGGATGCAGCTGGTATATGGCTAATGCCTTCTCATTTGAATCTACCATAACAAACGGAACACCCCGTGGTACGGTTAAATCGTCCGGCTGCGGTAATACCGCACCATTTAGAACTTTCTTTGCTACTGTATCATTAATCTGATATTTCGGCAAATGATACAAACCACGTTCGATTGGCTGTAAAAAGTCAGCTTCTTTTCCCTGTTCCATTAATTCAGAAACTGCTTCTAACGTTTGGCAATCTGCCAGTGTAAACCCTGCACTTTCAGTTCTAATTAAATCTGACATATGGGCAGGATATCCAAGCTTTTCACCCATATTAACAGCTAGGGTGCGAATATACGTACCTTTAGAGCAGCTTACTCTGAATCGGAAAGAAATTCGTTCGCCAGTAAATACTTCGCGATCATCGAGCAGTGTTAATTCATGAACCGTTACTTCCCTTGACGGCCGTTCTACTTCTATGCCAGCTCGAGCATATTCATAAAGCTTTTTACCATTGATCTTAACCGCTGAGAACATAGGAGGGGTTTGGCTGATGATGCCAGTGAAATCTTTTAACACATCGAGAATTTGCTTGCGGGAGAACTCCTCAACAATTGCTCGTTCTTCTACTACTTCACCACTGGCATCTTCTGTTGTAGTTGAAAACCCTAAAGTCACTTCTCCTTCATACGACTTTCCAGCTTCCGTAATGTACTCCGCAACCTTTGTGGCGCGGCCGATACAGATTGGCAATACTCCGGTTACATCGGGATCAAGGGTGCCTGTATGACCAACTTTTTTTGTCTTTAGGATCTTTCTTAATTTGAATACACAATCATGTGATGTCATACCTTTAGGTTTTAAAAGTGGTAAAATTCCATCCATTTGTGAAGGTCTCCTTTTCATGAAGTGGGCAGAAAAAAAGATAGACAAATTGATGTCTATCCTTTTTCCTGCTTTACACATTATTCTTCTTCGTCTTTTGCAGGTTTATCATCTGAATTGATCTGATGGATTAACGTATCAATCCGGTGTCCATACATAATGGATTCATCAAACTCGAAAGAAATCTCCGGAGTTTTCCGTAAGCGGATTCGTTGTCCAATTTCAGAACGAATGAATCCTTTAGCTTGGGAAAGACCTTTTAGTGTTTTTTCTTTCTGCTCTTCGTCTCCTAAAACAGAAATATAAACGATAGCATGCTGCAGGTCACCAGTAACCTCTACATCTGTTACTGTAACGAAGCCGATGCGGGGATCTTTGATTTTCCGGCCTATGATGTCACTCATTTCTTTCTTCATCTGTTCACCAACACGATTTGCACGAAGGCTCATGCTATTCACCTCGCTGACTTATAGCCATTCTATATTTGTTAGTGTGCGCTCTATTTCAGGAAATGAATCCAGAAATAGAAGGGCATTTTGTAATTCTCTCTCAGTTGCCATTCGGGAGGAGGATACAGTCACGATGGCAAGTGCACTTCGCTGCCAAAGATCCTGATACCCTACCTCAGCCACAGAAATATTGAATTTCTGCTTAAGTCTTGAAATAATACGCTGCAGCACGGCCCGTTTTTCTTTTAAGGAATGCGCATCATAGATGATACATTCAAATTCGGCAGAGCCGACAATCATTTACGTTCGATCTCCTGCATTACGTAAGCTTCAATAATATCGCCTTCTTTAAGGTCATTGAAGTTTTTAATCGTAATTCCACACTCATAGTTCTGAGCAACTTCTTTTACTTCGTCTTTGAAACGTTTTAAAGTATCAAGTTCGCCTTCGAAAATAACGATACCGTCACGAATTAAGCGGACACCAGAATCACGAGTCAATTTACCTTCAGTAACGTACGATCCAGCAATTGTACCCACTTTTGATACTTTGAACGTAGTCCGTACTTCTGCTTGACCGATAACTTTTTCTTCGAATTCAGGATCAAGCATCCCTTTCATCGCTGCTTCAATTTCTTCAATCGCTTTGTAAATGATACGGTGTAGACGAACATCAACATTTTCTGATTCGGCTGCACGTTTCGCATTTACATCTGGACGGACATTGAAACCAATAACGATTGCATTAGAAGCTGCCGCTAGAATAATATCGGATTCAGTAATAGCACCGACACCTGTATGAATAATTTTAACTTTTGCACCTTCAACTTCAATTTTTCTCAGTGAGGCAGCAACGGCTTCAGCAGAACCTTGAACATCCGCTTTTAATACGATATTCAATTCTTTGATGTCGCCTTGTTTCATTTGTTCAAACAAGTTATCTAATGTAACAACTGATTTTTCATTACGTTGTGAAGCCAATTGGCGTTGTGCCCTTGTTTCCCCAACTTGACGAGCTGTTCTTTCGTCATTAAAGACGATAAAACGGTCTCCTGCTTGCGGAACTTCATTTAGACCAGTTAACTCAACAGGTGTTGATGGGCCTGCCTCTTTTACGCGGCGTCCTAAATCATTCACCATTGCTCTTACACGTCCAAAGCTGTTACCTACTACGATCGGATCTCCGATTTTAAGGGTACCATTTTGAACAAGAAGTGTCGCAACTGTTCCGCGGCCTTTATCTAGACGCGCTTCAATTACTGTACCAATAGCATTACGTTCTGGGTTAGCTTTGTATTCATTTACTTCACCAACAAGCAGAATCATTTCAAGAAGACTTTCGATTCCTTCGCCATTTTTCGCAGAAATTGGTACAAAAATAACATCTCCGCCCCATGCTTCAGAAACAAGGCCATGTTCAGTTAATTCTTGCATCACACGATCAGGATTAGCTGATGGTTTATCCATTTTATTAACAGCTACAATAATTGGAACGTCAGCCGCTTTTGCATGGTTGATTGCTTCAATTGTCTGCGGCATTACACCATCGTCAGCTGCAACAACAAGGATTGTTATATCAGTAATTTGAGCTCCACGGGCACGCATCGTTGTGAAAGCAGCATGTCCTGGAGTATCTAGGAATGTAATTTTCTTTCCTTTGATCTCAACTTGGTATGCTCCGATATGCTGTGTAATTCCGCCGGCTTCGCCTTCTGTTACCTTTGTATTCCGAATAGAGTCTAGTAATGTTGTTTTACCATGGTCAACGTGTCCCATGATGGTAACAACTGATGGACGTTCAACTAGATTGTCGGCATTGTCTTCTGTTACCAATGACTCCAGATCCGTAAGATCGACCAGTACTTCTTCTTCAACCTCTACGCCATACTCACTAGCAATCAATTCAATTGCATCTTTTTCAAGTGATTGGTTAATGGTTGCCATTACACCAAGCATGAAGAGTTTTTTGATGATTTCAGAAGGCTCACGGTGCAGCTTCTTAGCTAATTCCGTTACAGTCAGAGACTCTGTAAATGAAATTTTCGTTGGAAGCTCTCTTTCTTTTCTTTTTTGCACAGGTGCAGCCTGTGGTGAATGAGAAGGCTTGTGCTTCACATTATTCCGGTTACGATTGTTGCCGCGTCCGCCTTTATTAAAAGGTTTTGACCCAGCTGCAGCCGGTTTAACAGGTGGTTTTTTCTTAAGTTTTTCTTTGCTTGCTGTACCAGTACCTTTTTCATTCGCTTCTTCTTCGTATTTTTCAACGACTTTTGAAGCAGGCTGGCTGTTTGTGCTGTCTGCTGTATTTGATTGGTTTTTATTTAATGTATCGTTTAATTTATTAACCGTAGAATCGTCTAATGCTGTCATATGATTGGATACCTCTATGTTCATTTCTTTGAGTTTATTTATTACGTCTTTACTTGAAACATTTTTCTCTTTTGCATATTCGTACACGCGCATTTTAGTCATACGTTCACCCCCGGAAAAATTCAATCGAGCAACGTTTGGAGTTTTTTAGCAAAACCTTCATCCAGAACCGCAACGGCGACACGTGCTTCCTTGCCTATTGCTTTTCCCAGTAATTCCCGATTATCGACTCTTTTAAGAGGAACTTTGTAGAAGATGCATTTATCAGTTAGTTTTTTTTCTGTATTCTTAGAAGCATCGGCAGCTAAAATCACCAATTTGGCATTGCCGTTTCTGATATCTTTTAGCACTAATTCTTCTCCAGAAATCAATTTACGCGCTCGATTGGCCAAACCTAATAGAGACATCCACTTTTGTTGGATCATGATGGTCACTGTTGCTCCTTATCCACTATTGCAAGTAATTGTTCATAAAGGGAAGGATCGATGTGTGCGCTGAGTTGATTAGCCAGCACATTTTTCTTCTGTGCTGACAAAATGATTTCCCGGTCAAGCGTCAAGTAGGCTCCACGCCCAGACTTTTTGCCTGTGGGATCAATGCTGACTTCCCCTTCTTTAGATCGTACGATACGAATTAGCTCTTTTTTCGGCTTCATTTCACCGCTAGCAATGCATTTGCGCATCGGAATTTTCTTTCGGCTATTCATTGTCGATCACCTCTTACTTATTCTTCGACATCAAAGTCTTCATCGTTATCATAGCTGTCTTGACTAAGCAGCGGTTCATGATCTTCAAGTGGATAGATTCCAGCTTCGCGGGCTTCTGTCTCACTCTTAATATCAATTTTCCAGCCTGTTAGTTTAGCAGCAAGACGAGCATTTTGTCCGCGCTTACCGATAGCAAGGGAAAGCTGATAGTCAGGTACGATAACGGTCGTTCCTTTGTCGTCTTCTTTAATCAGTACTTCAAGCACCTTAGAAGGGCTTAACGCATTGGCTACGAATACAACTGGATCTTCAGACCATTTCACAATGTCTATCTTTTCGCCTTTAAGCTCATTAACAATCGCTTGGACACGCTGTCCTTTTTGACCAACGCATGAACCTACTGGATCGACTTCTTCGTTATCCGAGTGAACAGATATCTTCGAACGATCTCCTGCTTCACGGGCTACTGATTTTATTTCAACTGTACCATCAAAAATTTCTGGTACTTCAATTTCGAATAAGCGTTTCAACAAACCAGGATGTGTACGTGAAACAAAGATTTGAGGCCCTTTTGAAGTCTTTTCAACCTTCGTGATAAATACTTTAATACGGTCATGAGGTTTGTAAGACTCATTTGGCATTTGTTCGTTAATTGGAAGAAGCGCTTCTATTTTGCCTAAGCTGACATAGATAAAACGCGAATCTTGACGTTGTACAATCCCTGTCATGATGTCTTCTTCACGATCAATAAATTCGGAATAGATAATGCCGCGTTCAGCCTCGCGCACGCGTTGAGTAACAACCTGTTTAGCCGTTTGTGCAGCAATGCGGCCAAAGTCCTTCGGCGTTACTTCCATTTCTACAACATCATCAAGCATGTAGTTCGGGTTAATTAATTGTGCCTCTTCAACAGAGATCTCTAACCTTGCATCAAATACTTGGTCAACAACATCTTTACGGGCAAAGACTCTCATCGATCCCTTATCAAAGTTCATGTCGATACGAACATTTTGTGCCTGGTTAAAATTACGGCGGTATGCCGATATAAGTGCAGCTTCAATGGCATCAATTAAGATATCCCTTGATATGCCTTTTTCTTTTTCTAAAATATAGAGAGCATCCAGTAACTCCTTGCTCATGGTTGATCCCCCTTATGCATTCACATAAAAATTTTTGATGCTTTCCTAATTATCACTTTTAGGAAAACGTAACGGCCAAGCGTGCTTTTGCAACTTTTTCATACGGAATGACGATTAATTTAACTCTTGTTTTGATTTTAACTTCTAGTGTAACTTGTGTGCCGTCAAACTCTAGAAGCTTTCCTTCAAACTCTTTTTCATTAAGAATTGGTTCATATGTTTTTATGTAAACATGTTTCCCAATCGCTTTTTGGAAGTCTTTGTCCTTCTTAAGCGGACGTTCTGCTCCAGGTGATGAAACCTCAAGATAATAATTCTGCTCGATTGGATCGGTTTCATCCAGCTTTTCGCTTAATTTCTCACTAACTATGCCGCAGTCCTCAATATCGACGCCTGTTTCTTTATCGATATAAACACGGAGAAACCAAGACTTTCCTTCTTTTACATACTCGACTTCAACTAGTTCTAGTTTCAGCTCTTCGAGTATTGGTGTGACAAGCTCTTCTACTGTATCAATTACTTTGCTCATGTGTTCCTCCATACATGTTTCGTCGTACGTTCTGTGTAATGGATTCGAATTTTTAGTAGAGTACAACAAGAAAGAGCGGGTTTCCCCACTCTTGCCATTGAATCTTCTTAAGTATTTCCAATTAAAATATATCATAATCGCCTTATTTATGCAAATGAAGCGGCTTTGACTGTTAGTCTGTTGGTACAATAAACATCTTTTAGAAAAGTGACAGCTGATTTTGTTCAGGTAAGTCACCTAGGCAGCCATGCTTATCCAGAAACTCAATAATAGTTTTTGAAACTTTCCCACGCTGTTGTAGATCTTCTTTTGATAAGAACTCACCATTTTCACGAGCTTTAACAATATTAATTGCAGCATTCGTACCGAGACCAGGAATGGCATTGAAAGGTGGAATCAACGTATTTCCGTCAATTATGAATTCATCAGCACTTGATTTATATAAATCAATTTTCTGGAATGAAAAACCACGTTCACACATTTCTAATGCGAGTTCAAGAACTGTCAGGGTATTTTTTTCTTTTGTAGAAGCATCGAGACCCTTAACTGTAATCTCTTCTATCTTCGTCCGCAAGGCATGTGACCCCCTAGCCATCGCATCAACTTCAAAGTCTTCTGCACGGACAGTGAAATACGCCGCATAATAGACTAATGGTAAATGAACTTTGAAATAAGCAATCCGTACGGCCATCAAAACATATGCAGCGGCATGGGCTTTCGGGAACATATACTTAATTTTTTTACAGGAATCGATGTACCATTCCGGCACTTCGTTCTTCCGCATCTCCGCTTCAAATTCATCTGACAGGCCTTTACCTTTACGAACGGATTCCATGATCTTAAAGGCAAGCGATGGGTCGAGTCCCTGATAAATCAGGTATACCATGATATCATCACGACAACCGATTACTTCGCTCAAGGTACAAATCGAATTATGAATAAGTTCTTGTGCATTACCAAGCCAAACATCTGTACCATGTGACAGACCAGATATCTGAACAAGTTCAGAAAAAGTTGTCGGCTTCGTATCTTCAAGCATCTGACGGACAAATTTTGTTCCGAATTCAGGAATCCCAAGAGTTCCTGTTTTACACATAATCTGATCTTGCGTTACACCTAAAGATTCTGTACTGCTAAAGATTTTCATTACCTCTGGATCATCAGTCGGAACCGTTTTGGGGTCAATTCCGCTCAGATCCTGAAGCATTCTGATAACCGTTGGATCATCATGGCCAAGTATATCGAGTTTTAAGATATTATCATGGATGGAGTGGAAATCAAAATGAGTCGTTTTCCATTCCGAGTTCCGATCATCTGCCGGAAATTGAATCGGCGTAAAATCGTAAATATCCATATAGTCAGGTACTACGATAATACCGCCTGGATGCTGTCCAGTTGTTCTTTTTACCCCAGTACAACCAGATACAAGGCGGTCCGTTTCAGCGCCGCGAATTATCATATTATTATCTGCCGCATATCCCTTAACATAACCATATGCGGTCTTTTCAGCAACCGTTCCTATCGTTCCTGCTCTAAAGACGTAGTCTTCACCAAACAGTTCCTTCGTATAATTATGGGCGTTTGGCTGGTACTCACCGGAAAAGTTTAAATCAATATCGGGTACTTTATCCCCTTTAAACCCAAGGAAGGTTTCAAACGGAATGTCATGGCCATCCTTTTTATAGCGGGTCCCACAGTTCGGACAATTCTTATCAGGCAAATCAAAACCTGAACCAACTGACCCGTCATCAAAGAACTCCGATTTTTTACATGTTGGGCAGACAAAATGCGGTGGAAGCGGATTTACCTCTGTTATCTCTGTCATGGTTGCTACAAGAGAAGAACCGACCGATCCCCGAGAACCAACCAAATATCCATCATCCAATGATTTCTTAACCAATTTATGCGAAATAAGATAAATAACCGCAAAACCATGGCCGATGATACTTTTTAGTTCTTTTTCAAGACGTGCTTCAACAATTTCAGGCAAGTCTTCGCCATAAATGCTCCTTGCCATTGTGTAGCTCATTTCTTTCATTTCTTCTTCGGCGCCTTCAATTTTCGGTGTATAAAGTTCATCTTTGATTGGTTTAATATCATCAATCATATCGGCAATTTTATTTGTATTCGTTACTACAATTTCTTTAGCCTTCTCTTCACCTAAAAATGAGAACGATTTGAGCATCTCATCCGTCGTACGGAAATGAACGTCTGGCAATGAATGACGATTGAGCGGATTAGCGCCGCCTTGGGAATTAATCAAGATTTTTCGGTAAATTTTATCATTAGGATCGAGATAATGAACATTCCCTGTGGCAACAACCGGCTTGTTTAACTTTTCACCAAGTTTAACTAGATTCTCGAGGATACTCTCTAATGATTTTTGGTCCCGAACATATTCTCGTTCAATCATATGTTGGTACACCTCTTTCGGATGTACTTCAATATAATCGTAAAACTCGGCAATCTTTAAAACTTCCTCAAAGCCCTTTTGCATCATTCCTTCAAACACTTCGCCCTTATCACAACCTGAACCGACTAAAATGCCTTCACGAAGTTTAGCGAGTTTTGAACGCGGAATACGAGGCACTCGGTAATAGAAATCAATATGGGCTAGACTCACAAGTTTAAATAAGTTCTTTAACCCTGCTTGGGTTTGTGCAATCAGCGTACAATGATACGGACGAGAACGTTGATACGCATTACCTTGTCCCATATTTTCATTAAACTGATCATGATAAATAATTCCTTTTTCAGTGGCATCTTTCAGCATTTTAAGCAATAAATAGCCTGTTGCTTCAGCATCAAAAATTGCCCGGTGATGTTGAGTCAGTTCAATGTCAAATTTCTTCGTTAATGTATTTAACCGATGATTTTTAAATTCAGGATACAAGAAACGGCCTAGTTCCAGCGTATCAATAACTGGATTTTCTGCTTTCGGATAGCCTAATTTTTTATAGCCTACATTTAAGAATCCCATATCAAAGCTAGCATTATGTGCAACAAGCACACCATCTCCTGCCCAGTTGCGGAAGTTTTCGAGAACTTCTGATACTTCCGGGGCATTTTCAACCAAATCATCTGTAATTCCTGTTAAGTCAATCGTCGTGGTTGATAAAGGGTGATGCGGGTTCGCAAATGATTCAAAACGATCAATGATGTCCCCATTATGGATTTTCACTGCTGCAAGTTCAATAATTGTATCGTATACCGCAGAGAGACCTGTTGTTTCAAAGTCAAACACCACATACGTTTCGTCTGCTAATAAACGATGCGAATCATTATAAGCAATTGGCACTCCATCATCGACAAGGTTAACTTCCACACCATAAAGAATTTTTATATCATGTTTCTTTCCTGCACTATACGCATCAGGGAAAGATTGCACACCTGCATGATCAGTAACGGCAATCGCTTTATGCCCCCATTTTGCTGCTTGGGCAACAAGGGTTCCGACCGGGGTGACGGCATCCATTTGACTCATTGGCGTATGCAGATGAAGCTCAACCCGTTTTTCATCTTTGGGTGCATGATCAAGCCGGCCTATTTTCGTAATTTCATTAATATCATTGGCGATCATCACTAAGTCACGAACAAATGTATCATTTTGAATACTACCCTGCGCTCTGACCCACATTCCCTTTTTAACATTCGCTAAAATAGCCGCATCTTCTTTATCACGAGAAAACACCTTAATTAAAATGGAACTTGTGTAGTCAGTCACCTTAAATGTTAACAGCGTTCTACCGCTCCGAAGTTCTCTAAGTTCAGAGTGGAAGACATACCCTTCGATCGCAATTTTACGTTCTTCGTCAATTATTTGTTCAATTCTACGGAAGTCCGCATCTTCTTTGATGGTATAACCAATCTTAACGGGACCGTGGTATTGATCATCATTGCCTTTCTCAGATTCTTTCTTTTGCATCTCAGTCAAGGCTGCAAGCCCCTTGGCTTCATCTTCTTTTTGTTTTTCAACAAGGAACTGCTGATAATCCTTATCCTCTTTCATTTCAGACACTTCTGCATCAAGAGAGAAGGCAGGAAAACCAAGTGATTGATAGATATTTGAAATCAATCCTGAATATTTATTCTTCAGCTGCCCTGCTTCCGCTCCATTCCTTGCCTTCACAAAAATTCGATTCCCAACAATTTTTGGTTCTTGATCATTTAATAATGAGAGCAAGGCTGGTGACATTCCATCAAGTTCACTAATACAGTGCCGCCAATACTCCTTCACCAATTCATCCGTAATGTTTGGACTATCTACTTGGAACGAAAAAGTCACTCTAGCAAGATGCGCAAAGGTAGCCGCAAGATGGTTGGCAAAGCGGGTGTTCACACTGCATGGCAGTACATCATTCAATTTGAAAATAAAATGCCAAGATTTGGCTTCTCGGTCTATAGACAGCTTCACAATTTCTGCTTGATAAAAATAGGTAACAAATGCATCCTCTGTAAGGTCCATTTGCTGCAGCAAGAGTTGAAATCTTTCTCTTCCCGTATTCGGATTTTGATCCATTTCCGCTCTCCCCTTATATTCTCTAGTTACTCTATTGTTTGTTTCGCTAATAATCATTTAGTTATGGAGAGGTAATTATAACATATCGACAACATTCGCTAATGAAGTTCCTAGATATTTTTTTGATATGTTGCTGGTAAAACAAATACAACCCTACACCAATAAAAAAGCATCATCATGATGACTGATGCTTTTTTATTTTCTTTTGTTTTTTTATAGAAGTCCTTTTAGTGTTTCAGCCAGTTCTGCTTTATTTACCTCGAGAACTTCGCCAGTTTTTCTAATTTTCACTTCTAGGATCCCATCGGCTGCTTTCTTACCAACAGTCACTCGGACAGGTATACCAATTAAATCAGAATCAGCAAATTTAACTCCCGCACGCTCTTTACGATCATCCATCAAAACAGCTAATCCTTGTGCCTTAAGGTCTTGATACAATTCTTCAGCAACAGCTGCCTGTGTATCATCCTTCATATTAACAGGAATCAAATGTACTTGATACGGAGCTAAATTGGCTGGCCATAGCAAGCCTTTATCATCATTAAATTGTTCAGCAACAGCGGCAAGTGTTCTAGAGACTCCAATGCCATAACAACCCATGATCATTGGTTGTGAGCGGCCATTTTCATCCAGATAAACAGCGTTCATTGCTTCACTATACCTAGTACCGAGCTTAAAGACATGTCCAACTTCGATACCTTTAGCAAATTTAATGGTACCCTCTCCGTCTGGAGAGACGTCTCCTTCTTGGATGAAACGAAGATCCGTATACTGTGATACTTCAAAATCACGATTTGGATTCACATTAATATAATGGAAATCTTCTTCATTTGCACCTGTCACAGCATTAACAAGGAATTCAACTTCTTGGTCGGCTAGTATTTCTACTTCTTTTAATCCTACGGGGCCTAGGGAACCTACTGGGCAGCCTAGTATCTCTTGTGTTTCTGCTGGTGAAGCAAGCTCCACAGATCCAGCATCATAGAAGTTTTTCAATTTGATATCATTTACTTCATGATCGCCGCGAACTAGAACTGCAACATATTTATCATCCACTTTAAATAATAAAGTTTTGATGCACTGCTGCTGAGATACGTTAAGGAATGATGCTACATCCTCAATCGTTTTCTGTCCAGGCGTTTCAATTTTTTCTAACGGATTTTCTGTTTCAGTACTTCTTTCTTTAGTTAAGATAACTGGTGCCATCTCAACGTTGGCTGCATAGTCAGAAGTATCCGAGTAAGCAATTGTATCTTCTCCGACTTCAGATAAAACCATGAATTCATGCGTATCTTTTCCACCCATAGCACCAGAATCGGCAATTACAGCTCTAAAATCTACTCCACAACGAGTAAAAATATTGGTATAGGCTGTGAATAGACGTTGGTACACTTCATCAAGACTTTCTTGATTAGCATGGAACGAATAAGCATCCTTCATAATGAATTCACGTCCGCGCAGCAGTCCAAAACGAGGGCGCTTTTCATCACGGAACTTAGTTTGAATTTGGTACACAGTTAATGGCAGACGCTTATATGATTTTACTTCATCACGTACTAAACTTGTAATTACTTCTTCATGTGTCGCACCAAGCGCAAACTCACGATTGTTTCGGTCTTTCAATCTCATGAGTTCCGGTCCATATGAGTACCATCTGCCAGATTCCTGCCAGAATTCTGCTTGTTGAAGTGCAGGCATTAATAACTCTACAGCTCCAGCGTTTTCCATTTCTTCACGGACAATCGTTTCTATTTTTTGAAGAACTCGTATTCCAAGCGGCATAAAGCTATATACCCCACTTGAATTTTGCCTCATAAATC